>DATJSQ010000052.1:0-8854 GCA_035503995.1 Verrucomicrobiia bacterium | reverse complement strand
ACCGAAGCAGCCTCGGCCGCCAATCCGTTGACCAGGCTTTCCATGGCCAACACGAACATCCCGGCCGCGAAGGAACGGTGCGCGGTGCCGCGTTCGCGCCAGCCCACCACAAACGCCAGCGCTCCGGAAACAATCGCCCCGACAAAGAAAGGAATCGCAATCAGGTTCATGCGGTTACGCCCAATCGCGCCGAGACGCTCCGTCGAGGCGCGATATGAAAAACGAAATTTTGGACAGGAAAATTTTCCTGTCCAAAATCGGATTGAACGCCGTTTGGATTAAGCCAGCATCAATTTTTTCAGCAGGCCAAGCCCGAGAATTCCCGTGCCCAGCAACATTGCCGTCGTTCCGCCATCCGGAACACTGCCACCCGCGGCTTGAAACGAAAAGATCGCCCCGTAGGTGGTGGACGCCGAAGGATCGGTCACGGAAAAGCTCCAATCCATCGGTGTCGCAGTGAAACCCGGCCCCGTGACTATGCCGATTCCGTCAACCAATACGCCCGCAGGACTGCCGCCCTGGAACACAATGTGCGACGAAGTCAGATCGAATGTGAAACCGCCGACGCTCCAAAGACTGGCGACTGCGCCCGAATTGAAGAACCACGGCGCCGTGAATGTTGCCGCACTGTCCGCGAGTCCGGAAAAGCTCTGGCTCGCGCTGATCACCACCGGCGAGCCTACCCCGCCCGCCCCTGTCCAGGCCGTCACCTCCGTCGCCGTTTCCGCAGAATCGGTGTCAAGTGTGACGCCGCCCGCAAACGTGATGTCGCCTGAGATCGGAATTGCGTTCGCAACTCCTTCCAGACAAAAGACGGCCGCTGCAACCGCCGTCATTGTTACCCATTTATTTTTCATACCTCTTTTTCCTTTGTTTTTGCTTTGTTGTATTTTGCAATCGTCACGGTTTGATTCTTAGCAGAGAAAATGCCAACAGCTTTCCAGAAGGACGGTCGCCATAAAACAATGATTTTAAACCTGTTATGCAATCTCTGCTGTTTTCAGCACTGTAAAACCGTAAGCTTTTCCGACGGGTGGGGTCATTTCAGTTCTGCGAGAGTTTCCCGCGCATCACTTGCCTGCTGGCCACCGAGGTTCAGGCCAAGCGATCGCTCGAGTGAGGTCCGGCTGGCGGCATAATTTTTCAGGTGATATTCCGAAATGCCCAGACAATAAAACAGTTCGGCGTCTGCGCTTTTCGAATCGCTGATCGAATCCAGCAGCGTAACGGCCCGGGCGTAATCTCCTTTTTGGAAGACAATCATGCCCAGCGCCTTCGCCAGGTCCGGATCGTCCGGGAACGTCTCCCGCGCTTTCATCGCGAGTGAATAGGCCTTGTCCGGGTCCTCCAGATTTTGCGCGTAAAGTATGGCCAAGTTCTTCTGCGCCGGCGCCAAATCGGGAAAACGGGCCAGCGCTTTATTATAGTTCTGCTCCGCGCCAACGGTGTCTCCCTTTTGCGAATCAATCACCGCCTGCACCAGAAGCGCTGGCGCATCGTCGGGATTGCCGGCCAGAATTTGCTGAACTTGTGATTCAGCCGCCGCGGCTTTGTCAGGATTTTGGAAAAGTGGAATCAGCGTGGCAAAGTTTTTGGCATCATCAGCCTCTTTGCCTGAAAGGCCCGCCTGGGTGGCGCTGTTCATCGCCGCAAGCGCGTCGTCCAGTTTGCCGACGCTGAAAGCCGCTTCGGCAAAATCATACTGGCTTTGCGGATTTTCCGGCTGGTTTTGCGCCACGTCCTGCAAAAGATTGTATCCCCACTGATAGTTGCCGTTCAAATAGGCCATCCGGCCCAACGTATGGCAAACCTCTTCGTCGTCCGGCTTCAATTGATACGCTTGTTTGGCCAGTTCAAAGGCCTTTGCCGGATCGTTGTTGGCGTCCAATTCCGCCAGCAACATCATCGCCCGCACGCTTTGCGGATTGGCTTGGAGCGCCGCTTCGCAAAACGGAATGGCCTTTTCCGGTGTTCCTCTCATTTGATCAATCGCTGCCAATCGGTCCAGCGCCACAGGATCCGCGGGCGTTTCTGCAAGGTCTTTTTCAAGGTTCGCCCGAACGTCGTCGCCGGCGGATTTGGGATCAATCGCCAGCGTGGCCAGGCAGCGATTGCAATTATCTCTGGCCCGGAAACTTCCGCCGGCCTGGAGCGCCGCTTGAAAGGCGTTGCGCGCGTTGACCTCATCGTCCTCCATGTACGCCGCCATGGCGTAGTGATATTGCGCTTCGGGCGCTTGAGCCAATTGACCGGCGCTGTCCTGCAACAACTTTTCCGCCGACAAAAACTGTCCTTTTTTGAAGAGGACCCAGCCAAGGGTGTCTTCAATCGCAGGATCACTGGGGCGCAACTCCCGCGCCTGCTGCGCCAGGTCAAGCGCCCGGTCCACCTCGCCGGGATTTTGGGCGTAGAGACACGCCAGATTGTTGAGCGCCGGGACATACTGCGGATCCTCCGCAATCACCTTTTCATATTCGTCCGCCGCTGCCTGGTCATTATTCGCTGCCGTCTGGATTTCCCCGTCGAGCATCAACGTCGCGGTGTCAGTTGGATTTTTCGCCAATGCCGCGTCAAGTGTCGCCAGGGCATTTTGATCGTCCCCCGAACTGTGTTGCAATTGCGCCAGCAACAAATACGGCAACTGGCCGGTCGGATGCAAGGCGATGGCTTTGGACAATTCGGCCTCGCTGTCGTTGGTTTGGGCCTGCGCCAGGTATATTTTTGCCAGGAGCACGTGCGCGTCCGGCAAGGCGGGATCTTTTCGCAGTAAATCGTCCGCCTCGGCGGTCGCGGCGGCAAATTCATTTTCCGATAAGTCCAATTCCACCAGTTCCTCCTGCGCGGTCGGATTGTCTGGAGCAATCTGCAGGGCATGGTTGAACTGCAGCCGCGCGTCGGCATCGTCTTTTTGTTCGATGAACGTTGATCCCATTAACAATGGGATTTCAGGATTCCGGGGTGAGGTCTTCTCCAAATCGCGGTAAATGTCGAGAGCGCCGTTGAAATCGCCCTCCACCCGGCAGGCGTCCGCAAGCAACAATTTCGCCTGGACCATTTGCGGCTTGCGTTGGACAAAGGTCTTGAGCAAAGCCACGGCCGAATCGGCGTTGCCGTTCTTGATTTCAATTTCGGCCAGCAAAAAATTGGCATCCGCAAAATCCGGGTCCAGATTCACCGCCGCGTTCAATTGCGTCACCGCTTTGTCGGTTTCCGCATTGGCAAAATAAGCCAGGGCCAGCTCATAACGCAAACGCGGCGCTTGCGGATAAATCCCGGCAAGCCTTTGGAGTTCCTGGATCGCCGGCTTGATCTGGCCCTCAGCCAAATCCAATTGGCCTTTCAACATCAAGGCGTTGAAATCTTCGGCGTCGCGGTCTAGCGCCTTCCCAAGCGCCGCGCCGCAATCGTCGAATTTCTTTTCCGCCAGCGCCACCTGTGCCAGGCCAAGCCACCCGGGAATGTAATCCGGCGTCTCCGCGGTCATTTCCTGGAAGGCCTTTTCGGCTTCGTCGGCTTTGCCCGTTTGCAGTTCAAACTCCCCGAATTGCCATCGCTCCGGCGAACGCGGCGCGGATAGGTCCGCCGCCGTGCGAAACGCGGATTCCGCGCTTTTTAAATCGCCCTGTGTCCAAAAAAGATTTCCCAGCGCCGAATACGCATCGGCGGATTTTGGGTCGAGGACGAGGGCCGCCTTGAAATCCTTTGCCGCCGTTTGAAAATCCAACTGGCGGGCCGCGAGCAGTCCCAGCGCCGTTTCCAGCGGAGCGCTGTCGCCATTGTGGCTCAGAAACAGCAACTGCGCCCGGGCCGCGGCAATTTCACCGGGCGCGGCCGCTTCGGCCAGAAGCAACGGCGCCCCCGGATCCCGTGGCCTTTTTCCCAGCACCATCTGCGCCTCGTTCCACGCGTCCGTCGAGCGCCCGATGTTCAGGTAAATTTGTCCCAGGGTCAGGCACACCCGCGGATTATTCGTGTCCAGTTGGCTGGCCCTATAGAGGAAAGGCTCGGCGCGCTGCGAACGGCCCTCTTCGTAATAGATCAGCCCGAGCTGGCCGTAAGCGTGCGCGTTCTCCGCATCGTAGCGCAGGACGCCCAGGTATTCAATTTCGGCCTGGGCCAGTTGGCCGGTTTTGAAATAGTGATCGCCGCGTTCGGCGTGATACGTCCTTTTGGCGCCGGAAGAGCAGCCGGCGTTGGCCAGCCCCAGCGTGGCGGCGGCAAACAACGTGAGGATTAGATTGAATTTTCTCATAACTTTTTTCTGGTTGCGGGTTTGGGATCGGTTCGCTCGCTCCTTTTTAAAAAAAGCAGCAGCGTAAAAAATGGAATTAACGACAGAAGAAAAAACAGCGGCCCCCCATGGCGGTGGATCGGTGACTCCAGCATTTGCGGCCCGTAATGGACGCACAGTTGACCAATGACGAATATTCGGAACCCGTTCCGGAGCAGTCCCAGCGGAATTACCGCCAGCGCCAGCGCCGTCCGCCGCCACCGTGAACGCAGAAACAGCGCCCCGGCGATCAGGCTCATGATCAATAACACCACGCTGGAATGAATGCCGCTGCACTCGGGCGCCACTTGCAAATGGATCCCCGGCAATTCAAAATTCACGCCCTCCCGCAGATAGGGCATCCCCGATGCGCTGAAAAAGCATCCCGCCGCCACCGCCGAGCCATCCTGCAAAAACGTGTCCAAAACCTGCCGCAGAAAATCCGGAAATGGAATGGTAAACACCAGCAGACCGGCTGGAAATGCCAGCCGGCGCATGCACTCCCCACCCCAAAAGGCAAAGCAGATCCCAATAAGAAAAAACAACATCGCCGTCAGGTTCATGGCCAGATAGTTCGCAATCGCCATTGGACTGGAAAAAGACGCCAGCCGGTAAACACCCACGGTCACCGCGCCGGCGGCGAAAAAAAATGCCGCGGGACCAGCGGAGGGTCTGAAATTACGCGGTAACCTGTCTCGTTGCCGCCAGACGAAATAAAGGCTGACTAACGGAATGAGCGGGATGTCGGAATATAAATCATCCCCCCCCGCGAGCTGCAGCAGGCGGACAATTGGAACCCAAAAACAAAGGACCAGCACGCTCACGGCCGCAAAAAATCCGGCCAGCCGCAATCGCCTGGCGGTTCCCCGCCCCTTTTCCGCCGTTGATAATGGCCCGAGCGCCATCTCGCGGTCTCGATCGCCTAATTCAGGTGTTTGTTCCAGAAGCATGGATTCATTGAAGATTGCCGTTTGGCGGTTGATGATTGGCAAATGCCAATTGAATGGGATGGATTGGACCGATAAGTCGGATGTTGCCGCGGGTCACAGACCCACGCTCCAAGGACAGAGTGCGTTGTCAGCTTTCTTCATCCTTCATTTCCCCTTTAGAAGGCATATTCGAGTTCGACCCCGAATTGAGGGCCACGGTAGCTGAATCCGGGCGCGGAAGAATTATCCAGGCTGTATTCGTAAAAGACAGAGGCGGTGCCCCGCTCAAGAAACGAATGGCTTAGACGCGCGCCGACATAGTAATAATTGTCCGTGCGGCTCGCCGTCGTGTCGCCCTGGACAATATATTGGTTGAGCTGGTAGCCGCCATTCAGGCCGACATAGAACTGCTGCAAAAATCGCTGGCTGATCCCCCCCTCAAGGGTCGTGATATCGTTGACTTCCCCGCGGTAATACGATTCCTGGATGCCGCGGCTGGCGCTGAAATAAATCGAAGTAACTTCGACGGGTTGGTATTGGATCGAGCCGCCAAAGACAGGATTGAAGAGCGCGCCCCCGCCGATGCCGAGATATTCCCATTCTTCGGCCCCTCCGTTTAATTGAAAACTGATTTTATCCGTCGGCCGCCAGTTGAGGCGTCCCATCAGTTCCTCATACGTCTGGTCGTCGCCAAAATCCACATTGACATATCCCAGCCCGCCGCCAATGCCGATGTTCAGCCTCGGCGCAAAATCGTAATTCAACCAATCCAGAGTGGTCCAATCACGCGAGTTTTGAAAGCCGCCGCTGACGAAATACAGGTCTTGTTCGGCCTGCAAATCCATTGAGACATCGTCACTCACCTCATGGTGGCCCGTCACGATGGTGGAATAGGTCTGGACGTCGGTTTGTTGCGCGAGTTCGATCAGCGGCGCCGATGAGTAGTCGGCCAGTTGCTCAAATCCAAAAGTCCAATCGGTATAAACCGTTTGCCCGGCGACGGTCAGAGCATTGTTAAAGTCGCTCCCGAATCGCTTGTTGGAATAATCGTCCAGGGTGACGGTGTCGTCCACGGCCCAGTGGTCTCCGAGGTCAATCAGAAGCCCCGGGGAAAATTGCTGGATGGTCGTATTCTCGGTGTCTCCGGGGGCGGCCAAAAGACCGTGGGCCACGATGAATTGATAATCCATGTGCGGCATGAACACAATGTCATCAATCCGGAATGGCTCGTAGGGACGGGGCATGGGGGCCGCCTTGGGCGGCGCAAAGACCTGGAATTCGTTGGTCATCATTTGCTGTGACTGGGATTCTACGGGAACCATTTCGGGTTGCGCCAACTGGTATTGGATCGCTTGGGCATGGGCGGCCCGGCTTAAAACGAAAAGGCCGAAGATCGGAGGCAAAAATTTATTCTTACAGACAAAAACGGAGCCGCTCTTTTTTGGTTTCATAATGTCACCCCCGGGTTTTGCCGGTTATCCAATCACCAGGCGGTTCCCGGGAACGCTTGACCTTCCTTTCGTCACGGCGGCACTCCCCCGTCGCCGCCTAAGCTGCCGCCCTGTGCAGTTCCTCGGAAAACGGTGCCGCGCTCCAATGGCGCAATGAATCCTCCACCGCTTCCGCCGCCGGCCGCAACACGATGCCCACTGCCGCCAATTTGGACACGTCCACCACACAATTCGGCCGCAGGGCATGCTTCCCGTCCCGATAATACTCGGCCTCATCCTCCCAAAATTCAAGTGCCCGACCCGGTTTGAGGATTTTGGCCAGCATTTCCGTGATTTGGCGGGTCGTCACAATACCGGGATGCGCCACATTGTAAATGCCGTAGGGCGCCTGCAATTCCCGCAAATCCAGGCAGGCGCGCACAAAATCATCCGTGTGCGAAAGCGGATTCACCCCCGGATAAATTTTTTCGTCATTCTGGAGCCGGTGAAGGATGTTCTCCGGCTCGTCTCGCTCATTGAACGGCAGACCGAGCCGCCAGATGTAGTTGGCGCCAATGCCGCGAATGGCCTCTTCGCCCAGGGCCGCCGTGCCGCTGAAAAAACTGCACGGAATGTTGCGAAAGGAGAAATTCGGCTCGTCCAGTTCGCTATAGCCATGGACGCGCTCCGGCTTTGCCGCGAGCAACCGGAGCAATTCGTTGCCATTCATTCTCTTTTCAACCACCAATCCCTCTTCGCTCGCGACCTTCGCGCCGCAATAAATCGCGCACGACGAGATATGCCCCCAGGCAGTATTGGTCATCAGGCAGACCTTGGCGATGATATGCGGCAAAATCGTGTTGGCATGAAGCGTTTCCTCACGCGCCAATTCGCAAACGTCCCAGTCGGCGCCGGCGCAACACCCGGACGCGTTGATGATAAACTCGGGGTTTGTTTTGCGAATGCAATCGAACAGCGTGTCAAAGTCTGTATAATCCTTCGCAGCCACCAGCGTGAAATCGCGCCCGCGACGCCGCAATTCCGCGCAAAAGAGTCTCCCGATGTAACTGCCGGCTCCCAAAACCAGAATCATATCCATTCCCTGGAGCAAATATCGTTTCGTGTATTCTGCGGATGAACGCAATGCCATTTTCAATCATTCAACCCGGCCACTTCGTTCCGCGGCTGAACATCGGGGATTTGTAGTCCCCGTCCCTCCCAATCGTTTGGGCGGGGACAATTCCGCCGTCGAGCCTCCCGATCGTCCGATGCCGGCCATTTCTTCCGGGCGCGATGGCGCAACCAGGCCGGAAAAAGTAATATGCCGGCGCACCGCGCCAGATCGCGAAAATTCCCCGCAAAAAATAGTCCGTCCCACGCCAGCGCGCGCGCCACGGGCCATTGGCCGGCGGCACACGCAATTTCCGCGCGGCGCGACATGAAATATCCAAGGCGTTTGCGCACGACGCCAATCTTATCGGGAGAGACGTCTATCAGGCGCCAATACATTTCCGCAAGAAGCCGCAGGTAGGATTGGTTCCGCCGCCCCATCGAATCCAGCTTTACGCTGTAGGTCAGGCTGTTCGCCGAATCTTCAAAAATCGTCGTCAGCGCACGGTCCACATAGGCGAATCCCGATAGAAATGACAGCCGGAAAATCATCTCGGCGTCTTCGGCGGCGTGAAACGATTCGTCAAACATGCCGACGCGTTCGAGCAGTTCCTTTTCCGCTATCATCGTCTGGATTAATGGATGGCGCGGCGAGAGGCAGACGGCGTCCGCCGCCTCTTCCACATAATACACCCCCGGCTCGCGAAGGTTCGCCGAAACAAATTCGATGTCCTGCAATCGCTCGCCTCCCGTCGTGATGCTCCGCGTAAAACAAATTTTCGCCCCGTATTTTTCCAGAACAGCCATTTGACTCTCGAGCTTCTCCGGATGCCACCGGTCGTCGGAATCCAAAAATGCCACCCATTTTCCACGGGCCGCCCGGATGCCGGCATTCCGGGCGCCGGCCACGCCGCGGTTTTCCTGCCGCAGCACCCGGAGCGCGCCGCCAAATTTCTTGAGGATTTCCCCCGTCCCGTCCGCCGACCCGTCATCTACCGCGACGATTTCAAAGTCTTTGAAGGTCTGCGCCAATGCGCTTTCCACCGCTTCACCGACGCAATGCGCGCGGTTGAACGCCGGAATCACTACTGAAACAAGAGGGGGGGACATGACCA
>DATJSQ010000051.1:0-22578 GCA_035503995.1 Verrucomicrobiia bacterium | reverse complement strand
GTGGCTATAATCAATGAAAACCCGGCCGCCTTCAATCTGGCGCACGCCTCGGGCACCTCGGGAAGAAATTCAAATTCGCTCAGATTCCTCGGCGGATACGGCTTCTCCTCCCGTTCCAACGCGCGGTTGATGACTCCATCGCGGTCCAGAAAAACCGCCCGGGCGCGCGACTGCGCTTTGGCGGCGGCCGATGCAAGGTTGCTCTGATTAATTGTCTTTTTTGCAGGCATGGCGCGCGCGAATGACTAATGACTAAAATTAGGATTTAGTCCTTGGAAATTAATTAGTCATTATGGTTTAGTCATTAGTCATTTCCCCGACTCCCATTTCGTCTCCGCCACCTTCAACTTCGGATGCGACACCAGCAAATGCCAGACCACGGCCTGAAACGCCTCGCTATGGGGCGTCACATGCAACGGGTTCACCGTCGGCACAATCACGCACGCCGTCGCCTCCTTCGCCGTATATCCGCCGTCGCGTCCCACCACGCCGATGACCGGGGCGCCGGCTTGTTTGGCCAATTGAATCGCGCTGACCAGGTTCGGGCTGACGTTTTTTTCCACGTTGCCGCCGCCCACGGAGAAAATCAGCAGGCCATCTTTGGCATTGAGCCGCGAGCCTTTCAGCCATTCGACAAAGATGCTGGCCCACCCCTCGTCGTTGGTGCGCGCCGTCAATTCAGACACATTGTCCGTCGGCGCGTAGGCCTCGAACCCGCAGATCTTTCGGAAATCATTGACGGCGTGGCTGGCGTTTCCCGCGCTGCCGCCCACCCCGAGAATGAAAAGCCGTCCGCCTCGTTCCCGTATCCTGGCCAATTCATCCGCGCATCTTTCGATGGCGTCCGGGTTTAACTGCGCCGTTACCTGCTGCGTCTCCGCGAGAAAATCTTTTGCAAAACTCATGGGGTCTTCATATTGCTGGTTTCCCATCAAAAATGAAAGCCCGGTTTGCGTGGATGGCTTCCGCGGTGTCTCTCTCTATTTCTCCGCTCCCATCGGATGGGAGGGGAGGGTCAGGGTGTGGGTCCCTTGGATTCATGTGAAGCCTCCACGGCTTTTTTGCCGCGCATTGGGACCATGAATCTGCGAAAGGCTCCGTTAAACGCGATAGCGTCGTGGAGTGCGGTGGCTGGCGGAGGATGGGGCTGACACCGCTTTCGAGTTGGGATCCACTTCCGCATTTCAAGGTCTCCCCGAACTTCCAGGGCCTTCCCCAAAGCGGCGTCGCGCTACGCTTGCCGCCGCACTCCACGACGGCAAGCGGGTTGGTGAGCGCGTCCGTCCGGGAGTGGCCATTCCAAATCACCCCGGCAATGCCCTTAAACCTTCCGCGTCTCTCCGACTCCGGCCGCCACTTCGGCGGCGGAAATTTGCCTTCCATCCCGATCTGTCAGGCAGGCCTGGACGGCGCGGAGAAGCTCGTTCGACGTGTAGGGCTTGGGAACAAATGCCGATCCCGCCACTGACTTCGGGCCTTGGCCCGTCCGCTGAACCTCGTAGCCGGACGTGAACACCACCCCCAGACCGGGTTTGGCTTTCTTCAAGTGATCAGCGAGATCATACCCGGACATTCCACCGGGCATCACAATGTCCGTCACCAATACATTGATCTCGGAAGATTTCAGGTCCCAGGCGTTCAACGCCGTTGACCCGCAATCGGCTTCAATCACTTGATAACCTTTTTGTTTTAATATCAGCCCCGTCAATTCTCGCAGCGGCCCTTCGTCTTCGACCAGCAAGATCGTTTCGCTGCCGCCGACCACCGGCTGGGCATCTTGTTTTCTTAGCATCTCTGTCTCCTCACGAGATACGGCGGGTAAATACACCTTGAATTCCGTTCCCCGTCCAACCTTCGAGCGCACCTCGATCCAGCCGGCATAGCGTTGGACAATTTCAAAAACCGTGGCCAGCCCCAGCCCCGTGCCTTTGCCGGCGCCTTTGGTCGTGAAGAATGGTTCGTAGATGTGGCTCATCACGTGTGGGGGCATGCCTGTCCCCGTGTCATTGACCCGCAAACAGACAAATTCACCGCTTCGGGCCCCGCGCCAGCGCCTGGCCTGGGCTTCGTCCACGGTCACGGCCCCGACGCCGATGGTTAAGATGCCGCCATTGGGCATGGCATCGCGCGCGTTGACGGCCAAATTCATGATGATCTGTTCCACCTCGATGATGTCCGCTTTCACGGTCGGCTCTACGGAACCATAGTCGCCTTTGAGATTCACATTTTCGTCAATCATTCGCCGCAACATGGGAACCAGATTCTTGACCACCGTATTCATATCCAAGGCTGTCATCTGCGTCTCTTGACGGCGGCTGAACAACAGCAAATGCCGGTTCAAATTCCCGCAGCGGCTCACGGCCAGTAAGATTTGTCTGAGTTGTTCCTTTGAATCCGGGTCCTGTTGTTTGGGAGCCAAAAGATCGGCATAACCATGCAGGACAGTGAGAATATTATTGAAATCGTGGGCCACACCCGCGGTCACCTGGCCAATCAACTCCAGTTTCTTCGCCTGGCGCTCCATCCGCTGCCGTTCCTTCAACACGTTTTCAATGTGGGCCAGGCCCACAAGCAGTAACAGCGAGATCAGCGCATAAACCACCTGAATCTCGATCACCGGCTGAATTCCGGTGGAGAATTCATACGTTGACTCAATCAAATGCGCCAATGCCAGCAGCGAAAACGCGGTGAAAAGCGACCAGCCCACCTGCGTCGTCCCAAATATCTTCGTCAACCGAAACGCCCAAACCGCAACGATCACTTGGAGCACCCCGGCTATCGAAGAAACAATGACATCTGGCTGGTCCATATCGAATAAAAAAACCCTATGGCCTAATCACACGGCGGCGCAAGTCTTTTTCTGTAGCACCCGCGCTTGCCTGGCAAGCGTCGTCAAGCCCTCCGCAAAATTCTTTCCAACTCCGCCAAACCCGTCGGCGAACCAATCTCATAAAACCGCTCATGGACCTCGTAGCCGGCCAAATTTTTTTCCCGGGCGAGCCGGCCCATGAGTTCGGCCAGGTCAAAAGCCTGTCCATCGCCGTAATGCTCGAAAACAGAGGGCCTTAACATGCTGAGGCCGTAGTCAACGTAATGCATCTCCGGCAACTTCAATTTCTTGTCGTAAATTTTTATTTCGCCGTCGGCAAAGACCACGTTGCTGGTGTCGAATTTTCCCTCGTTCCGGTAAACCGTCATCAACGCCGGCTTGCCGCTGGCCTGAAAAAATTCCGCCACCGGCGGGTATTCAACCGGCAGATACGAATCGCCGTAGAGCACAAAAAACTCTTCGCCGAGCAGCGGCAACGCCCGTTTGATGGCGCCGCCGGTCCCAAGTAATTTCGGGCCGTCGAAGGAATAATCCAATTTGACACCAAAGCTCGCGCCATCGCCGAAGTCCCGCTCAATCATTTCACCGAGATGGCCCACGCACAAAACGGCGCGGCGAATCCCGCGCGAGTGGAGTAATTCGAGTTGCCGCGCCAGAAACGGTTTGCCGGCTACCGGCGCCAGCGATTTGGGGATTTTCTCGGTGATCGGCCGAAGGCGCGTGGCCAGGCCGCCGGCCAGGATGGCCACGGGAATTTGAGAAAGCAGAATGCCCATGATCATCGCCTCCCCGGATTGTGCATCCGCTGTTCAAGCTTCCTCTCCCCCATCGGGGGAGAGGATTGCAGCAAACGCCAGAGCCGCTTCTCTGCATCAGTGGATTGTTTGCGAAGTTGGCGTGCAAAGTCACGGGCGTTTGCCGCGCGTGTCCAGTATTTGCCGTATTGCGGAACGCGCCCCCTCATCCTGGCCTTCTCCCCCGATGGGGGAGAAGGAATCGCGCGCCCGTCAGTCTGATTCGTGGATGTCATTGTTTATAGCCATTCAAGCTTCCTCCCCACGAACCGTGGGGACCCTCACCTCACCTTGACCCTCTCCTCTCCCATCCGATGGGAGCGGAGAGGGAACAGCATGCGGATACCAACTTTCGCATGAATGTCCAGCCATCGGCGGCAGGTTCAGCGGAATTATCAAATCAATTCGTCATTTGCCAAGTCCCCTTTTTCACGAAATCACGAGTTTTGTTCCCTCGAAATCAAACCGGAAGCGGACTTCCTTGAGACCAACCGAACGCATGGCATGGCGCAGCCGGGCTTTGTCTTCGGTGTAGAACACGAGAAATCCACCGCCGCCCGCCCCGATGAGTTTGCCGCCGAGGGCGCCGTTGGCAATGGCGAGGTCGTACCATTCGTTGATTTTCGGATTGCTCATGCCGCTGCTCCGCTGTTTCTTCCGCTGCCAATGCACGTCCATCAAATGCGCAAACTCGCGCAAGTTGCCGCTTTCCAGCGCCGCCTGGCTTTGCATCCCAAGCTCCTTCACAAAGTGCAGATTCTCAATCATGGCCGGGTCGTCCGTTTTTGATTTTTGGTCCTGCTCCTTCAAAATCGCCGACGCGCTTCGCGAATAACCGGTAAAAAAGAGAAGCAAATTGTCTTCAAGATTGTCGCGCGTTTCGTCGGAAAGCTTGAGCGGCCACGCTTCCACTTTTCCGTTCTCCAGGAATTTGAAGCAGGTCACCCCACCGTATGCGGCGATATATTGGTCCTGCTTGCCAATCGGTTCCTTGAGACGGTCGAGTTCGATTTCGCACGCCTGCTCGGCCAGGTCGGCGGGATGGACCAGGTTCCTTTTGAGCGCATGCAACGCCTTCAGCAACGCGGTCGTGAAACTGCCGGAGGCACCCAGTCCGGTCCCGGCCGGAATGTCCGCCATGGAGGTCAATTCGAGGCCGCGCCCATCCACCTCGAGCATCGCCAGGGCTTCCCGGATGATCGGGTGCTCGATCTTCGTGGCATCGGCCACGCGTTCGAGCCGCGAGTATTTCACGATGAGGTCCGACGTGAAATTCTCGTGCAGGGTGATATAGACGTATTTGTCAATGGCAGCCGCAATGAGAAAGCCGCCGAATTTTTCGTAATACGACGGCAAATCGGTGCCGCCGCCGCCGAACGTGACGCGCAAGGGAGAACGGGAAATGATCATAATGTTTTTTCAGACAACGTTTCCAGCAGGCTGCAAAAGCTCTTTTGCGTCGTTTCCCAGCTTAACTTTTCCCTCATCGCCGGCCAGTCCATTGACGCCAGGTAATTCTGTCCGGCACGTTGTTTGCGCACCTCGTCTTCGGCCGCGCGTTTGAACGCGTCCGAGTCGAACGGAGTGACGTATCGCACAAAATCTCCGAATACCGCCGGGTAACAGTCCAGTTTGTAAGCCAGCACCGGCACGCCCGAAACCAGGGCTTCCGCCACCACGATTCCCCAGCTTTCATACCGGCTGGGCATCAGAAACAGGCGGCTGCTCTTGAGCAACCGGAATTTTTCCTCTTCCGATACCAAACCGCTGAAGGTGACGTTTTCCGACAGGCCCATTTGTTGGCACACCGGCTCAAGCCACTTTTTGCTGTTGCCGATGACGATCGCCTTGAAATCAGGCATCTGTTGTTTGAGCCACGCAAACGTCCCCAACAAATCGTCAATTCCCTTCTGCGGATGCACCCGGCCAGTCCAGGCAACATCAAATTCTTTCGGTTGCAGAGAAATACGCCCGGACGTCACCGCGTCGCTGCCGTTCGGCACATACCACAAATCCGATTCGCGGTAGCCGAATCCCAGCAGATAATTCTTAATATCGGGATGACAGTACGTGACAATTCCCCCCGCGCAACGCCGAAACCAACGCAACGATATCTGGTGGCTCAACCAGAAATAGAACGACGTCAACCGAAGCGCCGTCACATCCGCCCGTTGCCGAAACAATACCTGCCTGAATGTCGGGGCCATCATGCCTACATCAAGAATCTTCCGGCGCGCCTGGCAATGAATCAGCGGAATGGCGTCAAACCAAAAGTCGGACATGGAGTAGGCGATGTCGTCCGGCTGTATCTCCTTCAGACGCCGAAATGATCCGATCATCCGCCGGCCAAAATCGAATAACAACCGGAATTGTCCGGGAAGTTTGGAAACGTCGCCCAGCCGGCCGGGGCCGGAATCGGTCAGGGTGAGATTTTTGGGCAGGCGCCAGCGCTCCAGATATTTGACGAGCGCATGGCCGCCGAAAAAATGGATGGGATATCCGGCCGCAATCGCGGCCGAAGCCGTGAAGTAAAAATAAATGTCCCCGCCGGCGATGCTTTCATCGTAAATATCATTTACGAAACAAACCAGCCGGGGCCGCGTCGGGGAAGGTGGGGGAGTGCTCATGGAAATGACGGTTCATCGGCCGGCGGCGCGTTCCGGTGCTGTTTCAGGAACTCCAGCCAGGTTGAAGAAAAAAGGTGGCTGCGCCGGGCGCTGCCCGCACCTATGCCCTGAAGTTTTTCCGAAGAAAAACAATACCAGCCAATAAACCGGCACCGGCGCGCTTCTGACAAATTTTTTTCCATGCAAGAGACGAAGTTTAAGTGGGAAGCCCCGCGCCCGCCAGTATTATTGGAATTGCATCGCACCGCCCTGTCGCCGTGCCTGACAAGAATGTCACCCATGCATCCGGCCTGGTAAACCTCAAGCCGGTTTGCGGCGCGCGCGCGGCGGCAGACCTCGTCGCCGCCGGATGCGGCTGAGCAGGGGGGAATATGCCGATGCCCGAGCTGGCGCCTGCGAGGACGATTCTCATCGGCGTTCGAGGACCCACTGGTTCTGTTGCAACCATTGGAGCGTGCGTAGGACCCCCTGTTCAATCGTCAGCGACGTCTTCCAGCCCGTGGCCCGGATTTTCCTGGTATCGAGGAATATGAACGGATTGTCGCCAACCCAGCCGCGATTGCCGCCGGAATACTCGAGTTGCGGTTTCAGGCCCAACGCCCCGCAAATAATCCGGATGGAGTCGCGAACCTGAACAAATTCATCCGTGCCGAGATTATAAACCTCGACGCCGTGTCTGGCTTTTTTTGCCGTGCCGGCGTTCATCACGTGCAAAATCGCATTCACGCAATCCTGCACGTAGAGATACGATTTGCGTTGTGTGCCGTCGCCTAGAACTTTGAGCATTCCGGGGTGTTCGAGCAGTTGTTTATAAAAATCGAAAACGTGGCCGTGCGTGTACCGTTCGCCGAGTATCGAGACGAACCGGAAAATATATCCCTCGAATTTGAATCCTTCGCAATACGATGAAATCAGGCCCTCGCCGGCAATTTTGGACGCGGCATAGAGCGACGTTTGGACCGGAAACGGCGCGTCCTCGGGCGTGGGAATTCTGTCCGCTTCACCGTAAACGCTGCCGGTGGAACTAAAGGCGATTCTCCGGACCCCCGCGCCGCGCATGGCTTCGAGGACATTGAATGTGGCGATGGTGTTTTGCTCCAAATCCTTCCTGGGATGATCCAGGCCGAAACGCACGTCGGCATTGGCGGCAAGATGAAAAACCGTGTCGCAGCCGGCCATCGCCTGAGTCAACGCTGGCAAATCCAGATGGTCGCCTTCCACGAATTTGAATCGCGGATTTTTCATCGCGCCGGCGATAAAATTCCGTTGCCCGGTGGAAAAATTATCAAAGCCGACGACCGCCTTGCCTTCCTGCAGAAGCCGGTCCACCAGGTTGCTGCCGATGAAGCCTGCCGCGCCGGTGATGAAAGTTTTTTCCATGCAAGGCGTGAAGCTTAACGGTGAAGCCCGCCGCCCGCCAGTATTTTTGGAATTTGCTTTGCTCCGCCACCCGCGTTTCAATGGTGGCGTGATTGCAAAACGTGTCATCCCCTGCCTTGACGTGCATGACGGCAAGGTGACCCGCGGCGTCCAGTTCGGCAAAGCCGAAGCCGGCGAGTTGAAAAATGTCGGGGACCCGGTCGCCCTCGCCATGCGCTACAACGAGCAGGGCGCCGACGAGATGGTTTTTTTCGACATCACCGCCAGCGCGCATGGCCGCGCGACGATGGTGGATGTGATTGAGCGAACGGCAAACGAATGTTTCATGCCCCTCACCGTCGGCGGCGGCATCAAATCCCTCGACGATATGTTCATCATGCTGCGGGCGGGCGCGGACAAAATCAGCATTAATTCCAGCGCGCTGGCCAATCCCAGGCTGATCCACGCGGGGGCCGAGAAGTTCGGCAGCCAATGCATTGTCGTTTCGATTGACGCCAAAAGAGTGGCCCCGGATAAATGGGAGGTTTTTTCCCACGGCGGACGCCGGGCCACCGGCTTGGACGCGATTGAGTGGGCGAAGAATGCCGTGTCTCTTGGCGCGGGCGAGATCGTTCTGAACTCGATAGACGCCGACGGCACCAGGGCGGGGTTTGATCTGGTCATCACCCGGCGCATCAGCGAATCGGTCGGCGTGCCGGTGGTCGCAAGTGGCGGCGCGGGCAATTTGAAACACATGGCCGAAGTGCTTCTCGAAGGCAAGGCCGACGCCGTGCTTGCCGCGAGTATTTTTCATTTCGGCACTTACACAGTTGGCGAGGTGAAGCGATTTTTAGCGGAAAAAAACATTGCGGTCAGAATGTAAAATTTCATGGATGCCGCGAAAATCAAAAACGCCGTTCAAGATATTTCCGCCGAGCGGGACCCGACGCTCAAAAGCGCCAAGCTGGCGTCTTTGTGCAGCGCGCTTTGGGCGGAACGCGGCGTGAAACTGGTCGTGGTGGGAGGTTCGGCAATCGAGATTTTGACGGAAGGCGCGTACGCCTCCGGCGACCTCGACATGTGCCACGCCGGCCAACCGACTCTGCCGGTGCGCGAACGCCAGGAAGTCATGGGTTTGCTTGGCGCAAAAGGCGGCCCGCGCAATTGGCAGGTGGCCGGAACCTATCTGGATTTGCTTGGACCGGTGGAAAGTTTTTCCCACACGCCGTTTCGCCAGGTGAAAGGGCCGTACGGAAGTTTCCTCGTGCTGCAACCTGAAGACCTGCTCGTGGAACGGGTGTTGGTTTCGTATTATCCCGGGGAAAATCCGGCGGCTTTAATATGCGCGCGGGAGTTGGCAATTGTGGCGTTGGGTGGGGCTTTGAACATGGACTGGAACGAAGTTTTGCGGGTTGCCAATCGTCCGGAATATCGTAATGTTGAGCAGTGCAAGGCGCTTGTGCGCGAAGTAGCAAATGAATTCAAATTCAAGAATCCCTTCAATTCCGATTAAAGGCTCGATCAGTTGGGAAGACTGGCTCAAAGGACGGCGGTATCGCCGCGAATTGAGTCAATTAGTCGCGCCCGGTATCAATCGCCGCAAGAGCAGTTCCAGCGACCGGCGGTTGAAAAAACTTTTCAAGGGCGAACGCGGCCTGCCCTTCACGCCTACGGAGAAACTTTAATTTCCCCTTCAGCCAATAAACGCCCCATGCACGGCCTTGACCGCCTGCTCGCCTTTCGCCAGGTCAATGACGACCGAAATCTTGATTTCGCTCGTGGAAATCATGTCAATGTTCACGCCCGCTTGCGCCAGCGTTTCGAACAGTTTCCCCGCCACCCCCGTATGCGATTTCATGCCCACCCCGACAATCGAAAGCTTTCCAATCTCGTCGGCGGTGATGGCGCCTTGGAAACCGATCTCCTTTTTGAGCCCCTCGATCACCTTTTGCGCTTTCAGCAAATCGGGTTTGTCCGTCGTAAACGTCAAGTCCGTCGCCGGCGCCCCGCCGCCGTGGCTGATGTTCTGGACGATCATGTCCACGTTGACGGTCGCGTCGCCGAGCGCCTTGAAAATTCTCGCCGCCACCCCCGGTTTGTCGGGCACGCCGACGAGGGTGATCTTGGCCTGATTTTTATCGAGCGCGATGCCGCGGACGACGACGCCTTCCATGCTTTTGGTTTCTTCTTTCACGATGGTTCCGGGGTTTTCGTTGAGGCTGGAGCGGACTTCAAAGACAACTCCAAATTTCTTGGCAAATTCCACCGAACGGCTCTGCATCACCTTGGCGCCAAGGCTGGCGAGCTCCAGCATTTCGTCATAGGAAATTTCCTCCAATTTTTTTGCGTCCGGCACGATGCGCGGATCGGTCGTATAAACGCCGTCCACGTCCGTATAAATCTGGCAAAGGTCGGCCTTGAGCGCGGCGGCGAGGGCGATGGCCGTAAGGTCCGAGCCGCCGCGGCCGAGCGTGGTGATTTGGCCCTCCGGAGTTTCACCCTGGAACCCGGCAACGATGACAACGTTGCCCGCCTTCAAATGGTCATGGACTTTTTTCGGGGTGATGTTGTGAATTTTGGCCTTGGTGTGGACACCGTCGGTGACGATGCCTGCCTGCGCGCCGGTGAGTGAAATGGCCGGAATGTTCACCGCGTGCAGCGCGATCGCGGTGAGGGCGATGGTTTGCTGTTCGCCCGTCGCCAGCAGCACGTCCATTTCGCGCTCGTTGGGCAGCGGCATGATATCCCGGGCCAGCTTGATTAAATTATCCGTGACGCCGCTCATCGCCGAAACGATGACGACCACCTGGTCGCCGCGCGAATGGTAGCCCGCTACTCGACGGGCGACATTTTTAATGCGGTCAGGATTGCCGACCGACGTGCCGCCGTATTTTTGGACGATTAATGCCATGTCACTTCAAAAAATCGAAAGCTGGAAAATAGCAAAAAGCAGGGATTTGG
The DNA here is from genome assembly GCA_035503995.1 of Verrucomicrobiia bacterium. Taxonomy (GTDB): domain Bacteria; phylum Verrucomicrobiota; class Verrucomicrobiia; order Limisphaerales; family UBA11358; genus UBA11358. Next base: position 12,007 of record DATJSQ010000051.1, on the reverse strand, counting down.
AAAGATGAATTGATAAAGCTCAAGGAAACTATCATTGGAAAATCTCCGGCAAATCGCGTCCGCCATAAATCACGCGAACGACATCAATTCCATCCGTCGCAGGAACGTAAAAAATCACGTAATTGCCGACCGGAAAAGAACGCAACTCCTCGCCTAATGTCGGACGCGGTCTGCCAATTAATTAATGCTTCGCCAGAAGCTCGCCGGCGAGCGCATTGAGAAAGCGATAAGCCGCCAACGGATTGAGGTCGAACCGGAGGTGCAATAAAAGACTCCAAGTCCGTTGAAGTTGTCCGGATTACGCCACTTCAATCAAGCTCGTCACCTTGGGAGCGGCTTCGCCAAATTGCGCCCTGACTTTGGCCACGATGTTTTCGGCCGTCAGGCCGTGGCGGGCGCGCAATACGTCCACCGACGAGGCATGTTCAATGAATTGGTCGGGCCAGCCGATGCGCACGACAGGTGTGCTTACATTCTTCTCGCTGAATAACTCCAGCACGGCCGAGCCGTACCCGCCCATGATCGTATGGTCTTCCACGGTCACCACCACGTCGGCGGCGTTGCCAAAAAATTCGTGCGTCCCCGCATCGAGCGGTTTGGTAAACCGCGGGTTGATGACCGCGCAATCGAATCCCTCCGCCGCCAGTTGCGCGGCGGCCTTGCGTGCCAGGCTGTTCAACGGGCCAAGTCCGAAAAGCGCGACTTTCTTTTTGCCGGTATTGGAGAAATTCTGGACAACTTGCGCCTTCCCGATTTCGAGCAACTCCGGCTGCTCCTTGATGGGCACGCCTTCCGCCGCGCCACGCGGATAACGGATGAACGTGGGATGATTCAGGTGCGTGGCTGTGAACATCATGTCCGCCAACTCGTCCTCGTTGGCCGGGGCCATCGCGGTGACGTTCGGCAGGCACCGCAGATACGCAATGTCGAACAAGCCATGGTGCGTCGGCCCGTCGTTGGCCGATAATCCGGCGCGGTCCATGCAGAAAATCACCGGCAGATTTTGCAGGCATACGTCGTGATGAATGCAATCATACGCCCGCTGGAGGAAACTGGAATAAATCGCCACCACGGGATGCATCCCCATAGTCGCCATGCCGGCGGCAAAGATCACCGCGTGCTCTTCCGCAATGCCGACATCGTAATATCGATCCGGCATCGCCTTTTCCAGGTGCTTCAGCCCGGTGCCACTGGGCATGGCGGCAGTGATGCCGACCAGTGTGTTGTTTTTTTGGCACAGCTTTACGAGCGTCTGGCCCATGACATCCTGGTACATGGGCGCGGCGCCGGGTCTGGCAGCCGGTGTCTCGCCCGTCTTCGCGTCGTAGGGTCCCAGCCCGTGGAACTTCTCGGGCTGCTTCAACGCCGCTTCAAAGCCTTTCCCCTTTTGCGTTAGAATGTGAATGACAATCGGATGATCGCATGTCCGGGCAAATTCCATCGTGCTGATGAGCAGGGGCAGGTTGTGCCCGTCAATCGGGCCGAGATAGCGCATGCCCATTTCCTCAAAAAACACGGGACTGCCATAACCGCCGCGGCCGTCGCCATCCAGCGTCACCTCCTGCTTATGTTTCATCCCCACCGTCAACGCGCCTTTCATCCCTTCAAACGCCTTGTGCGCGAGCGCCGCCGCCACGTCGCCCCGCGGCATGCGCCGGATAAAAGCTTCAAAGTCCCGGGACAGTTTATTGTAGCGGGGATGCGTAATGAGCTTGTTGAGGTAATTCGATATCGCTCCAACGTTTTTGGCGATGCTCCATTCGTTGTCGTTGAGGATGCCGATGAATTTGCGGGTGGTGTGCCCGATGTTGTTCAGCGCTTCAAAAGAAATGCCGTTGGTCAGCGCGGCGTCGCCGAAGATGCACACAACATTTTCGTTCGAGCCGCGTTTGTCGCGCGCCGCCGCCATCCCCAGCGCCGCGGAGAGCGCCGTGCCCGCGTGGCCCGCCCCGTAGCAGTCGTGCTCGCTTTCCGACCGCAGGGCGAACCCGTTCAAACCGTCCGTCTGGCGAATGGTCCGAAATCGGTTTTTGCGCCCGGTCAGTATTTTATGGACATACACTTGGTGGCTGACGTCCCAGACAAATTTGTCCACCGGCGAATTGAACACCCGATGCAGGGCGATCGTCAATTCAACCACGCCCAGGTTCGGACCAAGATGACCGCCCGCCTTGGCCAGGCCGGCGATGAGTTCCTCGCGGATTTCCCCGGCGAGTTCCTGGAGTTGCGGCACCGTCAATTTCTTGACGTGTTCCGGGCCATCCACCATGTCGAGATATCGGGTCATAAGCTTTTATTTTTTACTGCTGAGCAATACGGACACCGCGGATTAACTCTCTCCCGGCGGTTCCAACGGTTTTAGCTTCATCTCGCCTGCGGCATCTTTTTCCAATTGCTGAATTTTTAGTTCGGCTTCCGCCAGCTTTTCCTCGCAAATTTTCACCAGCTTCGTGCCTTCCTCGTATTTCGCCAGCAGGCTTTCCAGCGGCAAATCATCCGCCTCCATCGCCTCAACGATGCCTTCCAGCTTTTTCAACGCCTCCTCGAACGGCGGAGTTTTCCCGGCGTTTTGCGCCACGCTTCTGGTCGGATTAGGCACCCCGCCAAACTAAAATAAAAAGGCGTTTGCGTCTAGTCTCCAGTTTCCACCCGGCTGACAACCTCTCCAACCTTCAATCGCGTCTTCAATTTCTGCCCGGGCTTGATTTTGCCGGCGTCTCGCAACACCTTTCCGCCCGCCGCCTCCATCGTGATTGAATATCCCCGGGCCAGCACCTGCTCGGGACCCAGCGCGTTCAACCGCCGTTCGATCTGTCGCAATTGCCCGCGCCGCGCTTTCAACGCTTGCGACGGATGAATCCGATGCAACCGCTCCGAGAGATTTTGCAGGACGACCTGGAAATTCCGCGTTCGCTGCTTCAGGCACCGGGACAAATCGTCATGCAAATCGTCGAGCTGCTGCCGCCAGTTCTCGAATTTTCCGCGCGGATGCCGCCGCGCCAGACGTCCCGCTTCGCGCCCCAGCGCCAATCGTTTGTCCCCCATCTGTTGCCCGACCAATTGCCGCATCCGGCCCCCGGATTGCGACAGGAATTGGCAACTCGAATGGACGCCTTCAGTGATGATTTCCGCTGCCGCGCTCGGCGTGGCGGCCCGGACATCTGCCACAAAATCCGAGATGGTGAAATCAATTTCATGGCCGACGGCGGAAACGACCGGGATGGCCGATTCAAAAACGGCGCGCGCCACGACTTCCTCATTGAACGCCCACAAATCCTCCAACGACCCGCCGCCGCGCGTGAGAAGAATTAAATCAATCGCCAATTGGCGCTTGGCGGATCTTTCCCCACCCCTGGGCGCCGGAGAGGGGGGCCGTAGTCCGGGTGGGGGTGGCGGGCAAAATCCGAATTCATTCAGCAACTGAATGGCGTTCGCGATTTCCCTGGCCGCCCCATCACCCTGGACGCGGCAGGGCGCCAGAATGATTTCCAGCGATGGATTCCGGCGCTGGATCACGTGCAACACGTCCCGGATGGCCGCGCCGGTGGGCGAGGTCACCAGGCCGATGCATTGCGGAAAGCGGGGCAGGGGCCGCTTGCGTTCCGATGCGAAGAGACCCTCCGCGGCGAGTTTCTGCTTCAGCTTTTCAAATTGGATTTGCAGTGCGCCGACTCCTTGCAACTCCACCGCCCGGACGATGAGTTGATATTGCCCGCGCACCTCATATACCGTCAAATCGCCCTGCAACAGGATTTTTTGGCCGTCGGAAATCAGTTCGCGATGCGGAACGGACTCGCCGCGGAACAGGACGCAGGCGATTTGCGCATTGGCATCTTTGAGGGTGAAGTAAATATGACCGGATGATTGCGGGCGGAGGTTGGTGACTTCGCCGCTCACCCAAATTTGCCCGATGTGTTGTTCGAGCAACCGCCGGATTTGGACCGTCAGTTCGCCGACGGAAAAGACTTTGCGCATCGCTTCCGACGGAAACAACTCGCCGAAGTCCCATTGGGTTTTCGCCATGCGCCTAATAAGCCCGAACCCGGCTTTGGAATCAATCCTGTAACCGCCGTCACAAAAGCGCCGTTATAAATTTTTCGCTCTTTTATAATTTTCATATGGCGGTGTGAGCGGTACAACAGGGTCATGTCCAAAAGCATTTGCCCAATAAATGCCGGATGGCGCTTAAAACGATTTGCCGTCGCGGAGTGATTCCGTCGGAAGACCCCGTATGTTCATCCTCCTGCCAACCAGAATGTTGCCTTGACGGCCAACAGAGCGGCCCTTTTACCGTGTCCCAAGTCCGGGACATGCTTCGTCTGGGCGCCATCGGACAGGACGCGCTTTTCTGGAATGATGGCATGGCAGATTGGCAAAGCATCGCCGATTTCGCCGCCTGATGCTTCACAATAAGTTGGCGCTCTGCCGCGCGCTTTGTTTGCCTTTTCTTGCCGGTTCCGGCAGCATGAATAAAAATCAGGCCGAAAATGTATTTCAAAAAGAAAGTCGTCGTGGTAATGCCCGCTTATAACGCGGCCCAGACAGTCGCCAAAACCGTGGACGAAGTCCTGCAACAGGGCATCGTGGACGAAATCATCCTGGTGGACGATCGCAGCCGCGACGACACGGTGGCCGTCGCGTCGTCGTTGCTTGGCGTCCACGTGCATGTTCACGAGGTGAACAAGGGCTACGGCGGAAACCAGAAAACCTGCTATCGTCTTGCGCTCGAAGCGGGCGCAGACATTATCATCATGGTCCACCCGGATTATCAATACACGCCCAAACTGATTCCGGCGATGGCTTCGATTGTCGCCAACGAATTGCATCCGTGCGTTCTGGGCAGCCGGATTTTGGGCGGCTACTCGTTGCGCGGCGGAATGCCGGGATGGAAATACGTCGCCAACCGTTTTTTGACCGCGGCCGAGAATCTGTTGCTGGGTGCCAAACTGTCCGAATACCACACCGGCTACCGCGCGTTTTCGCGCGAACTATTGGTGACACTCGATTTGTCCAAAAATTCGGACGATTTCGTTTTTGACAACCAGATGCTCGCGCAAATTTTATGGCACGGCTTCACAATTGGCGAGGTCAGTTGTCCGACGAAATACTTCAAGGAGGCGTCATCCATCAATTTCCGGCGCAGCGTCAAATACGGGTTCGGCTGCCTGAACGTTGGGATCAAGTTTCGTCTGGCAAAAATGGGCTTGTGCCGGAGCAATTTGTTCCCGCGGCGTGACAAACCGGCCGAAAAATGACGCCTACTTCAGCGCGGCGGCCAGGCGGGACTTCTTGCGGTTGACCGTCGGGCGCGGCAGGGCCCGGAACTTGACCGCCTTGTCGAACGCCGAATACAGTCCGGGAAGTAATTTGGCGGCGTCGTCCTTCTTCCCGGCGACAATCGCCTCGCGAAAATGTCTCTCAAGGCGGCGCAGATTGGATTTGACACCGCGGTTTTCCATTTGTTTCCGGGCGCTGTTGCGCATCCGGCGTTCGGCTGATCTCGTATTGGGCATATTATTGGTTCAAAAGGCCGCGAAATTTAGACGATCGCCGCCAAATGTCAATGCCGGAAATATTTCATCACGCTTTACTTTTGAGGCGATTGTCTGCTTTGATATGGCGGAATTAAGCAAGCCATGAGCCAGACCCGACATAAATTCATAGCTTGTTTTATCGCGCTCTCGCTTTGCGTGCCCTTTTTTTACATTACCCGGCAGTGGGCCATAAACAGTGGCCACGGGCAGGACGCAATCACCCCATTCGTCTTTACAGGCCTTGAGGGCGGCATCCACAGCGGGCATTTCAAATCGCTCAACACGGTTTGGAAGCCCCGCGTGGGTGCGTTGTCCTGCGCGGCAATGTGGCTCGACATCTGGAATCCGACGACGGACGAGGGATTCGAGGACACCTGCGGGTCGTATCACGCGGTTTGGTTCGGGGCCACCCTGCTGCTGATGGTCCTCGCGCTTAAAGAGCCGATCTTTCCGGTCATGGCCGTCTTTGCCGGAACAGTCTATGCAATCAGAGTTTGCACCTACAATGGTTTTTACAACAACGTAATCATTTTTCCCTGGGACTTTCCCGCGATGTTCTTCTGGGCGCTCGCCTTTATCCTTTGGCAGGGAAAGCGTTACTGGCCGATGGTTGCGGCAATTGTCTTTGGAACGATCTTCAAGGAATCCGTCGCGCTCGTCGCAATTCTCCTTCTCTTCCTGCCCGTTCCATGGCGGCGGCGCCTCGTTTTCTTCGCCGTCGCATTCATGAGTTGCCTCGCCGTCAGGCTCGTGCTCACCTTGGTCGTCCTTGGCCAACCCGCAATCTTTACCGCCGGGCACAGCGCCTTCGGTTCGCTTTGGGCGAGCTTTACCCGCTTCTGTGCCTGGGAGCTTCATCCCCACCTGAATACCATCCTCTGGTGTAACGGCGGCCTCATGCTTGCCGTCTTCTTTCTCACGGCCACCGACGCGGAGGATTTTGGCATTATTACGGTCCTCGCCCTCTTTGCCCTCCTGCTGACTGTCACGCCTATCCTTGACAATAGCAGCTATGAAGTCCGGCAGTGGACGGATTGCCTGCCGGTGCTGGCCATTTACTTTCAGAGGAAACTTTACTTTCAGAGTCAACCCTATGAACGGATGCTGTCCCCTGGCGGCATCATCCGTCTTTCCGTGCCTGTCACCAGAAAGATTTTGTTCTGACACGCTTTACTTTTGACGCCGTTGTCTGCTTTGATATGTCCCGATAAATGGAATGAGCCAACCCCTGCGCATTTTGCATTTGGAAGACGAGCCGGATTTCGCCGAACTGGTCCGTACCATGCTCTCGGACGAGGGTCTTGACGCGGACATTGTTCGTGCGGGCAACCGCGCCGAGTTTGAGCAGGCCCTGGACCATGGACAATTCGACATCATCATTTCGGATTATCATCTCCCGGGTTTCACCGGGCTGAATGCGCTCGCCCTCGTTAAAAAAAAGCTTCCAAATCTGCCGTTCATTCTCGTTTCGGGCACCATCGGCGAGCAGGCTGCGATTGAAAGCTTGAAAGCTGGCGCCACCGATTATGTCCTCAAACAAAAACCCGACCGCCTCCCCTCCGCCATCCGCCGCGCTATCAAGGAAGCCGCCGAGCGCGCCAAATTGCACGAAGCGGAACTGGAACTCGCGCGCCGGGAAAGATACTTCCGCACCCTGACCGAAAATTCGCTCGACATCCTTTGCATCATCAGCCGGGACGCCAGATTTCTCTACGTCAGCCCGTCCGCGCAGAATGTCCTCGGCTATTCCGTCGAGGAATTGACGGGTCAGGACGTCTTTGCGGGCATCCATCAGGAGGATGAACCCCGGGCGCGCGAAGCGTTTCAATCCGTCCTCGCCGCCCCTGGGCGGACCGTGAAGGTGCAGTTTCGTCACAAAACCCATGGCGGCGATTGGCGGCGATTGGAGTTGGTGGAAAAAAATTGCCTGAACGATCCGGAAATCAACGGCATTGTGGCGAGCGGCCGCGACGTTACCGACCGCTGGCGCGCGGAGGAGGACCTGCGGGACAGCGAACGGCAATACCGCCTCCTTTTCCAGACCAACCCGAACCCGATGTGGGTCTTTGACCTTGATACCCAGGCGTTTTTGGAAGTCAACCAGGCTGCCATTCAATTTTACGGCTATTCCCGCCAGGAATTTCTTAACATGACCACCGGCGACCTCCGCCCGCCCGGAAAAAACGGCGGCGTGATCCCGTCGCCCATGCCCGAAGCTGGACACAGTTTGCTCTGGCGACATCAGAAAAAGGACCGCACGTTGGTTGACGTGGAGGTAATCTGGTCGCCGATTGAATTTCAGGAACGTTTCGCCGCGCTGACGATGGCCATGGACGTGACACAGCGGCGACAGGCCGAACATCAAAGCGCCGCTTTTTCCAAATTGAGCCACGGCCTCAGCTCCGCGACGACCGCGCCCGAGGCGGCGGGCATTATTTGCGAAGCTTCCGAAGCGCTTTTTCATTGGACCGATTTCGCGCTCGATTTGTACGACGCGGCCAGGGATGAAGTGACTTCGTTGCTGAATATCACGACTATTGAAGGCCGGCGCGCGGAGGTCCCGCCCTCACCCCAGCCCAAGACCGCCAACGCCCTCATCCGCCGGGTCATCCAAAAAGGGGCGGAACTTTTGGACCCCCGCCAGGCCGCCAATTACGCCGCCGCCACCATGCTGGCGCCGATTCGCAAGGGCGAAAAGGTCATTGGCCTGCTGCTCGTCCAAAATCATCGCCCCGGTACCTATTCCAAAACCGACTTGGGGTTGTTGCAGAACCTCGCCGATCAATGCGGCGGCGCGCTCGAACGCGTCCGCGCCGAGGAGGCCCTGCGCGATAGCCAGCGCCGCTTTCGCGATTTGTTCGAAAATTCCCCCGACGCCATTTTTGTCGAGGACATGGACAGCACCGTGCTGGACGCAAATTTTACGGCATGTGTGTTGCACGGAATGACACGCGACCAATTGATCGGCAAAAACGCCCTCACCGACCTGATTCCGCTTTCGCGCCAGGAAGGCGCCCGCGAAGCTTTTCAAAAGCTCGCGGCGGGCAAGTTATCGTGGCTGGAAGGCGAGAGCTTGACGGTGAACGGCCGGGCGATTCCGGTGGAAGTGCGCGCGGGGCGGATTGAATTTGGCGGCAGGCCGGCGCTTTTATTGCACGTGCGCGACATCACGGACCGCCGTACGGCGGCGGCGGCCCTGCAAAGCTCCGAGGCGCTTTTCCGTTCGGTCTGGGAAAATTCCGTGGACGGGATGAGGCTGACTGACGAAAACGGAATCATTGTGGCAGTCAACGAGGCCTACTGCAATTTCGTGGGTATCAAGGCCGACGCACTGGAGGGAAAGCCCTTTACGGTGGTCTATGCCACGTCCGAAAACCGGGACGACATGTTGGCAAAGCTGCGCGAATTTTTCCTCGAGCGCGGCCGTTCGCAAAAACGGCAGCAGCAGCACACCTTGCACGACGGACGCATGGTGGCCATGGAAATCACCGATTCTTTCATCGAGGTGGAGGGCCGGCCGTTGCTGATGTTGAGCCTGTTTCGGGACGTGACGGCGCAGCGCCGGCTGGAGGAGCAATTGCGTCAGTCACAAAAAATGGAAGCCATCGGCCAACTGGCGGGCGGCGTCGCGCACGATTTCAACAACATCCTCACTGTCATCCATGGGCATGCCTCGCTCCTCATGTCGTCGGGCCTGGATGAACCGGGCGCGCGCTCCGCCCAGCAGATCACCCAGGCTGCCGAGCGCGCCGCGGGGTTGACCCGCCAATTGCTCACCTTTAGCCGCCGGCAATTGATCCAGCCCAAGCGTTTGGACATGAACAAGATCGTCGGCAACATGGCCGACATGCTCGGGCGCATTTTGGGAGAGGACATGACCTTGCAATTGAACTACAGCCATTCGCCGGCCATCGTGGAGGCGGACGCCGGAATGGTCGGGCAAGTGCTCCTGAACCTGGCTGTCAACGCGCGCGACGCCATGCCGCGCGGCGGCCAATTGTCCGTTCGCATCGCCATCGTGGACGTCAACGAGTCCCACGTGCAGCGCCAGCCCGAGGCGCGCATCGGCAGGTTTGTTTGCGTGAGCAATACGGACACCGGCTGCGGCATCCCGCCGCAAAATCTGGCTCGCATCTTCGAGCCTTTTTTCACCACCAAGGAAGTCGGCAAGGGCACCGGCTTGGGGCTGGCCACCGTCTATGGCATCGTCAAGCAGCACCAGGGATGGGTTGAGGTGGAAAGCGCGCCCGGCAAGGGCAGCACCTTCCGCGTTTTCCTGCCATTCGTCGGCGCGGCCGAAGTCCCTGCGGAACGTCCCACCACCTCGTTCTCCGTCCGCGGCGGGAATGAAACTATTCTACTCGTGGAAGACGAAAAGCCGGTGCGCGAACTGGTGGCGCGCGTTCTGGAAAAACATGGCTACAAGGTGCTTGCCGCCGCCAACGGCGCCGAAGCGGTTGATCTCTGGCACGCCAATAAGGACCACATTCATTTATTACTTACCGACTTGATCATGCCAGGGGCTGTCAACGGGCGCGAGCTGGCGGAAACGCTCTGGACGGATCGCCCCGACCTCAAGGTGATCTTTTCCAGCGGCTACAGCGCGGACGTCGTCGGCAAGGATTTCAAACTCGAATCCGAAGTGAACTTCTTGCAAAAGCCCTATCACCCGCAGACGCTGGTCTTGACCGTGCGCCGCTGTCTCGATGGCAAACCCGCTTAGATTATTCCCTCAAATACTCCAATTTTTGGTTTCAAGTTCCCCGCCGCCGCCTTAAAATTAAATGGATGATTATCGCGCCTTCATTGCTCGCGGGGAACCATGCGGCCTTCGGCAAGGACGCCATTCGTGCTTCCAAATCCGGCGCCGACTGGTTGCACCTGGACATCATGGACGGCCATTTTGTCCCGAATATTTCCTTTGGCCCCCAGGTCGTCAAGGCCATCCGTCCATTGAGCAAGCTGTTCTTCGACGTGCACCTGATGTGTGCCAAGCCGGAGATATTGCTCGAGCCGTTCGCCCGCGCGGGCGCAAACCAAATGATTATTCACGTCGAGTTGGGCGACCAAGTCGGGCCTCTCATCTGGAAAATCCGCCAGCTTGGCAAACAAGTCGGCCTGGCCGTCAATCCCCCAACCCCAATTTCGCTCGCGCTGCCGTTCCTCGATAAAATTGATTTGCTCCTCGTGATGACCGTCAACCCCGGCTTTGGCGGGCAGGAATTCATCCACGAATGCCTCCCGAAAATCCAGCAGGCCAACGCCTGGCGCTCCGGGAAGGGTTTGCGCTATCGCCTCAGCGTGGACGGTGGCGTCAATTTCCAAACCGCCGCCGATTGCGCCCGCGCTGGCGCCGACACCTTTGTCGCGGGCACCAGCCTCTTCGGCGCCCGCAGCCTTAAAGCCGCCGTCGCCAAAATCCGGAAAATTGTACACGCCTGCGACCCGGCGCTCGCGGATTTGAAAGTTTGAGGCCGCGCGATGTTCCGCGTGGAAAAAATTTCCTCGTTCGATGCGCCCGAATTGCGGCCCTACGCCACCCTCCGAAGGCCCCTCGAACACGAGCAACAAGGCATCTTCGTGGCCGAGAGCGAAAAAGTCGTTCGCCGATTGCTCCAAAGCAACCTGGCCGTTGTCTCCGCCGTCCTGTCGGATAAATGGCTCGAGGCGTTTCGTCCGCTCCTCGAAGCGCGCCCGGAAAATGTGACGGTTTATCTCGCGGAAAAAAAGTTGCTCGAACGACTCGTCGGTTTTTCAATGTTCCAGGGCATTCTCGCCGTCGGGAAGGTGCCGGCCCCCGTTTCGCTGGCTGAAATGCTGGCCCGAACGCCCCCGCCAAAACTGTTGGTCGCCATTGATGAACTGGCCAACGCGGAAAATCTTGGCGCGTTGGTGCGCAACTGCGTCGCTTTCGGCGTTCAGGCCCTGCTCGTGGGCGAAACCAGCAGCAGCCCCTATCTGCGCCGCGCCGTGCGAAATTCCATGGGCACGATCTTTCAATTGCCGGTCGTGGAGTTGGGCCGATATGACGGAAACCCGTACCGCCAGGGACCGACCCTGGCGCAAACCCTTCGCGACTTGCGGTCCCGTGGTGTCCGCTGCATCGCCGCCCATCCCCATACGGACAAAAAAAACCTGTCGCGGGCAAATTTCGCGGGCGATTGCTGCATCATCTTCGGCAGCGAAGGCAACGGCATTTCGAAGGACGTTTTGGGCAGTTGCGACGAAGCCGTGGCGATTCCCATGGCGCCCGCGGTGGATTCATTGAACGTAGGCGCGGCGGCAGCGGTATTCCTTTACGAAGTCGCCCGCCAACGCGGACACGGCTAAAAGGGAAACACTTTCTTGTAGCACGCGCGAATCGCCGCGCGCCATCCGGCCAGCGCCTCCCGAAATTTTTCCGGCGAATCGAATCCGCAGCGCACCGACACGCGATAATATGCCGGTGCATCGTCGGGCAAAACCGTTTCACC
>DATJSQ010000050.1:0-14775 GCA_035503995.1 Verrucomicrobiia bacterium | reverse complement strand
GGATTGATTGCCCCATCTATCTCCAAGGTCGTGATTTCGAGATTTTCGGATGGCAGGGCAAACTGCTGATGGGTTTGTTCATGGTCATCGTCGCCGCCGGGGCTGCATTTTTCCTCACCGTATTGATCAGAAACAAATCAAGAACACCCATTATGACAAAAAACACCGCCATTAGTATCGCCGCCGTGGCCGTTGTGGCCGCAATCATAGTCACGCCGCTGGCCTGGCTGAATCATCGGAAGGCCAACACGGTTCATCACCAGGTGCAAACCTCCCCAATGACCTCACCGGCTTTGACCCCGGAACGTTCGGCGCAGGCCAAACAGGCCGCGCAGGATTTCTTCAGCGCCCTGGGCAAAGGAGACTGGAAAGAGGTGGATGCACTTTGTCCGCCCGGGTTCCCCATGAGCGCCCTGTTGAACGACCAACAAAAAGAGATGCTGGGCGGCTTGGAAATTGTCACGTTGGGCGAACCCTATACCAAGCCCGGTTACCCCCAGGTTTGGGTGCCTTACCAAATCCGGTTCAAGAGCGGAGAAAACAAGCAATTCAACCTGGCGGTAAGACAGGACAACCCGGAACACAAATGGTATTTCGACGGCGGGTTTTAGATTTTGCCGGCCAATTCCTCCGCTGGATAGGTCCAGATTTCCGCCAGGGTCGGATGGTAATGCGGCATCGCCGCCAGTTCGCGCACGGTCATCCGCTTGGCCATCGCCGCGACGATTTCGTGAATCAATTCACCACCGAGCGGGCCGGCGCATTCGCCGCCGAGAATTTCGCCTGACCGGGGGTCGGCCAGCAATTTTACAAAGCCGTCGGTGGCGTTCATAATGAGCGACTTGCCGTGGTCGGCGAAGGGATGGCCGGCGGAAATGAAGTTCACGCCGCGCGCCGCCGCCTCCTTTTCGGTCAGCCCGACAAAAGTGAGTTGCGGCTCGGTGAAGACGGTCGAAATCAACAGGCGGTAATCCGCGCGCGCCGAGTTTGGCGCGGCGATGTTGCGCGCCGCGATTTCCCCTTGTTGCACGGCGATGTGGACAATTTCATGCGGGCTGGCGCAGTCACCCGCCGCAAAAATGTGCGGCGCGCTGGTCTGCATAAATTCATTGGTCAGAATCCGCCCCCATTCCGTTTTGACGCCGGCATTTTCCAGATTCAGCGACGCCGTGTTTGGGATCCTGCCCAGGGCGAATAATATTTCTTCAGCCGAAACTGAAATGGTTTTGCCTTCGTGTTCAAAGGAAACCAATTTCATTTTTCCCTTTCGTCTGGCGTCCAATAATTTTGTCCCGGTAAAAAGCCTGATGCCTTCGCGCCGGAAAACGGCTTCCACCACCGCCGCGGCGTCCGGGTCGAAATCGTGGAGAATGTGCGGGCTGCGCTGGATCATGGTGATTTTGACGCCGAACCGGGTAAAAAATTGCGCAAACTCGCACGCGGTCGGCCCGCCACCGAGGACGATGAGGGACTTGGGCAATTTTTTCAATGCCAGCGCGCTGTCGCTGTCCAGGCAACCCAAATCATTCAACTGGCAGAGCGGCGACGGCGCCACGACCGAGCCGGTGGTGATGACGAAATTCCCGGCCGACAATCGTTTGCCGTTGCTCAATTTCAGAGTGTGCGGGTCGAGAAATTTTGCCCGGGCGCGGATGAATTGAAATTTTTTGCCGTTCAATTGCCGGACGCGATAGTCGGCGAAATCTTTGACCAGCGCGCTTTTTCGCGCCATGACCTTTTTGAAATTGAAGGAGGTCTTTTGGGCGTGGATACCGAACGGTTTGGAATTTTTCACCAAATGCGCGACCTCGGCCATGTAAAGCAATGCCTTGGTGGGCATGCAACCACGCAAGATGCACAAGCCGCCGACTTCTTCGCCGCCCTCGATAACCGCCGTTTTCAAACGGGCCGCCGCCGTGGTCCGCGCCGCCGCATAACCCGCGCTGCCGCCGCCGACAATTGCCACGTCAAAATCAAATTGATTCATCCACTGAAAATGGGCCGGTTCGGGAAAGAAATGCAATTTTTTTCGTGAGGTTTGGCCTTAATTACATGTATTGTTCCCGCCATGAGCGATATCATCTACCCGCGCAGTCCGCGCGAGACGATGGACGGTTGGCGCCATCTGCCGCGTTACATTGACAAAATCCGCCTGCACCTGGCGGGCAAGTTGCATTCCGACTACACCGGAAATCTCGGCACAGGCTTTGACGGTTTCTGGCTCAAGAATGCGGGCGTCACGCACGAGCAAATGGTTGACGTGGTGAAAAACTCCCTTACCGACGGCCAGGTCTGCGATTGGGTGCGCCGCAACATTAAAAAAAACCCGGCCGAAAAAGAAGCGCATTGGCAGGACATGCTGAATCGCCCGCGCCCGGGGGATGCCGAGGCCGCGGCGCGATTGAAAATGCGCAAGGAACAGGCTGGCATGGCCCACCGGGCGGACATTACGAATTTCGTGGACTTCATTGACGCCGACGAAAAGCGGATTTGATGGAATGGCGCAGCCCTTGGCCCCCGATGCGGCCAAAGTCTTTTTACAATGCCGAAATTGTGAATGCCCCCCTTTGCGCGTTGGCTGCCATCATCCGCAAACAGAGAACGGTTGCCGAAAAGGAAGTCCGGACGCTGATTTTGCCTCTTGTCTGAAACGAATTGCGGATTAAATTCCCTTCATGCCATCGGAGACGTTTCAGGCCAGCCGCTGGACGCGTGGGAACTTCCTGTTTCCCACGGTCATTGAAATCACGGACAAGGCGATCATCCGCCACAAACGCTCATGGTTCAGCAAGGATCAAATGAGCATCAGCCTGTCCAGGGTCGCGTCCGTTCACATCAAAACCGGCGTCATTTGGTCGGACATTTTAATTGAATCGTCCGGCGGCACGGACCCATTGTCCAGTCACGGTCATCGGAAAGCCGACGCGCAACGCATCCGGGAGTTGATTGAAACCATCCAGGGGAATTTGGATGATGAAAAGATCAAACTTGCCTGAGAGCCGTGATGCGCCGGGAATGAAAGCGGCAGTCGCCGTCGTGTTGACGCGCTTTGGCGCGCCGCGGAAAGAATGCCGCACTCCAAAAACGCAACCGAGGTGGATGGCGAGCGCCCCCGCGCCGAAAAGCGGCGGTGAACCGCCGAAGTCCAAACGTTTTGCGAATTTTGCGTCCCGGTCGGCAGTCGGGGAGCGCCAGTGCAAGGCTTGAAGCCCTCGCTTTGAAAGCGGCAGAGGACTGCCGCACTCCAAGACGCAAGCGGGAGCGGAGGCGCCCAAAATGACATCGAATTTCAAAGATTTTAGATTTGCCCTTTCAGGGCGTCGGGAATGTTTGCCTGTTTTCCGAGGGCCTTCGGCTTGGAAGAGCATCCCGTGAATTATGCATTATAAACATCAGGAAACCAGGAAGGCGCCTGCCGGCTCAAGGCGTTTTGATTTTTCCCGATGTTCTTAAGCTGCTAAGATAACGGCTCCAATGGCTGAACGTCTGCCCATTTACGAAATCGAAGGCGAAATCATTTCGCGCGTGAAATCCGACCGGCGATTGATTTTGTCCGCGCCGACCGGTTCGGGAAAATCCACGCAGGTCCCGCAGATGTTGTTGCGCCACGGTTTTCTGCGCGACGGCCAGGTGGCCATCCTGCAGCCGCGCCGCCTGGCGGCCCGCCTGCTGGCCGCGCGTGTCGCGCAGGAGCTTGGCGTCAAGCTGGGTGAGGAAGTCGGCTATCAAATCCGGTTTGAAAATGTCACGTCGGCCAAAACAAAAATCCGGTTCGTCACGGAAGGCGTCCTGTTGCGCCAGATGATCGAAGACCCCAAATTGCGCGGCGTTGCGGTTTTGATTTTTGATGAATTCCACGAACGGCATCTCTACGGCGATATCACCCTGGCCCGCGCGCTCGACCTGCAGGAGCAATTTCGCGCCGACTTGCATCTCATCGTCATGTCCGCAACGCTGAATGCCGGCGAGTTGGAAAATTATTTAAAGCCATGCGTCACGCTTTCATCCGGGGGCCGCGTGTTCCCGGTCGAAATCGAATACACGGCGCGGCCATCTTACAACGATAAGCGTCCGATCTGGGAACAAGCCGCCGAGGCATTTTCCAGCTATGTGAATTCAGGCGGTGAAGGGGATACCCTGGTATTCATGCCCGGCGGATTTGAGATTTCACAGACAATTGAGGCCATCCGCCACACCTCAGAATCCAAGGGATTTATTTTGCTGCCGTTGCACGGTGAACTGGAGCCGAAGTTGCAGGACGCCGCCGTGGCGCGCTATGAACAACGCAAAGTCGTGGTCGCCACCAACGTCGCCGAAACGTCGCTGACGATTGATGGCGTCCGGCTGGTGATTGATTCCGGCCTGGCGCGGATGGCGCGATACGACGCCAACCGCGGCATCAACACCCTGATGATTGAGCGCATTTCGCAGTCCTCCGCCGACCAGCGCGCCGGGCGGGCGGGACGGACGGCGCCGGGCGTTTGCATGAGGCTATGGTCGCGCGAGGAGCATTCGCATCGGCCGCCGCAGGAACTGCCGGAAATCCGGCGGCTCGATTTGGCGGAGGTGGTGCTGACGCTCAAAGCGGCCGGGATCGCCGATTTGCGGACGTTCCGGTGGCTGGAAAAGCCGGATGAAATTTCGCTGACCCACGCGGAGGAATTGCTGCATGACCTCGGCGCGCTCGACAAGCACGGCGCCATCGCGGCGGTCGGCCGCAAGATGCTGGCGTTCCCGCTCCATCCGCGGTATTCGCGGATGTTGCTGGCCGCCCGGGAATACGGTTGCGTTTATCAGGCCGCCCTTGTCGCCGCCCTGACCCAGGGGCGCGACCTGCTGTTGCGAAACGTGGACAAGGCCACCGTCGGTCTTAGAGAAGATTTGCTCGGCGAAAAAGCCTCTTCGGATTTTTGGATTCTGATGCGCGCATGGAGCTACGCCGCCAAGAATCAATTTCGCATGGACGCCTGCCGCAAATTGGGCATCCACGCCGTCACCGCGCGACAGGTGGGGCCGTTGCTCGAACAATTTCTTCGGATCGCCGAACGCGAGGGCCTCGACGCCGAGCCGCACGAGGTCAAAGACGAGGCATTGCAAAAGTGTGTCCTCATCGGTTTTTCCGACCGCGTCGCCCGCCGCCTCGACCTGGGGACTTTGCGGTGCGAATTGGTCCACAACCGGCGCGGTGTCCTGGCGCGCGAAAGCGTGGTGCAACAAAAGGATTTATTCGTTGCCGCCGAGATCCGCGAGGTGGAAACGCGGGACAAGGAGGTGAACACCATTCTCTCATTGGCGACCGCGATTGAGCAGGACTGGTTGCGCGAATTGTTTCCGGAGGATTTGGAATCCGAGTTGCGCGTGCAATTTGATTCCACGCAAAAGCGCGTGGTTGCCGCGGAACTATTGAAATTTCGCGGTCTGGCACTTTCGGCGAAGCGCGTTGACCCGGCGCCCGCGGATGCCGCCGCGAGAATATTGTCCGAAGAAATCCTGGCCGGACACTTGCCGTTGCCGAATTGGGACCACGCGGTTGAGCAATGGCTCGCCCGCCTGAATTTTCTCTGCACGACCTGTCCCGAATTGCAATTGCCGCCGTTTACCGATGACGACAAAGCCCACGTGATCGGACAGCTTTGTCATGGAATGGCGAGTTACAAAGAAATCAAGGAACGGGACATCAAACCACTCGTGATGTCGTGGTTATCGCAATCGCAAGGCGAATTGCTGGACAAGCACGCGCCAGAGAGGTTGTTGCTGCCGAATGGCCGGACGCCGAAGGTCAGTTACGAAACGGGCAAATCGCCGTTCATCTCGTTGCGGATCCAGGAGCTTTACGACGTGAACCAGACGCCGCGCATCGCGATGGGGCGCGTGCCGGTGACCGTGCATATTTTGACACCGGGAATGAAGCCGATCCAGGTAACACAGGACCTGGCGAATTTCTGGCGCGAACATTACCCCAAAATCAAATCCGAATTGCAGCGGAAATACCCGAAACATTTGTGGCGATGAACAACGTGGACCAACTCTGTCCAAACTGCGGCCTGTGCTGCGACAGCACACTGTTCGCGGACGTTGAATTACGCGCGGGCGACGATGCCAGGCGGCTTGAACAACTTGGATTGTCCCTTCACAAAAAGGGCAAGACCAAAATCGCCTTTGCCCAGCCATGCGCCTGCTTTGACGGCAAATTCTGCAAAATTTATGCCGGGCGCCCCAGGCGCTGCCGATTGTTTGAGTGCGGGCTGTTGAAGAAAGTTGAGGCCGGCAAAATGACGGCGGAATCGGCATTGAAAAAAATCGCCGGAGCAAAAGTCCTCGCGGGAAATGTGCGGGAGCTGTTGAAGTCAATCGGCGGACAGGATGAACACCTGGCTTTGACGAAACGCTATGCCCAAACGACGAGCAAGCCGATTGATCTGTCAGATGAAACGGAAGCTGAACGGCGCGGGGAATTGATGCTGGCGGTCAACGATTTGATGCGGGTACTGCAAGGGGATTTTTTGCAATGATGCGCAGCGCGCGGGACGCGATGGCGTCGCGGACGCCTACGAATTGACGACATCGAGGGGCGGCCGCTCCTGAAACAACTGCGGGGCCGGCGAATCAAATCCGTGCCTGGCGCTCTTCGGCCTCCCGGCGAAATCGCGGTAAAGGGTGATGGCCACGTGCTCGTTTCGGCGGATGCAGTCCTTGATCGCCTCGTAGTCCTTTTCACAATGGATCAGCGTTTTCCAGGAATAAATATGCTTGGGCTTGTGAAAATCGCTGTTGGCGATGAAGGGCAATCGCTTGAGGCCGATGTCATTGAAAATGTTGTTCCGGTTCGCGATTTCCCAGGCGTCCAGCATCGGCGCGAATTTTTCCTGGTTTTCCCACAGATAAAGCGTGTTCTTGCCCCACTCGCTTTTCATGATGTGCGGATGCGAGGCGACAGCGAGCGCGCCCTGCTCGTGGATTTTTTCGATGATTTCCGGAATCTCCAATGACGCGGAAACCGGCGCCTTCAAATCAATGCCCAACAAATGCGCGGAAGTCTTTCGCGTATAACCGTCCTTGTTGAATTCGATGCCGGTCATCACCAGCATTTTGTAACGGCGCCAGGCGCGCTGGCGTTCGCGCTCGATGATGGCGAAGTATTCGCCAATCTGCTCCTGCGCCAGCGTCATGTTGGCCAGCTCGGACAATTTTCCGAGCAACCGCTTCGGGTCAGCCAGGTGGTCGGTGATGCAAATACAGTCGAACCCGCGTTCGCCGTAGAAATCAATGATTTCCGGCACGGACAATTTGCCGTCGGAATAATTCGTGTGAATGTGAAAATCGCAGAGCAGCATTTGCGCGGAATGGCTGCTTCCGTTGCCATCTCCGACCGGCACGGAACGCATCACCCGTTCCGGCCCGGTCTCGAACAGTTTGACTGCCCGGCGGGGAAAATCATTATCGGATTCCTCCAAAACCAATTCGGCGATCTTCATCGCGGCGTCGGGGCGGGAAATCTTCCGCAAATTTTTCCGCCATTCACTCCAAAGCGCCGCCCGTTTTTCAAAAGCCATTTCGACCGCTTCGGCCACTTCCTTGTTCTTCTCCACCACCGCGCCGAGGTTGAATTTTTGGATCAATTCCGCGTTGCCCTCTTCCTGGCCCGGGATGACCTGGTTGACAATCATCGGGCAACGCGCGGCAATCGCCTCCTGTACCGTCGCGCCGCCGGCCTTGCTGATGACCAGGTGGTGCGACATCATCAGTTCCGGCATTTGGTTGGTCCAGCCGATGACTTTGACGCGATGCTCCTGGTCGCGGGTGCGTTCGATGAGTTTCGCGCGCAGCTCAGGATCGCGCCCGGCGGTGATCGTCAAATGCACGTCCTCAATTTCCAACAAGCGGTCAATCGCCTTGCCGGCCTTTTTCTTGCCGGTATTGATGATGTAAAGGACCCGGCGCGGTTCTTCGCCGATGGGTTCGGGCAATGCATTGGAATTATCCGCAAACACGGGGCTGACGGGGAAGCCCAACACCTTGATTTGGTCTTCCGCGACGCCGCCTTGCCTTAAAACTTCGGCGGTGGCATCGTTGGCGACGCAGAAATAATCGCATGACACGCGGAACCATGCGGAATTGACGGTGATGGAATCGGTGACTACGGTGATGAACTTGAAGGGCCGCTCGTGGTGGCTGGCGTAAATTTTTTTGATGACGTGCCCATAGACCGGATAGACCGACACCACGCAATCCGGCTGCGTCTGGGCGAGGATTTTTTCCAGCACGGCCTGAAGCCGCGTAAAACCGCCGAGCTGTTTTTCCACCAGCGGGTTTTCCAGGAGCGAATAAAATTGACCCCAAAGTTTCGGCGCATAGGCCACCATTCCCAGATAGGTTTTCCGCGCCAGCGTGTTGAACGCGCCGTAGCTGTCGGCAAACAAATCGAGCACCTCGGCGCGCGCATCTTCGTCGGCCTGTTCAATCGCGTCGCGCAAGTTGCGCGCGGCGGCGTTGTGTCCGTCTCCGAATCCGGCGGTGAGAATGAGGATTTTTTTCATGCCGCATGATAACCCTATTTCATCCTTGTTACGGCCATGTGTCGGTAATGTGAACTTTTATTCACATTTTTATTCACAATTTGGCAACAAAAAGGACCGCAATTGCTTGCGGCCCGCGCAAATTGTGAATAAATCACGCCAAGCTCCGACAAAACCGCTCGATCCGCTCCAATCCCTTTTGGATGTTTGCCATGCTCGTGGCATAGCTCAAACGAAAGTAATCGTCCGCGCCAAACGCGATGCCGGGCACTGCGGCGACTTTTTCCGCCTCCAGCAGCTTCGCGCAAAAATCGGACGACTTTAGCCCGGTCCCGGAAATATTCGGGAACAGATAGAACGCGCCCCTGGCGTTCACGCAGGAAATCCCGGGAATGGAATTCAACTTCTGGTGCGCGTAACGGCGGCGCTGGTCATATTCCGCCAGCCACTTCGGCAGATGGTCCTGGGGGCCGGTCAGCGCGGCGACGCCGCCTTTTTGCGCAAACGACGTCGGATTGCTGGTACTGTGGCTTTGCACGGCGTCAATCGCCCTGGCAATCGGCTCCGGCGCGGCCAGAAAACCCAACCGCCAGCCGGTCATGCTCCACGCCTTCGCGAAGCCGTGGACGATGATGGTGTGCGCCTGGTGTTCGGGCGAGAAGCTGGCCACGCTCCTGACCTTCGCATTGTCGTACAGCAAATGCTCGTAGATTTCGTCGCTCATGATGAGCACGTTTTTCCCGACGCAAATGTCACCGAGCGCCTTGACTTCCTCCGGTGAATAGACCGAGCCGGTCGGATTGCTGGGTGAGTTGAGAATGAACAACCGCGTGTTTGGTGTAATGGCCGCGCGCAGTTGTTGCGGCGTGACTTTGAACTCGGTTTTGTCCGTTGTTTCCAAAATCACGGGTTTGGCGCCCGCCAGCTTGACCATTTCCGGATAACTCAGCCAATACGGCGCGGGAATAATGACTTCGTCGCCCGCTTCGCACGTGACCATGATGACGTTGAAACAGGAATGCTTTCCGCCGCACGAAACGATGACCTGCGACGGCTTGTAGGTGAGGCCGTTTTCGCGCTTGAACTTTTCTGCGATGGCCTCGCGCAACTCGGGAATGCCGCTGCTGGGCGTGTATTTGGTGAAACCGGCGGCCAGCGCCTTGGCGGCGGCGTCCTTGATATGCTGCGGCGTGTCGAAATCCGGTTCGCCCGCGCCGAAACCAACGACGTCCTCGCCGGCGGCCTTCATTGCCTTGGCTTTGGCGTCAATGGCAAGGGTGAGCGATGGCGACAGCGACGCGGCGGCTTTCGAAATTTTATAATTCATAATTTGAGCGCGGTGAATTTACGGATAAAACGGTGGAATTCAAGAACGGAAATCATCTGGGGGAAGATTTCCCGGAGCACGGGTCTGCCTGCCGGGCCATGGCGCGGTGGCGGTGGGTGACCGCAGCAGGGACAAATGGAACAACGCCGCCACTCAGAGAAGGGGCCTGAACAATACAAACGGTTACAGATGGGGAACTGGACGAATGCCTCCAACTGCCTGGCAAACAAATTGAAAGGAGCGTAAAACTGTCAATAGTGAGGACCCGTTCAAAGTCAGGAGGAACAAGCCGGGCGAATCGTGCAAGACGGGCTAAAGCGGCTGGGATGGAGGGAAGCGGATCTGGAGGTGCGGGCCAAGGGAAACCCGCAGAAAGTGACTCTGGCTGTTCGATTGCGGGCCGAAACGACGGCGACGGTCAAGTGGATCGTCCACCGGTTGAAGACGGGAGCTTCCACGCATCTCAATCATCTGCTATATTGGCACCGACGCGAAAGACGATGAACCATAAATACTATAATACTAGGAACCGACCCCTACTCGATTTTTCAAATATTCATTATTTTTCATAATTTTCTCCGTTTCATTTCACCAGTTATCTTCCGATTGGTGTTCTGGTTTGGTTTTTTCTTGAAGATATTTCAATAGCATTTGCCGTCGGTCACGAAGAGGCAAATAACCATGTTTATGCTCCCAAGCCCAAAGCTCCGCTTTAGCCTTCCATCTTGCGAGTTTGCCCCGTTCGCTATCCGATAGGTCCGGGCCATAAATTACGTCAGAATTCTCCACATCCGAAGCATATTGTTCAAGAACGTCGAATAGCTTTAAACACTCTTGAGCACTGTATCCTGCCTGAATGCACAAATCCAAGCCGTGACGGTCTGCATCACACTCCTTTTGCGGCCCATAGAGACGCCGTTCCAAAATGAGAAACGCGTAGGCGAAAAGCGTAGCTCCGGGGAAGTGGATAATTTTTGGTGCCCAACTTGCGAATGAATTGATATGGCCAAGGTCGTGATGTGCAATCTCGTGGGCAACGACCATGGCAACCTCGGCATCCGTGCCGCAAAGCTGGTAAAGACTACGCGAAAAGTAAATGTAACGTCCAGGTGAGGTAAATGCCGTGACGACCTCCATCCACGGAATCTCCACGACTAGCCGGTGGCTGTCAGGCCGCCCAGCTTGGAGTCGATCTTCTACCCGCCGGGCGCGATCAAGCGCCCAAGCCTCCGTCTCGAAGTGAACAGCTTCGTGCAATTGGCCATGAAGCCACTCCCCGAACGATGCTCCTTTTTCAAATGGGAAATCACCAGCCATATTGGAATACGCGAATGACGGCTACGACCTTATTTCTGACTTCCTCTTTTGTCCAGAGCGATTTACAAGTCATGCCAGTTAAAGTATGGAATCTGCGTTTATCAGTGTCATCAGCGGTTAAATTCCATGTGTTCTTTTGCGCCTCTTCGCGGCTAAAACTTTTTTCTCCGCGAATTAAAAGCGCGGATGGAATGTCCGCGAGGTTTTGGAGTGCGCCAGTCCTCTGGCGCTTTTCCACCGTATTTCACATTCGCGGTTCATTTTTGTTCGCTTCGTTT
Source organism: Verrucomicrobiia bacterium (assembly GCA_035503995.1). Lineage (GTDB taxonomy): Bacteria > Verrucomicrobiota > Verrucomicrobiia > Limisphaerales > UBA11358 > UBA11358. The sequence goes on along the minus strand of DATJSQ010000050.1, from coordinate 3,337 downwards.
CCTTGTTGTGTGGAACCTCTGTGTTTTCCGCGTCAGATGCCGCTTTTATCCGTGTTATCCGTGCCATCCGTGGTTAAACCCTTCGGTTGCGGCTTTCCCGCGCTTTGCATTCTTGCGGCTATCCTGTTTGGTTGCCGCTACGCATGGGCCGAGCGCGCCAAGACCGTCGGCTACCCGGAACGGTTCGCGCAGGAGGCTTTGGGACACAACAGCAAAGCCATGCATCGCGCCTACGCAAAAAGGGCATTGATGAAGATTCCGTCGCTCGAAGAATACGAGCGAAAGGCCGCGGCCCGGGCCGGCGGGATCGTGGCATCGCCGAGCACTGATTCGCTGTTCGTCCGGAATGTGTCGGAATTTGCGCCGCTATTGCGTGACGACCCGATAAAAGCGGGTGGTGAACTGGCTGGCGTACAGGTCCTCAAAATCATAATCGCCAGTGTCCCCTTCTTGAATTGGCGTCCCAACCGTCGTCCAATTTGTCAGGTCCGTTGATGCCTGGACCACATAGCTTAACGCCGGGTCCGCCGAAAATTCCAGAACGGGTATTTGATTTTCTTCGCCGATGGTGAGGTCCGCGACGGGCTCGGCGGGATGGGGATACAGATCAGGAATCTGATAGGCCCGATAGCAGGTATATCCAAGATAAGCTGCGTCGGTGTCGCCATAATCAAAAAACGAGAGATCAAACACCACCTGCGGGATCGGGTCGTGGGTGTACTCGATGAGCCGGACCATGGTCGCATTGAGGGCGTAAGGATCGGGGTGAGCGCCGTTCACGTAGTTGACATAACCGTAGGTGACGAAGACGTTCCGGGTCTGGGGAAGCCATTGCACCCTGCCCACGATTGGTGCAAAAAGCCGGTCCTGGTTCGTTTGCCAGGCGGAATTCCAGACTTCGGATACCGTCATGTTCGTTGGGTTGATGCTGTATTCCACAGCAAAGGTGTAATTGCTCTGATCCTCCACCGGAGGGTTAAAGGGACTGGCCTGGTAAATGTCGTCGTTGAAGACCAGCAGGGTGCCCTGGGGCGTGAGATACGGCGCGTGCTGGCCGTAGTTCCAATCGAACGGCGTGCCCACCGGCGTCAGCAGATATTGCTGCCAGGCCGCGCCCCAAAGTTCCGGCGGCCCGAGAATCCATTCCGGTTGGCCCGTGGACCGGGCAAATTTGATGACCGCATTCTGGTCCCGGAAGGAAATAATGACCGAATTATCATTGGTATCATCAATCAGCGCGTTGGCATGTTCACTGTCCACCCCGTAAGTCGAACCGGAAAACTCGCCGTAGGTCAGATAGGTGACCCGCGTCGGATCCAACATGGTGGCAAGCGGCGACCAGGCGTTCAGGAGCGCCCCGTTGGTATATGAAATTTCGACAACCGGATTGTCGTCAACGTTGGTCTTCATAAATAATGGAGCATCTGCGCTGGTATCATTGCTCGGGAAGTTGGAAACCGTTTCGGTGACGTCGCTCAAGTACATGATGGTGCCATGGCTGGTCACCAACCCCTCATGCAGATCCACTGGATAATTCGTCGGCGGAGCCCATGTCCTGACGGTTTGCCCGAGCATGTTCACCTCGATGAATTCGTTCGAGGGCGGGTCCAGTTGAAGGAACAGGTCCCCGTCGTCCAATTGCCGCACATCCGCATAGGCTGAAATCGAGGCGCTGGTCGGAATCACACTATACCAGACCACATTGCCGTAATTGTCCAGGATGGCGATGTAGTCGCCAATCCGGGTATAAGCAGTATCAATGACCATCAACATGTATCCCGGTTCCATTTCGTCCGGTTCGTCGGTCAAGACGGTATGGGTGGGGAAGTTCGCCGGCAGGGGCGGGCTGACAAACGTCAACAATCCCGGCGCCGTGTCCGCATTCCGATCCTTGTCATAGACAGTGACTTGGATCAGGTTGGTCTGGCTGGATTTGAAGCCGAGCAAGATCTCCGAATGCGTCGTGCCATAATCGTAAAAATCCTTTTCCCAGAGGCCGGTCCCGTCGCTGACCAGGACGCTGACTCTTGAAGCCACGTCGGTGGTCAATTGCAGAACACCAGCCAGCGGGGCGTTGGCGGCCGGGGCAAAGGAAGGCCCGGACAGAATTGTAATCGCGCGCGCCCACGGTGAAATGGCCATGAGAACCGCCGCCAGGGCAGTGACAGCCGCGTTCCTCGGAAAGAAGAGACGAGTCATAATGCTTGAGTTCAATCAAGCAGGGAGGTCAAGCCTGCTAAGTTTAAACCAACATTTCTGAAGCAGCTTTCCTCCGAACATCGTGGCCTGTTGGCCGCCCGCCCCAAGGGACTTCAATTTATTACCCCCGGTGGATCCTGCAAGCTTTTTTGTTTAATTTTTTTGTTTAATCCGATTTTTTTCAAAAACCAATAAGACCGGTTTGGGTTCCACCGAGGCGAGACTACGAGATCTGAAAATATCCAACCATCTCGGCGGGAATGAGATGCGAAACCGGACGACTCATTTCAGGCTGTTGGTTGCCACATTGAAATTGTTCGGTGAATATTGTAGTTTTTAGTCGAAAAAACGGGCATTAGCCGTCCGATTCCGACCTTTGTAGTTCCTCCAAAGTTAGAGACGGCCATCCGGTGACGAGCCCGCTTTCGCAGCGTTCTTGCGCATGCTCATGATTGCCATCATCGGCGGCGAAACGCGCCGGTTCCGTCCGCTCGCGGAAATTCACCGCGAATATGAGCGGCCGCCCGAGCATCCCCGCGCGGGCGAAGGATTCCGGCGTGCCGCCGACACCCACCCAAACTGCGAATGTCAGCCAAAAATAGAAGCATTCAATTTCATGCGCAAAGGCATAGTGTCCGGTCGGATTGTTGCCGGTGAATCTTTCATGGCAACCGTTTGAATGCTGGTTTTCCCATCGCGTCCTCTGATATTGGCGGTCGCCGATAAGTTGTTTGGTGTGCGGCGCTCTGTCAGCCGGGCGGGGAGATATAAACCGGTGAATTCAAGATCGCATTCAGCAATTGACTGGCAACAACCAGCAAGAAGCCGGTGAAGAGCAGCCAGCCGCACCAAAACAGCGCATTGACTTTGGCGTCGTTCAAGCGAGCGTTCTGTTCCCTGGTTTGCAAGAGCATATGGACCAGCGCCTCTTGAGCCGCCTCTTCCGGGATATTTTCCGGCTTCAAGGTCTCCCAGAGTTTGTTGCCACGGGGATAACTTGCATAACCTCTGCCCCCCATTCCGCGAAAGGCGAAAAACAAAGCGGCGCTCAAGACCGCCAGTGACAGATAATATAAAATGTCGGTCCAATGCGCCCCCAGCACATTGTTCGCGTCCAACAATTGGAAACCTGTCACAA
>DATJSQ010000049.1:0-7486 GCA_035503995.1 Verrucomicrobiia bacterium | reverse complement strand
TCAGGCTCTTTAACGAGATTTTATGGCACGAATTTGTGAATTGACCGGCAAACGCCCAATGAAGGGCAGCATTATCTGGCGCTCAGGCAAGGCCAAAAAACTGGGCGGCATCGGCACCCACATCACGGCGATCACCAAGCGCAAGTTCATTCCGAATTTGCAGCGGGTGAAGGCGTTGCTGCCCAATGGCGAAGTCCGCTACGTCCGCGTGACCGCCAACGCCATCAAAAGGGGACTCGTCATCAAGGCCCCACGGCGCACTTGGAAAAGAGAAGCTGCGAAGGCTTGATCCGGGCCGCTGCCGGCAACTTAAGAGTTGCCCAAAAGGCGGACGCCAATTTCAATTGCCGCAAGCCGCCGATGCAATCATTCCAAAGGTTGAAATGTGTTTGTTTCGTTTTGGTAATAACGCTGGCATCAGCGTTGGCCGCTTGCGCCGATAATTTTCTCGTTTATTTCGGAACTTATACCGGTCCCGGAAGCAAAGGCATTTACGTTTCCCGTTTTGACACGGCGTCCGGAAAATTGACTCCTCCCGAACTGGCCGCTGAAACCGCCGACCCCTCGTATCTGGCCGTCGCGCCCGATCGTCAGTATCTCTATGCTGTCAACGAAATTCCAGGAACCAGCGGCTTCGTCTCTGCGTTCAAACTGGAGACGACGACGGGAAAATTGGAATTTTTGGACAAACAACCTTCGGGCGGTTTCGGCCCCTGCCATCTGACCGTTGATCCGGACGAAAAATTTGTGGTGGCGGCGAATTACAACAGCGGGAACGTGGAAGTTCTGCCGATTCGATCCAATGGTTTTCTCGCCGCTCCGACATGCCTCATTCAACATCATGGTTCGAGCGCGAATCCAGCGCGTCAGCAAGGCCCGCACGCGCATTGTGTCGCGTTCGACGCCGACAACCGGCTGTATGTTTGCGATTTGGGATTGGACAAGGTGATGATTTATCATCTCGATGAAAATAGCGGGCAACTTACGACCAACGAAATTCCGTCGGCGGAATTGGAACCCGGTTCCGGTCCCCGCCACATCGCTTTTCATCCGGATGGCAAATACGCCTACGTGATCAGTGAAATGGGCGCAACCGTGACCGCGTTTACATACGATTCGTTGAATGGCAAATTGACCACGATTCAGACGGTTTCAACCTTGCCCGCGGATTTTCAAGGGAACAATACCAGCGCGGAAATCGCCATTCATCCATCGGGAAAATTCGTTTACGCCTCAAACCGTGGCGACGACAGCATCGCGGTGTTTGCCGTGGATGAAAAAACCGGGTGGCTGACCCGGGTGCAAATCCAACCCACCCTCGGCCGGACGCCGCGCGGTTTTGCCATAGACCCCACGGGGAAATTTTTAATCGTTGGCAACCAGGAATCGAATGATGTCGTGGTTTTTCGCATCAATCCGCAAGACGGCAGGTTGGCCGCGACGGGCCAAAAACTTGAAATTGGAAAACCCGTTTGCGTCACGGTTGTGCAGAATTAATTCCCCTTTAAATTTTTCAGGCTGGCGCGCTTGAGTTCCCGGTCCGACTCGCGCCGTTTCAAGTCCTCACGTTTATCAAAGTGCTGTTTGCCTTTGCCGACGGCCAGCGATACCTTCACCTTTCCATTCTTCCAGTAAAAGGCCAGAGGAATCAGCGCATGGCCCTTGACGGCAGCCAGGCCAAAAAGCTTTCGGATTTCCGATTTGTGCAGCAGCAATTTCCGCGGCGCCTTGGGTTCGTGGTTTTGGCGGTTGCCGTGCGAGTATTCGTCTATGTGCGCATTGTAGAGCCAGACTTCCTCTTTCTCGACCCGCGCAAACGCGTCGGTGATTTGGCCCTTGCCGGCGCGCAGCGATTTGACCTCCGTGCCATGCAAGACGATGCCCGCCTCAAAGGTTTCAAGTATATGATAATCGCGCCGCGCTTTGTGATTGGTCACGATGTCGGCCATGGGAAAATTTAAGCCGAATGGCGGGGCGATTTACAGATAAAACAAAGTGCCGAAAGGATCGCTTGAAGCCCTTCCGCAGTTGGTTCCACATCCTTCGCCGTCAGCGCTTTTTGCGCTTTTTAGCCTGCGGGCGGACCAGTTCGGTGACCTCGGGCATTTCCCAGCCGATTTTTTCCTCAATGATTTCGCGGAGGGCGATGTCAGCGGCGCCCAAGTTTCCGACGTCCGCGACCAGCGGGCGGGCGAGGCCACCGCCACCGGAATTCAGTTGACGTACGCGGCGCGATACCAGATTGATCAGCACATTTGGGTTGCCTACCTTTTCGGCGGCCTTTTTAGCAAGTTCAGCGTTCATTAAAAAAGAGCCAAACAAGATAACCGTTACAGATTTGCAACGCAACAGCAAAAATTCAAAGCAAAAATTCCAAAATTCCACAATTCCGCCAAAAGCCCCACGAAAAAGTCCCTTAGCCGGCGCACCGACAAAAAATTCCTTCAAACCGGCGGCAACTTCAGGCATTTTTTGCGGGCTTATGCCCGATATCCGAAGAGGTCTTGATTTGCAGAAATTTCTGGCCACGCGCACCGAGGCGGTCAATCGGGCGCTGGACCGATTTTTGCCCACGGAAAAAACCAAACCCGCGACCATCCACAAGGCAATGCGGTATTCCTTGTTTGCCGGGGGCAAACGGATGCGTCCCGCCCTGTGTCTGGCCGCCGCGCAGGCCTGTGGCGGCACGGAAAAGGACGCTATGCCGCTCGCCTGTGCGATCGAGTGCATCCATACGTATTCGTTGATCCACGACGATTTGCCGGCGATGGACAATGACGATTTCCGTCGCGGCAAGCCGACCAACCACAAGGTTTTTGGCGAGGGCATCGCCGTGCTGGCCGGCGATGCGTTATTGACGCAGGCGTTTGAAATCGCCGCGCAAAGCAAAAAATTCCCGCGTTATTCCCACCAGACGATTATTTTGGAAATCGCCCGGGCGGCGGGTTCGTTGCAATTGATCGCGGGGCAGGTGGCGGACCTGGAGGCGGAGGGAAGAAACATTTCCGAAAGTGAATTGAAATTCATCCATGAGCGGAAGACATCGGCGCTGCTCTGTTGCGCCACCCGGCTCGGCGGGATGAGCGCCAACTGCCCGCCGGCTCAACTGACCGCACTTACCCGTTTTGGTTACCACGTGGGTCTCGCCTTCCAGGTAATAGACGACATTCTGGACGTGACCCAAACCAGCGAGCAACTCGGCAAGACGGCTGGCAAGGATGTCGCCGAGCAAAAGGCGACTTATCCTGCGATTGTCGGCCTGGAAAAATCGCGAAGGATTGCGGCGCAACTGACCGATCAGGCGTTTGCCGCGCTGACAATTTTCAAAGGGCGCGCCGCCGCGCTGGAATTGCTGGCGGAATATCTGTTGAAACGGGACCGCTGATTCGCTGATTCGTTCGTTTTTGTTTGAAGCAAAACAAACAGTGGTTATTCCGTGATCATCGGTGAGGCCCCTCTTCGCAATTTTGTCCGCATGTTTGGCGTTTGCTTTGTTGCCCGCTTCCTGGCGTTGGGGTGGACAACGTGGGCCGCATCGGTGCTCGCCTATGCTTATGCTTTCGATCCGCTCATTACCAATACGAATCCCTTCGCTGGAAAGCTTGCCGGCCGGGAGTGTTCCTGCTGCACTTTCCGCGCAATACTTCGGCCACTGACCTTACCTGCATAGTTCAATCGTCCCTGAATTTTTTTTCGTGGAGCAACTTGTTGACGTTCGCCGCCACGGGCGGCTGGGCACCAATAGGTCCGGGCCCGCGGTTTCCGAATCGCCCAACAATGGCGTTCCGCCTCCGCAGTTCGTAAATGTCACGGTCATGGTTTCAACAAATGTGCTGGCTGGCGCGACCCATCAATTTTTGCGCCTCGAAGTGAACCCCTGATTACCCCGTCCAATCGCCGGTTTTCAAATAGGGCTTCAATTTTTCCTTGAGCGTTTCGCGGCCGCGATGGATGAGGGATTTGGTCGCGGAAAGGGAGCAACGCAAAATTCTTGCGATTTCTTCATAGCTCAGGTCTTCCTGGCGGCAGAGCAAAATGGCGGTCCGCTGGTTTTCGGGCAATTCGGCCAGAGCTTCCTCGATTTTTTTCACCAACTCGCTTTGCAACAGTTTTTCCGGCGGCGCCATCTGTGACTTGTCCTCGAATTGCTGGCGGGGCTGGTCCTGTTGCTCGGCGTGCGCTTCCTCGATGGATTCGGCGGGATGGCGCGAACGGCGGCGCAATTCATTCAGGCATAGATTGCGCGCGATGGTGAAGAGCCAGGTGGAAAACTTGGCGGTGCGCTGGTAACGCGCGCGCGATTTATAGACCTGGAGAAAGACATTTTGCGCCACATCCTCGCTTTCCGCCTCATCGTGCAGGGAACGAAAGACGAAATTCAGCACGGGCTGCTTGTATTTTTCAACCAACTCAGCAAAGGCGGCGCGGTCGCCGCGCTTGACGCGCAGCATCAAGGCCGCATCCGGGTCGGGTTGAATTGACATCCTGACAAGTTTCAAGTTTCAAGTTTCAAGTTTCAAGTATTCAAATCCGATGCCGCTTGAATCTTTCGGCTTAAAACTTGAAACTAAACGGGTGCAGGATTTGCTCGACAAGATTGAAAACGCCGCCGCGGCGCGCCTGAATGCGCGACCGGGCGGCAGCGTATTGGAAAAGCTGGACGGCTGCAAGGCCTTCCTCAAGGTGGAAACGCATCGGTTGAAGATGCAGCATCGCTCCGGGTTGGGCGGATGCAAAGTCTGCCGCGCCCGGGCGACGATTCTCGATGTGCTGCTGCGGCATTTATGGGAATCGGCCCGCGGCACCCTCTCGGCGCAGGCGCAGGCGGAATTTCCCCCGCTCGCCCTCGTCGCCATCGGCGGCTATGGCCGCGCCGAACTGAACCCGCACAGCGACATTGATTTCATGTTTTTGCACGACGGCCAGATTGCCGCCAACCGGCCCCTGCCCCATCTCTCCAAACTGATTGACGGCGTCCTATATCCGCTGTGGGACATCGGCCTGAAAGTCGGCCACTCGGTCCGCAGCGTTGACGATTGCGTGACGGTGGCCAATTCGGACATGCAATCGAAAACGTCGCTCATCGAGTCCCGGCTGATTGTCGGCGATGAGGCCTTGTTCAAAAAATTCCAGAAAACCATTGTCGCCAAATGCGTCACCGGTCATGAGATGGATTACATTGCCGCGCGGTTGGAAGACCAGGAAACGCGCCGGGCCAAATATGGCAACTCGCCTACGATGCAGGAGCCGAACCTTAAGAACGGTTGCGGCGGCTTGCGCGATTTTCAAAACCTGCTCTGGATGGCATTCTTCAAATATCGCACGCATTCGCTCGATGAGTTGCAACAAAGGGAGTTTGTCACCGACGCCGAGAACAAACAACTGGCGGCGGCTTATGATTTTCTCCTGCGCACGCGCACGGAATTGCATTATCACGTCAACCGGCCGCTGGACGTGCTCGGGAAAAACCTTCAGCCGGCCGTCGCACACAATCTTGGCTATACCGAGCGTTCGCCCAGCAAACGCATCGAGAAATTCATGCGCGACCTTTATACGCACATGCGGAACATCTTTCTCATTACCCGCACGCTGGAACAACGCATGGCCCTGACGCCGCCGCGGCCCAGCCTGCTCTCGCTGCGGCGATTCATTCCCGTTCGGACCCGCGAGGCTGAGACAGTGGACGGATTCAAGTTCATCAACGGCGAGATTCACGCGGTGTCGAACCGGATATTTCGGGATTCGCCGCGGCGGCTCATGCGTGTTTTTCTTCACGCGCAACAGCGTCGCATGACCTTGCATCCCGATTTGGCCCAGTTGATTCGTAATCAGCTTTCGCTGGTGGACCGGGATTTTCTGATGGATGAGCACGTGAGTGAGACGTTCCTGACGATATTGGAACATCGGGGCGAGGTGGCGTGGATCTTGCGGGCGATGCACGAGGTTAACCTGCTCGGCAAATACCTTCCCGAATTCGGCCGGCTCACCTGTTTGGTGCAGCACGAGTTTTATCATCAATACGCCGCCGACGAGCATACGCTGGTTTGCTTGGAGCAGTTGGATAAGATTTGGGAAGCGAAGGAGCCGCCTTACGAGAATTATGCGCCGTTGTTTCAAGGATTGGAGCGGCCGGAACTCCTCTATCTGGCGCTGCTCCTCCACGACGTGGGCAAATCCGAGCACAGCAGGAAAATCCCTCATGCGCTGGTCAGCGCCGGGATGGCCATGCGCGCGGCCAAACGTTTGCGCCTGGACAGCGCCGCCACGCATACCTTGCGGGCGCTCATCGAAAATCATCTGTTGATGGCAACCGTCTCGCAGCGGCGCGACTTGGACGACCCGACGGTCATCAAAAATTTTGTGCGCCAGCTCGAGACGCCCGACCATTTGAACCTCCTTACCCTCCTCACCTTTGCCGATTCGGAGGGCACCAGCGACAAATTATGGAATGGGTTCAAGGACTCGCTGCTCTGGCAGTTATACGCACGCGCCCAGGTCCGGTTGACGGGTGGCACCGAGTTCCTCCGCGCATCCGAAAAATTGCGCGAGGCGCTGATGAAAGACGTCCGCGAGCGCGCCGCGCCCGCCATCAGTAATGAAGAGATCTCCGTCCATTTCGACGCCCTCCCGCCGCGTTATTTCGAAATCCATAACGCCGGGGAAATTCTGGACGACCTTGAATTGGCCCACCGGTTTATGCACCAGTTGGTCTTTGAAAGGGACAGCGCGCTCTCACCCATCGTCGCCTGGGTGGACGAGCCGCACCGCGGCTATACCCTCGTGAAAGTTTGCACCTGGGACCGCGCCGGGCTGTTCAGCAAAATCGCCGGCTCATTGAGCGCCGCCGGCGTCAACATCCTGGGCGCCCAGATTTTTACGCGCGGCGACGGCATTGCGCTGGATGAATTTTATGTCACCGACGGGCGCACCGGCAATTTGGCCGCCTCCGGGCAGCATGAAGAATTCGAGGCGCTTCTGGAAAGGGTCCTGACCGGCGAAACCATCAATCTGGCGGCGCTCATCAAGAAACAAATCGCCTCGCGCCCCCGCTATTTGCCTTACGCCGGCGAACGGATGCCCACGCAGATCCGCTTCGACAATGAAATTTCCGAGATGCGAACGGTCATTGAAATCGAAACCGAAGACATCCTGGGGTTGCTTTATGCGATATCGCAAACCTTCGCCGAGCTGGCGGTGGACATTTCCGGCGCGCGGATCGTCACTGAGCGCGGGGCGGCGATCGACAACTTTTACGTGCGCGAACAGGATGGCGGAAAGATTGAGTTACCAGCGCGGCGCGTGTTGATTGAACGAAAATTGCGCCAGGCGATTGCGCAACTGAATGCGTGATTTGTTGCGGCTTGGGCTTGACATGGGAGCGCCAAACTTTGACAGTTGGTTTTGGCACGCGCTGCCTACGCGTGCCGGACGCGGGTGTGGTTCAGTGGTAGAATGCGGGCTTCCCAAGCCTGAGATGAGGGTTCGA
>DATJSQ010000048.1:0-8915 GCA_035503995.1 Verrucomicrobiia bacterium | reverse complement strand
AATGAACACGGTGCCTTCCGACCCTCGCGAAACGGCCCCGATTGCCACCCAAACCACGGGATTGGAAAACCGGGTAGGCTCGATTGACGCCTATCGTGGGCTGGTCATGCTCCTGATGTTGAGTGAGGCCCTTGATGTCCCTGATGGATCCCTGTGTTTGCTGGCATTGCGCCGGGTCCGCATTCAGTGGGCGGCGTTGGCCTTGATTCCTGTCCGCGAATACCCGGAACGGCTATGAATCTTCGACATGATCTCCGCGCCGTCGCGCGGCAGTTCCGGATATACGGCGATTTTTCAAGCGCCGAGGCTTACGGGAGCGGGCATATCAACGATACTTACTGCGCCGTCTTCGATCAGGGCGGTACGCATGTCCATTACCTCATCCAACGCATCAATCACCACATCTTCAAAAATCCGCCGGCGCTCATGGAAAATATCCAGCGGGTGACGGCGCATCTTGGCCGGAAAACCGCTGGCGGACCCGGACAAAGCCGGCGAATCCTGACTTTGATTTTAACGCGCGATGGCGGACCTTTTTATCGGGACGCCGATGGAAATTTTTGGCGGGCCTACCTTTTCATCGAAAAGGCACGGACGTTCGACGCGGTGGAAAATTCGAGGCAGGCGTTCGAGGCGGCAAAAGCGTTTGGATGGTTTCAAAAAATGCTGGCGGATTTGCCGGCGCCTAAATTACACGACACCATTCCTGATTTCCACCACACGCCGAAACGGTTTGCCGCGCTGGAAAAGGCGATCGAGACGGATGTTGCCAACCGGGCGAAATTCGCGCGACCGGAGATTCAATTTGCCCTGGCGCGTCGGGCCATTTGCCAGGCGCTGCTCGACGCAAACCTGCCTGAGCGTGTCACGCACAACGACACCAAGTTCAACAATGTGATGCTCGATGATGCGACGGGCGAGGGGATTTGCGTGATTGATTTGGACACGGTCATGCCGGGGCTGGCGCCTTACGATTTCGGCGACATGGTGCGCACCGCCACGAGTCCGGCGAATGAAGATGAGCGCGATTTGTCGAAAGTGCGGATGCAATTCCCGATGTTCGAGGCGCTGACGCGCGGTTACCTGGCCTCGGCCGCGGAATTTTTGACGAAAGCCGAGAAAACATTTCTCGCCCTTTCCGGCAGACTCATCACGTTTGAAATCGGCGTCCGCTTCCTGACGGATTTCCTGGCCGGAGATGTTTATTTCAAAGTGCATCGGGTGAACCATAACCTTGACCGTTGTCGTACACAGTTCAAACTGGTCGAGTCCATCGAACAACAGGAAGAGCAGATGAACAAGTTGGTGGAGACAATTTAAATGAAGATCCTGGTCACCGGCGGCGCCGGTTTCATCGGCAGCCACATTGTTGAATATTTTCAAAACAAGGCTGAGGTGCGCGTGCTTGACAATCTACGCTCCGGGTTCAGGCGAAACCTTGCCGGTTTCCGGCATCAATTCGTCGAGGCTTCGATTCTTGACCGGGACGCCGTGCGCCGCGCGATGAAAGGCGTGGATTTTGTATTTCATCTTGCCGCAATGGCCAGCGTGCCGGAGTCCATGCAGATGCCCATCGAGTGTTCAACGGTTAATACCCATGGCACGCTCGTAGTGCTGGAAGAAGCGGCCCGTGCCGGCGTCCAAAAATTGGTTTTCAGTTCATCCGCCGCGATTTACGGTGATAATCCGGTGACGCCCAAGTTGGAAACAATGATGCCGGAGCCAAAAAGTCCTTACGCCATTACGAAGCTCGACGGCGAATTTTACTGCAAAATATTTTCCGACGAAGGCCGTCTTCAAACCGCGTGCCTGCGTTATTTCAACGTCTTCGGCCCGCGGCAGGATCCGGATAGCCAGTACGCCGCGGCGGTTCCCATTTTCATTGACCGTGCGATCAAGAACGGGCCCATCGTAATTTTTGGCGACGGGGAGCAGACGCGTGATTTCATTTTTGTGAAAGACATCGTTGGGGCGAATGTTTTCTTCGCGACGCAATCGCCCGCGGTCGGCGTCTATAACGTGGCTTACGGGAAAAAAATCACCGTCAACAAATTGGCGAAAACCATTTGCCGGCTGGCCGGCTCGCATTCCAAAATCAAACCGGCGGCGGAACGGTCCGGCGACGTGAAACAGTCGTTGGCATCCATTGAAAAACTGCGCGCGGCCGGATTTCACCCGCGGGGAAATCTTGAGTACGGGCTCCGGACGACGATCGAATTTTTCAAGAGTAAAAAAAATCGGGCACATTACCATGTCGCCGGGCGCAGTGCGCTGTCGGCGGGCGGGCGCTGAATCGGTGGTCTTGAGCGAGCGGCGGATTTGCCTGCCCGCGCTTGACCAAGGCGCGGCTAACGACCGCAACCGGCCTTTCGCTCATCGCAATATCCCATGGCATATCATCTTATTTGCAAAGCTGTCTGTGTCCGGGCCAGCGACGGTTCCAATGCGGTGGCGTTCCATCCGCCGCCAAGAGCCTTGATGAGTTGGACGGAGGCGATTAGTTGCTGGCCTGCGAGTTGTGCGTTGGCGCGCTCGGCAGACAAGGCATCACGATTGGCGTCCACCACTTCGATGTAACTGACTATGCCTGAACGGTATCGGTCCAACGCCAAATCCGCCGCATGTTGCGCATTTTCCACGGCACGTTCCTGGGCGCCGGCCTGATCCGCCAGATGACGGATGTCGGAAAGACTGTCCTCCACATCGCCAAAGGCCACCAGCACTTGCTGACGATAAACGGCCGTCGCTTCGTCAAACGCCGCCCGCGCGCGGTGATAATTTGCCCGGTTGCGTCCGCCGGCAAAAATTGGCAATGAAAGGCTCGGCCCGATGGACCATGTCCGGCTGTCCCAATTGAACAAGGAATCCACGTCACCGCTCAAGTAACCTCCCGAACCTGTCAAGGTCAGCACGGGGAAGAACGCGGCCTTGGCCACGCCGATCCTGGCGTTGGCGGAAGCGAGTTGACGTTCGGCGGCGGCGACATCGGGCCGTCGTTCCAACAAATCCGACGGCAGACCGGCGGGAATCCGCGGCGGCGGCGGGTTCCAATTGGGCGTGGCAAACGCAGCCAGCTTGAACGTCGTCGGATTTTCGCCCGCCAAAATGGCAATGGCATTTTCCAATTCATCCCGGCGTTGAGCGAGCGCGGCCAACTCGGCTTCGGTGGTGGCCAGTTCGGTCTGGGCCTGCGCCACTTCGAGTTCGCTGCCGATCCCTCCGTCGTAGCGGGTTTGTGTCAGCTTTACCTGTTCCTTCCACAAATCCACCGTGCCGGCGACGGTGGCGATTTCCGCGTCGAGCGACCGCAGCGCGAAATAGTTTTGCGCCACGTCGGATTGCAACGTCAGCAGGACATTGTAATACGCGGCCAGCGAAGCCTGGGCATCGGCGCGGGCACTTTCAAAGCTGCGTCGCACGCGGCCCCACAAATCCACTTCATAACTCAAATCGAGCGGCGTGCTGAATGTGTTCGCGGTGACATTGCCGAAACTTGGCACCTCGTTTGGCGAATAGCGTTGCCGCGCGTAATTTGGATCGAAATTGAGGCCGGGCAACAACTCACCGCGCGACACGCGCGCCGTATCGCGTGCCTGCTCCACACGCGCAACGGCGACCTTGAGCTCCTGGTTCGCCGACAACGCCCGCGTCTCCAGTGAATCCAGATTGGTGTCATCGAAAATTTCCCACCAACTTCCTTTCGGAACGTTGTCGAGCGGCCGGCCGGTTTTCCAGTTGCCGAATTCCGCCGATTTGTAATGCGCGGGGATGAAATTGGTCGGCGCCTGGTAATCAGGTCCGACCGTGAACAAACTCGCGTTGGCGGAAGCAACGCCAGCCAGTAACGCCAGGGCAATCCCAGCGGCCACCCCGGCCGGGCCAAATGACGAACCTTGCGTTTCGGCGCCCGGCGCGGCTTTTTTCTTCCGTCCAAGTTTCATCAACGTGACGTAAAAGACGGGGGTCAGAAACAGGCCGAACAAGGTGACGCCAATCATTCCGGAGAAGACGGCAATGCCCATCGCCTGGCGCATTTCCGAGCCGGCGCCCTTGGAAACCACGAGCGGGAAGACCCCGGCAATGAACGCGATGGAGGTCATTAAAATCGGGCGCAGGCGAAGACGGCAGGCTTCAATGGCGGCTTCCACCGGCGACAGGCCGCCGTCCTGTTTTATTTTCGCAAACTCAACAATGAGAATTGCGTTCTTGCACGCGAGGCCGACGAGCACAATCAATCCGATTTGCGTGAAGATGTTGTTGTCGCTGCCCTTGAGCCAGACGCCGGTGATGGCAAACAACAGGCACATCGGCACAATCAGGATGATGGCCAGCGGCAGCCGGAAACTTTCATACAACGCGGCGAGCACCAGGAATACCAGCAGCAAACAAAGCGGCCCGACATAAACGGTCGTGTTTCCGGCGAGAATGCGCTGGTAGGTCAGGTCCGTCCACTCGTAATCCATGCCGCGCGGCAGGTTTTGGCTCACGAGATTCGCCATCGCCGCCTCGGCCTGGCCGGAGCTGAAGCCGGGCGCGGGACCGCCGTTGATGTCCGCCGCCGGATAACCATTGTAGCGCATCACCCGCGCGGGGCCGTGCGTTTCCGTGACCTTGACCAGGGCGCCCAGCGGCACCATTTCGCCCTTGTCATTGCGCGTTTTCAGGCGGGTGATGTCCTCCGGATCCTCCCGGAAACGCGAATCGGCCTGGGCAATGACTTCATAAGTGCGGCCAAACTGGTTGAAGTCATTCACATACAGCGAGCCGAGATAAATTTGCAGCGTATCAAACAGAGTCTGCAGCGGCACACCCTCGGTCTTTGCCTTTACGCGATCCACGTCCGCATCCAGTTGCGGCACGTTGACGTCGAAGGTCGAGAACACGCCGGCCAAACCGAGCCCGGGGTCCTGATAGCTTTTGCCGATGATATTCCGGACGTTTTGATAAAGCGCGTCATAGCCAAGACCGGCGCGGTCCTCGACATAAAGTTTGAAACCGCCAATCGTGCCAAGCCCCATGACCGCGGGCGGCATCACGGTCAGCACATACGCATCCTGGATCGCGGAAAATTTTTGGTTCAGCGCGGCGGCAATCGCGGGGCCGCTCAAGTTCTTCGAGGTGCGTTCTTCAAATGGTTTCAAGGTGAAGAAAACAATGCCCGCGTCGGACGCGACGCTGAAACCGCTGATGCTCAATCCGGGAAAAGCCACGGCGTCTTCCACGCCCGGTTGTTTCAACCCGATGTCCGACATGCGGCGGATGACGGCCTCGGTGCGGTCGAGCGAAGCGCCTTCGGGCAGTTGCGCAAACGCGACAAGGTATTGTTTGTCCTGGGTGGGCACGAACCCGGTGGGAACCTTGTCAAAGCTCCAGCCGGTCAGCAGCACCAGCCCGCCGTAGAGGACCAGCGCGATGACACTTTTGCGAAGCAAACCGGTGACGCCGGCGGAGTATCTGGCTCCCGCCCAGGCAAAGGCGCGATTGAACGGATGGAAAAACCAGCCGAGCGATTTTTCCATCGCGCGCCACAGCCAGTCCTTGGGGGCGTGATGGTCTTTCAATAAAACCGCGCACAACGCCGGCGAAAGGGTCAGCGAATTGAAGGCGGAAATGACCGTTGAAATCGCAATGGTGATGGCGAACTGTTTGTAAAACTGGCCGGTAAGCCCGCTGATGAAGGCGGTGGGAATGAACACCGCGCACAAGACCAGCGCGGTGGCCACAATCGGACCGGTGACTTCCCGCATGGCGCGCCGGGCGGCCTCGACGGAGGACAGGCCGAGCGCGATGTTTCGTTCCACGTTTTCCACCACCACAATGGCATCGTCCACGACGATGCCGATGGCCAGCACGAGTCCAAAGAGCGACAGCGCATTGATGCTAAAGCCGACCGCCAGCATTATCGTGAAGGTGCCGATGAGGGACACCGGCACGGCGGCCAGCGGGATGATGGCCGCGCGCCAGGTTTGCAGGAAGAGGATGACAACAATGACGACCAGCAGAATGGCTTCGCACAGGGTATGCACCACCGCTTCAATGGAGTGGCGGACGAAAACCGTGGGATCATATACCACCGAATAGTCCAGGCCTTCCGGGAAATTTTTCTTCAATTGCTCCATGGTGCTGCGGACATTTTTGGAAAGTTCCAGCGCGTTGGCGCCGGGCGATTGGAAAATGGGGATCGCCACGGCCGTCTTGTTGTTCAGCAATGAGCGCAGCGAGTAACTGCCTGCGCCCAGTTCAATCCGGGCGACGTCCTTGAGCAAAACGTCTTCGCCGTTCGCGCCGACCTTGACGACGATGTTTCCGAATTCCTCCGTTGAAACGAGGCGGCCCTTGACATTCACCTGCATCTCGTAGTTCACCGGCTTGTCCACCGGCGGCGCGCCGATGATGCCGCCGGCCACCTGCACATTCTGTTCGCGAATGGCGTTGACCACGTCGCTGGCGGTCAAATTTCGGGCGGCCAGTTCGTCCGGGTTGAGCCAGATCCGCATGGCGTAATCACCGGAGCCAAAGATCTCCACGTCACCCGCGCCCGGAATGCGCGCCAGCGCATCCTTCACCTGCAACGTGGCGTAGTTGCGGATGTAAATTTCGTTGTAACGGTTATCGGGCGAAAACAGGTGGACGACCATCGTCAAGTCGGGCGATTGTTTGGTGGTGGTGACGCCGAGGTCACGCACCTCCTCCGGCAGCTTTGGCAATGCCTGCGAAACCCGGTTCTGCACTTGCTCCTCTGCCGTGTCAATGTCGGTACCGAGCTTGAATGTCACGGTCACGGTCAACACCCCGTCCGCGGTTGCCTGTGAAAACATATAGAGCGAACCTTCAACGCCGTTGATGGCTTGTTCCAAAGGCGATGCGACGGTTTCCGCAATGGTTTCAGGCGTCGCACCCGGGTATGTGGCGCGCACCACGATTGTCGGCGGCACCACTTCGGGATATTCGCTGATCGGCAGCTTGAACATCGCCAAAAGACCCATCACAAAGATCGCGATGGACAAAACGCCGGCAAAAATCGGCCGTTTGATGAAAAAATCGGAAAAGTTCATGGTCCTTCCTCCTGGGTTCTTTGCGAACGATCACCGCATCGCGGTTTTTAATTCCGATGGCCGTGCGGCGATTGCCTCCTCCGGCGTCACCGGCATTCCGGTCCGAACGCGTTGCAGTCCGTTGACGACGATTTCCTCGCCCGGCTGCAGGCCGGACTCGACGACGCGCTCGCCGTCAATGGCAGGCCCAAGATCAACCGTCTGATAGGCGACGGTGTTGGAGGACGTCAGCGTGAACACATATTTCTGCGACTGGTCGGTGCCAATGGCGCGCTCGTCCACCAGCAGGGCCGGATGCCGGTCGCTCATGGGAACGCGAATTCGCGCAAACAATCCGGGCACAATCTGGCCATCGGTATTGGGAAAAACCGCGCGCAAAAGGATGCTGCCAGTGTCGGGATTCAACTGATTGTCCAGCGATTCGATGTAGCCCTCATGCGGGAAACCCGTTTCGTCAGCGAGTTGCAATTGCACGGGAATTTTTCCCTCCGCGTTGGTTTCCATTTTATTGGCGGCGACAAGCTCGTTGAATTTGAGGAGCGAATTTTCGTCCATTTCCGCATACACGTAAATCGGCCCAACAGAAACGATGGTGGTAAGCAGGGAGGCCGAGCCGGCAACTCCGCTGACATAATTGCCTTCGGTTAACAGCGCGCGACTGACCCGTCCATCAATTGGCGCCCGGACCTGGGTGTATTCCAAATCCAGCCGCGCCGAATCCAGAGCGGCCGTGGCTTCCTCGTAACGCGCCTTGCGCCCGTCGGCTTCCTCCTTTGAAATGGCGTGATTTTCCAGCAACAAATCTATGCGCTCCGCTTCGCTTTTGGCCTGGTTATATTCGGCCTGTCGCTCGTCAAACACCGCCTGGTTCCAGCGCGGATCAATCACAAACAGCACGTCGCCTTTTTTCACCAGTTGCCCCGATTGAAACTCGACTTTCTGAATGTAACCGGAAACGCGTGGGCGAATGTCCACCGAATCAACCGGCTCCGTGTGGCCGGTGAATTCACTCCACTCGACGATTTGCCTTTGCTCGACCGGCTCAATCGTCACGGTCGGCGGCGGAGTCAGTGATTGCGCTGACCCACGGTCGCAGCCGGCAACAAAGCCCGCCGCCGCGGCCAATCCAAAACCGAAAATCGCAAACCGAATCAATATGATCTTCATAATTCCCTCCTTGTTCTGGAACTAATGGCCGCAATTCAAATGGACATTGAGTACGCGGAATTTTTTTGCTTTATGATTTCCTGCCGCGCGCTCCATCTGGCGACGGCCTGCACCTTTTCCATTGCGAGTGTTGGAAACACCAATTGCGGAAATGCTGTTTGCCACGCCAGTGCTTCGGCTTCATCAACGGCGCGATTTAGCAATTGCTCATGGGATTTAAACGCCTCATGGAAGTCGGCCACGATGTTGTTTTTCACCCGCTCAATTTGTGCGACGAGCTTTTGGCCGCAGGCCAGGCACGCGTTTGCAAATGTTTGATCTGTTCCGGATCTTTCTTTGTTTTTCGTTATTTGATTCATATTTTTTGTTATTTTAATAATTGTCTGTTTAGTAAAGTATAATGGCAAAAAAATTTATTTTTTATGCTGCGACAAGGCTTTCTTCCTTAACGCCAAGAATGGCAAACATCCCGCGCACGGTGTCTCGCAGCAAATCAATGTCATTTTGAATGCGCGCCTGGGTCAGCAGCCCTTCATAATATGCGATAATCATTCTGGCCTTGGCCACCGGATCCGGCGCCTCAACCAGCCCCGCGGCATGCGCGTCCCGGATGGCAGATTCGAGATACTTTTGCTTTAGCCCCATGATTCTTTGGATCGTTTTCCCCAATTTGTCCTCTTGTGTGCATACTTC
>DATJSQ010000047.1:0-12323 GCA_035503995.1 Verrucomicrobiia bacterium | reverse complement strand
TCAACAAAAATGAGGCATGCCCCATGATGCTGGTCAGCGCATTGTTGAAATCCAGCGATACCGTCCGCGCCAATTGCAACGCGCAATCCAGTTTTTGCTTGAGGATCAAACCGCTGGTGTCCGAAACCTTGTTCTCGGCGGGCGCCGGCCCCGTTTTTTCAATTTGCGGCACGTCATTCGGGGCTGGGGTTTCGGGGGCCGTGGGAGCGGGAGCGGCGGAAAGCCCCCCCAGTGCCGCCGTCGGCGTGGGCACGCTGGCCAGCACCAATTGCAGGACAAACCATTTGTGATTGTCTTTGCTGAACGTGGAAATCGAAGTGGTGAAATTCATGGCCGCGCCGCTGGCGGAACAGAATTTCAGCATGACGACCGGCATTGGCGTCTGCTCCCATCGTCTCAAAAATTCGAGCGCCGGCGTGCCGTTCTCAGGCGACCAGATGGCGGACAAGCTTGCCGGGTTGGCCGAAATCGCCGGACCGAACGCCGCGGCGGCGGCGGCGTTGGAGCGCAGGATGACGCCGCGCTCATCCACCAACAAGGCGGGCCACGCCGCTTTTTCCAGACCGAATGCGATTTGCGAATTCATAAGTTTTCAGACAGGGCAACCTAAAATTATTTCAAAAAAATTCAAGGAACGTCCAAAAAAGCGAAGGGCAAAAGCGCGGAAACACTGAATTCGCGGATTTTTTTCAAACGATCGCAGTCCGCGACAAAGACTTTCGCCCGCGGGGCATATTCAGACAACAACTGGCGGCAGGCGCCGCAGGGCATCGGCCCGTCGTCACAGCGGGCGACAATGGCGATGGCCTTGAAATTCTTTTTGCCGCCCGTGAGGGCCTTGAACAACGCGACCCGCTCGGCGCAGCAGGTCAGGCCGTAACTGGCGCTCTCCACGTTGGCGCCACCGATGATCTCGCCAGAGGCGGTCATGAGGGCCGCGCCAACCTTGAATTTCGAATACGGCGATACGGAGGAATGGCGCGCTTTGGCGGCTGCGCGAATCAATTGATCTTTCAGGGGTGTCATAAAATTGGAAGGACGGCTGAACGCCGTCTCAAAATGAGATTATCGGCGCCCCGGTGCTTCCGAATGCAACTGCGCGAACCATTTCAGCATTTGTGCTGCCAACATTTTTACCTTTTCCGCCGTGGACAGCACTTCGCCATGAGATAACCGTATATTGCTTCTGCCCGCGGCAAGATTGGTAATAAATGAAATTGCCGCCACCTTCAATCCGCACTGGCGGGCCACAATCGCCTCCGGCACCGTGCTCATGCCTACGGCGTCCGCGCCGAGTCTGGCAAAAGCCCGGATTTCCGCCGGCGTCTCATAACTCGGCCCGCTCACCGCCAGATAGACGCCGCGTTTCAGTTTTAAGTTGCATCTCGTTCCGGCATCGAACAACAGCTTGTTCATTTCCACGTCATAAGTATCCGACAAATCCACAAACCCGGTATATGGCGAATGAACGGTCCCGCGGAGCGGATTGGCGCCCATGAAATTAATATGGTCGGTGATCACCATGAAGTCGCCCGCCTGGAACTTCCTGTTGATGCCGCCCGCGGCGTTGGTCAGGAGCAAATCCCGGATGCCAAACTCGGCCAGCGCGCGAACGGCAAAGGTGCAGCGCTCCATCGAATGCCCTTCGTAAAAATGAGACCGTCCACTCAACACCATGGCCGGCGTTTCGCCAAGGTGACCGAAATATAATTGGCCGTCATGGCCGCTGACGGTCGGCTTCGGAAAGCCGGGAATGTTCGCGTAGGAGATTTTTTTTTCCATCCGCAATTCCGCGGGGACATGGTGGAACCCGCTGCCGAGGACGATGGCGAGCACCGGGCGCAACCGCGAAACTTTTTTAAGGCGCGCAGCGGCGGTTTGTGGACTGGCTTCCGGCTTCATTTGCGGAACCAGTTTTTCAAAAAGGCGCGGCAGGCGCGATATTTATATTTGTGGCGCCAAATCCGATCGGCGGAAGTTCCGCCACGACCGGCTTGATTTCTTCCGCCGCTGCATTACTATAATCTCCCTTTGAATTCAAATTTATGGAATTAAAGAATGATGAAATTCGCCGGTATTCGCGGCATCTGATTCTGCCCGAGGTCGGTTTGGCCGGCCAAAAAAAGATTAAAGGCACCAGTGTCCTGTGCATCGGCGCGGGGGGCCTCGGCTCGCCCATCGCCATGTACCTCGCCGCCGCGGGCGTCGGGCGAATCGGCATTGTGGATTTCGACACGGTGGATTATTCCAACCTCCAACGCCAGATACTCCACACCGACGCCGACGTTGGACGTCCCAAGGCGCAATCGGCAAAGGAAACCATTCAGGGCATCAACCCGCACTGCGACGTCATCATCCATAACACCCGCATTTCATCTGAAAACGCCCTCGACCTCATCCGCCACTACGACGTTGTGGTGGACGGCACGGATAATTTTCCGACCCGCTATCTTACGAACGACGCCTGTGTGCTGCTTCAAAAGCCGAACGTTTATGGCTCGATTTTCCGATTTGAAGGGCAGGCCAGCGTCTTCGCGCCGCATTTGGGTGGACCGTGTTACCGCTGTTTGTATCCCGAACCGCCGCCGCCCGGCATGGTGCCCAGTTGCGCGGAAGGCGGCGTGCTCGGCGTGTTGCCGGGCATTATCGGGTGCATTCAGGCAACGGAAATTTTGAAGCTGGCCCTGGGCAAGGGAACGTCCCTGGTCGGCCGCCTGGTTCTTTTCAACGCGCTCGACATGAAATTCCGCGAATTGAAACTGCGTCGCGACCCGCAGTGTCCCATTTGCGGCGAGCATCCGACCATCAGGGAGTTGATTGATTACGAAGCGTTTTGCGGCATCCAGCCGGGGCCGGAGCCGGGGGGAAATCCCGATGAAGTGACCGTCCAGGAAATGAAAAAGGCGCTGGACCAGCCAAATCTTGGCATCAAGGTCATTGATGTGCGGGAACTGGACGAATATGAAATCGCGCACATTGACGGGGTGCCGTTGATACCGTTGAGCCAGATCGAACAACGATTTACCGAGCTTGACCCGAACGCGCGGTATTACATTCATTGCAAGAGCGGGGTGCGTTCGATGAAGGCGCTCCAATTTTTGCGCGGACATGGATTCAAATATCTCAAAAACGTCAAAGGCGGCATCACCGCCTGGTCGGAAGAAATTGACCCAAACGTGCCGAGGTATTAAATGCGATGACCGACGACCTGCAAAGGCGCATCCAGGCCGCGCTGGCCAACCCTCAAAATATGGGTGAGCTGGCGAATGCCGACAGCGTGGGGACGGTCGGCAACGCCGATTGTGGCGAGATGCTGCGGCTTTGGGTCAAGTTCAAGGAGCAGAATGGCAAAAAGGTCATAGACCG
Source organism: Verrucomicrobiia bacterium (assembly GCA_035503995.1). GTDB lineage: Bacteria > Verrucomicrobiota > Verrucomicrobiia > Limisphaerales > UBA11358 > UBA11358. The sequence continues at coordinate 8,957 of DATJSQ010000047.1, read as the reverse complement.
CGCCACCTTTCAATCGTTCGGCTGTGAAACCGCCATCGCCGTTGCCAGCCTGGCGACCGAATTGATCCGCGGCAAGACCGCCGAGGAGGCGCTGGCCCTCAAGACCGAGGAACTGGCCGGCGAACTCGGCCCGCTGCCACCGATGAAAATTCATTGCGCCCAACTCGTGGAAGGCGCGCTGCGTTCCGCCCTTTCACCGGAAAAGACCGGGGGCAAACCCGCGGCCTCCCCCGGCGGGACGACACTGCTCGACAGTTTTTTGAAGCCGAAAGAAGGCATCAAGCTGACCTTCCTGGACGAAAACGAATAGAATTTCAGTTTCCCACGTCCGCGGTTTTCGTTATTTTTTTCATAACAGACAGGATTGCTTATGAAAATTATTCAGGAATTCAAGGCCTTCGCCATGCGCGGGAACGTGGTGGACCTCGCCATTGCCGTCATCATCGGCGGCGCTTTCGGCAACATCGTCAATTCACTGGTCAAGGACATCATCATGCCGCCCATCGGCAAGGTGATTGGCAACCTCGATTTCAGCAACCTGTATGTCCCCCTCTCCGAAAAAATCGCGCAGCAAGCAGCCGCGTACCGCGATGCGCACAACGGCGCGCACCTGCCGTTGGCGGAAGCTCAAAATCTCGGACCGGTCCTCGCCTGGGGCAACTTCGTCACCGTCACGTTGAATTTTATCATCCTGGCGTTCTGCATTTTCATCATGATCAAAATCATGAACAAGGTAATCCGCCACCAGCAGGAGGCGCCCGCGCCGCCCACGCCCACCGAACAGCTTTTGACCGAAATTCGCGACATTCTGAAAAACAAGCCGTGATCCCCGGTTCTCATTTAATACCGTGGCCCTGGCTGGCGCAAAACACCCCAAGGCCATGGAAGCATGTCGGGCGGTCCAGGTTAAGCGCTACGCAATAGTTTCAACGCCGCCGAAGCCGCGTTACTTTCCGCGGCCTTTTTGCTTTTTCCCAAGCCGCGGGCCAACTCCCGTCCTTCGTGTCGCACAACGACTTCAAAGTTGCGGTCGTGGTCCGGGCCGCTGACGGATACGGTCCGATATTCCGGTGCGTGCGGCGATTGCGCCTGAAGCAGTTCCTGTAACTCACCCTTCGGATTATCCATGAGCGGGAGGACGTGCAGTTCGCCAAACGCCGAGGCAAATTCACGCAAAATAAACGCGCGCGCGGCCTCCAATCCGCCATCCAGGAAAATCGCGCCGAGCAACGCCTCAAATGCGTCCGCCAGGGCGGACGCGCGTTTGCGGCCGCCATGCATCTCCTCCCCGCGGCTCAAAATCAAATGTTCCCCCAGATTGAGCGATTGGGCGCTCGCGGCCAGGGCCTTTTGGTTGACCCATTGTGCGCGCGCCTTGGTCAGCGGTCCTTCGTCGTGGCCGGGAAACTGCTCGTAAAGCTTTTGCGTCAAAACCAGCCCCAGCACGGCATCTCCAAGAAATTCCAGACGCTGGTTGTGTTCGATTTCCCTCCCGATTTCGTGGGCGACCGACGGATGCGTCAGCGCCAGCCGCAGCAGGTTTTCGTCGCGGAAATGGTGGCCGAGGCGTTGTTGGAGCGCGGCGAGGTCGGACACGGCAATCAATTGGCGGAAGCCGTTTCGTTTTCCCGCGCCGGAATTTGATTAGCCGCGGATGCCGGAGCATCGCCGGGCGGCGGCGGATTCAAGCCCTGTTCGAGCAATTGGGCGACGTCGCGCTGGATCTGCTCAAGTTGATCCAATCGCAAGTTGGGGTCGGTAATGGTGAAAAGGTCCCCGCTCTTTGGCTGTTCATAAATGAAAACGCGCTGGCCGTCGCGGACGATCTGCTCCTTTACTTTGAGGATGCGTTTGCGTTCGAGCATGACCGCCAGGATGTATCCGGCAGGCGCGTAACGCGGATCGTTCTGCTGAATGAGTTTGCGCAACAGTGTCTCGGCGGTGTCCTTGTGGATGGGGTCGGCGGCGGGGGCGGGAGCTTCATAGACCGTTTGCCAGTGGGAAATGAAACCCTTGCGGTCGCGCGCGCCCTGGCTGAATTGGCTTTGCCAGCAGCCCTCGCAAACGTCCATCCGCCGTAACTCCGGCGGCTCGTCAAAGAGCAGCGTGTGCAGCGGCTGTTTGTCGGTGAACGCCTGCGCGCACGATTCGCACGCGGCAGCGCGGGCTTGAATGTTCCATTCGGTCATGCGCGGAAATTTTACACTGGTTATAAAAATTGGCACGAATGAAAAACAAGGAAGCGCAGCATCTCTTCTTGTGGCTTGTGCGCTCATTTTTTTCTGATAAAAACATAGCATGAAATTTTATTCCGTCGCCGTGATGCCGGCGTTTCTTTTGATTGCAATGGCCGCCGGCGCCCAGACGACCGCATTCACCTATCAAGGCCAGTTGAGCGCCACCAACGCCCCCGCCAACGGCCTGTATGATTTCCAGTTTCAGCTCGTTGACGCCAATTCCAATTCCGTCACCGCGCCCCTCACCAATGCGCCCGTCGCCGTCACGAACGGGTTCTTCACCACCGTCCTCAATTTTGGAGCCGCGGTGTTTGACGGCAGCGGCCGCTGGCTCGAGGTGGGGGTGCGGCCTTACGGCAACACCAACGCCTATACCGTGCTCTGGCCGTTGCAGGCGATTACTTCCGCCCCGTATTCCATCCGCGCCCTGGCCGCCACGAGCGCGACCAACGCCATGTTTCTGACCGTGCCATTGCAAACGACCAATCTCTCGGGCATCGTTTCAGTGACGAATCTGCCGCCGAACGTCGCGTTGTTGAACAGCAACGAAACGTTCTCCGGCGCCGTCACCGTGACGAACCCGGCGAATATTTTCGCCGGCAATGGCCTGGGCCTGGCGAGCCTCAACCCGACCAATCTCGCGGGCATAATTCCCGACGCGCATCTTTCCGCCAACGTGGCGCTTCAAAGCGATGCGGTTTTGAATTTTGCGGGCAGTGTGGGGGCGACCAACTTCATCGGCGCGGGCCATGGATTGACCAACGTTCCCGGTGCATTTTTCTGGGTCACTGTGTCCGGCTCGAGCGCGCAGGCCAATCCCAACGTCGGTTACATTTGCACCAATAATGTCACGCCCGTCACCATCACCCTCCCGGCTTCACCGGGCGTGGGCGATACTTACAAGGTCGCGGGAGTCGGCGACGCGGGCTGGATTGTGGCGCAAAATGCCAGCCAGCAGATTTTTGCCGGCAATCTTTCCGGCAGCGTCGGCCAAAGCTGGACGGCCAGTGGGCCGGGAACAGCCGACTGGACGGCGGTGGCTTGTTCCGCCGATGGGACAAAAATTGCGGCTGCGAGCAGCGGCGGCTACATCTATACCTCCACCAATTCCGGTTCAACCTGGACGAACCAGTCCGGCAACAGCGGCGCCGCTTACTGGTCGGCGCTGGCCTCTTCCGCGGATGGAACCCATTTGATCGCTGCCGCCGGTTATTCGCCCTACGCGTCACAATCAGGGGATCTCTATGTCTCAAGCAATTCCGGCGTGACCTGGACAGCAGAAACAGTCCCCGGTTCAGCCGCATGGTCCTGCGTCGCCTGTTCCGCCGATGGGACCAAAATGGCAGCGGTCAACCATGACGGATACATTTACACTAATTACGGCTCGGCCTGGGGCGCGGTGAACGGGACATCCGACTATGAGTGGAATGCCATCGCGATGTCTTCTGATGGAACAAAATTGGTCGCGGCGGGGGGCAGTGGCGTGGTGGTCATCTCCACCAATTCGGGTGTAAACTGGCTGGAGACGACCAACCTCGGCAGCAGCGCTAATCCGGATGCCGTGGCCTGCTCATCGGACGGTTCGAGAATGGTCGTTGTCACCGGCAGCGGGGGGCAGATCTATCTTTCCACGGATTTCGGCGCAATCTGGGTGCAACAAAATTCAACCGTGTCCGGCGATTTAACGGCGGTTGCGTCCTCTGCGGACGGTTCAAGGCTGGCGACGACAGTCGGCGGGATCGGACCAGCGGGCAGCATCTACGGGTCGGTAAATTCCGGCGGCACGTGGTCCCAACTGGCCGGCACGCCCATGTTGTCCTGGTCATCCATCGCGTCGTCGGCCGATGGCAGCGTGCTCGCCGCCGCGGCTTATGGCGGCAACATTTATGTTTCGTCGCAAAACAGCACCACCACCGGCACCGCCGGTTATCTCTCGGGCGCGCAACAAAGCGTCATTGAATTGCTTTACGTTGGGAACGGGCAATTTTTGCCCTTGAGCAGTGAAGGCACGATTCGCCCCCATTGAGATGAACCGCGGCACTCTGGACAAATATCTCGAGCACGGCATTTTGGCGCTGGTGCTGGCGATCCTGGTTTTCGGGCCGCTGGCCATGGGCGCGGTCGAACCGCCCCTCGAAAATGATGTGACGGCAGCCGGTGTTTTCGAGCCGGTGGCCATGGGCGCCGTCGGGCCGTGGGCATTTCTGGTCGTGCAGGGCTTGACCATTGCGGTGCTGCTGCTTTGGGGACTGCGCCTGTGGGTCAGCCCAAAACCGCAGTTGCTCTGGCCGCCGATTTGCTGGGCCGTGCTCGCCTTCGTCGTCTATGCGATCGCCCGCTATTTGACGGCAGACATCGAATATGTGGCCCGGCTGGAATTGATCCAAGTGCTCGTCTGCGCCTTTCTGTTCTTCGCCGTCCTCAACAATTTGTATCGCCAGGAATTTTCGCAAGCCATCAGTTTTACGATGGTTTTTCTCGCCATGGGGATCTCGGCCTTTGCCGTTTTTCAATTTTTCACCCATTCGCACCGGGTCTGGAATGAAATTTCGCCTTATCAGATGCGCGCCTCCGGCACTTACATTTCTCCAAACAACCTGGCGGGATTTCTGGAAATGGTGCTGCCGCTCGCGGTCGCTTACGTCCTGGCTGGACGAATGAAAATTGTCACCAGAATCTTGCTGGCCTACGCGGCGCTGGTGATTATGGCGGGATTGACTGTGACCTTTTCACGCGGCGGCTGGGCGGCGGCGGGGATTGGATTGGGCGCGCTCCTGCTCGCGTTGCTGGGGCATCGCTCCAGCCGCATTGCGGCGGCGCTCACCCTGGCGATCCTGCTGGTCGGCGGCGGCTTCTTTGTGAACCATTATCTGTCCAAGACGGCCGTGTATGTCGTACGGGTCAATGACACCACGAAAGGCGGCAGGGTGGTGTTGAATTTCCGGCGGGACATGTGGCGCGCGGCGGCGCGGATGTGGCTGGGTCATTTTTGGTTCGGCGTCGGTCCGGGCCATTACAATTACGTGTTTAGGCAATACCGCCCGATGCGCCTGCAAATGCAGCCCGATCGCGCGCACAACGATTATTTGAATCTTTTGGCCGACTGGGGGACCACCGGTGGAATCATCGTGCTTGGCGGCATGGCGGCGTTCGCCGTTGGATTATGGCACACACGCCGGCATGTCCGCCGCGCCGAGAACAACCTGGGCGGCGGGGGCCTGAGCAATCGCAACGCGTTTTTTCTCGGCGCCGCGGCGGGGTTGCTCGCGCTGTCCGCGCATTCTTTTGTGGACTTTAACCTGCACATCCCCGCCAACGCCATACTGGGCGTCACGTTGCTGGCCCTGCTGGCCAGCAATCTGCGGTTCGCCACCGAGGATTATTGGCGGAATCTGCGCAAGCCGGCCAGGATATCCACCGCGGTTATTTTAGGCGCCGGAATCTTATATTTAGGGCGGCAGGAATGGCGGCAGGCCGATGAAACCTACTGGACAGCGCGCGCGGACAATCCGGATTTGTTGGTGCTCGACCGCGCGGCGCTTCTCGAGAAAGCCTTCGCCGCCGAGCCGAAAAATTTCGAAACCGCGTATAACATTGGCGAATTTTATCGCATGCAGAGCTTCGTTGGCGGCACGGATTACCAGCAGCAGGCCGAAACGGCCATACAATGGTATGCGCGCGACATCCGGCTGGACCCTTTCGATGGGTATGGTTATTTGCGCACGGGCATGTGTCTGGATTGGCTGGGGCGCCCGGCGGAAACCGGCCGGTATTACAGCATGGCCGAATCGCTTGATCCCAATGGCTATTTCACCGTTGCCAACATCGGCTGGCACTACGTGCAGACCGGCGACTATGCCGCTGCCGATGAATGGCTGCAGCGCTCGCTGGAATTGGAATGGGCGCCGGAAAATCCCATCGCCGCGTCCTATTTGGACATTGTCCGGCAAAAATTGGTGCAATATGCTTCCGGCACCAATTCTCTGCCGCCGGGTTTTTGAATGGAGACAAAGAATGAAGGGGGTCCGATGAAGAGAGGGGCGCGGGCGCTGCCATTAATCGCGGAAATTCACAAATTGCACCGCCACCGGGAACTCCTTGCCGCGCACGGCGGCGATCACCGCCTGCAATTCGTCGCGGCTTTTTCCCGTCACCCGCACTTCATCCCCCTGAATCTGGGTGGTCACCTTGAATTTGCCGTCGCGGATAAAGCCGGTGATTTGCTTGGCAACACCGGTTTCGATTCCCTGTTTGATCCGGATGACCTGCCGCGCATGCCCCAGCGGCGAAAGATCCGGCTCGCCTGGCTCGACGCTTTTGAGACTGACGCCGCGTTTGGCGAGCCTGCCAATGACCATTTCGTTGAGGGTGCGCACCTTGAAATCGTTCTCGGCGCTCAATTTAATTTCGTTTTTCTCGAGGGCGATTTCAGCCTTGCTCCCCTTGAAATCGAAGCGGTTGGCCAGTTCCTTCTTGGCTTGGTTGACGGCGTTTTCAATTTCCATCGAATTGACCTGTGAAACAATGTCGAATGAGGGCATGGTTTTATTTACGATTGATGATTTACAATTGATGATTTTGTCCCGGCGCGCAATTCTTTTAACGGGATTCTCATTGTGGTGATCATTGGACATACCCCGCCGGGCGCATTTGAATTGAACAACCGGCGAATTTTTGGCACTTTCCGCCGACAATAGAAACCATTCATGACCGAAATCAAGTCCAATGCCGACATCGAACCGTGTCTTTCGGTCGTGATGCCCGTTTTCAACGAAGCGAGGACGGTTGCGGACGTAATCAAATTGGTGCTGGCGCAACGGCCGGTGCAGCAACTGGTCATCGTGGACGATTGCTCGAGCGACGGCACATGGGAGAAATTGCAGGCGGCGGCGCAAGACGAGCCGCGCATCAATCTCGCCCGCCACGAGGTCAACCGGGGCAAAGGCGCCGCATTGCGGACGGGATTCACCCACGCGACCGCCCCCATCGTCATCATCCAGGACGCGGACCATGAGTATGACCCCGGGGAATATTTTCGGTTGCTTGGGCCTATTTTGACCGGGAAGGCGGACGTGGTCTTTGGCTCGCGATTTTTGGGCAGCCCCGGCGGCCATCGGGTCCTGTTATATTGGCATTCCGTGGGGAACCGGTTTCTGACGACGCTATCCAACATGGCGACGGGATTGAACCTGACGGATATGGAGGTTTGTTACAAAACATTCCGCCGTGAAATCATCCAGAACATCAAGATTGAGGAAAGTCGATTTGGGTTTGAGCCGGAAATCACCGCCAAAGTCGCCAAATTGAAAGTCCGGGTTTACGAAGTGGCGATCTCCTATTCCGGCCGGACCTATGCGGAGGGGAAGAAAATCGGCTGGCGCGACGGGGTTCACGCGTTGTGGTGCATTTTAAAATATAATTTTCTTTTTGTTGCATGAGAGCAGTCCCCAATGAAGCGGCCCGGACGGAAAATTTTGAATTCACCGCGCTGTCCGAGGCTAAAAATTATCGCGCCGCTTTGATCCGTGAATTTTCGCCGTACTTGCGGGGAAACGTGCTGGAGGTGGGGGCCGGCATCGGCCAATTGACCGAAGCGCTGCTGCCAAACCCCTCGATCAAAAAATTCGTTTCCATTGAACCGGATCCCGGATTTTGTTCGAAGCTGCGGGCGCTTTTCCCATCGCATTCCATTGTCGAAGGCACCATTGACGCCGTCACCGATGGAAAGTGGAATGCCATTTTGAGTGTCAATGTCCTCGAACACATCCGTGACGATGAACGCGAGTTGCAAATCTATCGCCGGCGGCTGGCGGAAGAAGAGGGAACATTATGCCTTTTTGTCCCCGCCCGGGCGGAAATTTACGGGTCCATTGACAGGGACTTCGGACATTTCCGGCGTTATGACAAAGCCGGGTTGGGCGGCAGGCTTGAGCAGGCCGGTTTCAAAGTCTTAAAGCTGCGTTATTACAATATCGCGGGTTATTTCGCCTGGTGGCTGAATTTCCGGCTGATGCAGAAGCGGCATTTTGACGCGCGGGCCGTTCGTTTTTTTGACCGTTTTATTTTTCCGCCGATCCACGCTTGTGAAAGCGCCATTTGTCCGCCGCCGCTGGGACAAAGTTTGTTGGCCGTCGCGCAGGCTAAGACATGATACGGCTGATTTCATTTTGGATCTCGTTCTGCGCGTATTTCAGTTTCGCCGGATGGGTGTTATCGGCCCTCAACCAACTGAACGCATTCGGATACGCCATTGGCCTGCTGGTGGGGATGGCCGCGCTGGTTCTCTGGCGAAAAAGAACTTCCGCCAATTTTTGGCCGCAAATTTACCTGCCCAAAGTTTGCCGGCGCTTTCGCCGGCCTTTCCCGGCCATCTTCCTCCTCATCGCGGTCATGGCCCTTGTCGGCGGAGTCATTTATCCGCCGAACAACTACGATGGCCTGACGTACCGGCTACCCCGGATGTTGAATTGGCTCGCGGACGGTCATTGGGATTGGATTTCCACCGCCGACCAGCGAATGAACTGGGCCACGGTTGGCTGGGAATGGATTGCAATGCCATTATTTTGCCTGCTGTATTCCGATCGTGGCCTCTTTCTGATCAACGCGATCGGTTTTTTTTTAATGCCTGGGTTGTTATTTTCCATTTTTCGGCGGCTGGGGGTCGCGCGAAGGGTTGCCTGGACTTGGATGTGGATTTTTCCGCTGGGTTACGGCTATGCC
>DATJSQ010000046.1:0-5007 GCA_035503995.1 Verrucomicrobiia bacterium | reverse complement strand
CAGCCGGGGCGAATTCAAATCATCACTCGTGGCGCCATGGCCGGGGTGGAAGGCACCGAATTTGTCCTGGCGGTGGATGACAAGGACACGACGACGCTGTCGGTCATTGACGGGCGGGTGAAATTTGGAAACACGCAAGGCTCCGTGATACTTACCAACGGCCAGCAAGCCGTGGTCGAATTGTCCAAACCGCCGGCCCCCCTTCCCGGCTTCATCGCCAACAATCTGCTGCAATGGTGCTTTTATTACCCGGCCGTGCTCGATCCCGCGGATTTGCAATTCACCGCGGAGGAGCAAAAAAATCTGGCCGGCGCCGTGGCCGCCTACCGCGCGGGGAATGTGCCGGAGGCGTTGAAGCAATTTGCCGCCGCGCCGAAATCCGGTTCCGACGACGAGAAAATTTATCACGCCGCGCTGCTGCTGTCCGTCGGCAACGCGGCCGGATCCGAGAATATCCTGTCATCACTTTCCGGGGCGTCGGAACGAATCCAACGGCTGGCTGGCGCGCTGCGTGAATTGATCGCCGCGGTGAAACGCCAGCCGAATCCATCGCCGTTCCAGCCGAAGCTTCCGACCGAACTTCTCGCCGCTTCGTATTACGAACAATCGCTCGCCATTCCCGAACGATCGCTGGAAACCGCGCTGGCGCTGGCGAAACGGGCGGCGGCTGAATCGCCGCGGTTCGGTTTCGCCTGGGAGCGGGTCGCCGAGCTGGAATTCAGCTTTGGGCGGACAAAAGGCGCGATTGGCGCGCTCAATCAAAGTCTCGCGCTCTCCCCGCAAGACCCCGAAGCGCTGGCGTTGAAAGGTTTCCTTCTCGCGGCGCAAAATCGTCCGGGCGACGCCATCGCCGCCTTTGACGGGGCGCTGGCCGTCAATTCGTCGTTCGGCACCGCGTGGCTTGGCCGGGGACTGTGCGAAATCCGGACCGGCCACTCCCGGCGCGGGCGTGAAGATTTGCTGGTGGCCGCGGCGCTCGAACCGCAACGTGCGGAGTTTCGGGATTATCTCGGCAAGGCATACCTGGACGCGGGGAATTTTCCGCAGGCCGTTCACGAGCTTCAGCTCGCGGCCAAGCTGGACCCGAAGGACCCGACGACGTGGCTTTATTTCGCGTTGCTCAACCAGGAACGCAATCAAATCAACGACGCCATCCGCGATTTGGAAAAATCGGAATCCATGAACGACGACCGGAGTGTTTATCGTTCCCAGTTATTGCTCGACCAGGACCAGGCGGTGCGGGCCGCGAACCTGGCCACGATGTATCAAGACGCGGGCATGGACGACGTGGCCGAGCGCGAAGCGGCGCGGGCCGTGAATTACGATTACGCCAATTATGCCGCGCATCATTTTCTGGCCGACAGCTATGACGCGATGCGAGACCCGAACGACATCAATCTCCGTTACGAGACGCCCGCCGAGAGCGAATATCTGGTGGCCAACCTTCTGGCGCCGGTGAGCGCCGGCACGCTTTCGCCCACCATTTCACAGGGCGAATATTCCCAATTGTTCGAGCGCAACCAGCTCGGCGTGGTTTCGGACAGTGAATACCTGGGTCGCGGCGCATGGACGGAGGATGGGGCGCAATTCGGCACGTTCGACAATTTTGGCTATGACGTGGAGGCACTTTACCATAGCGATCCCGGTCAGCGTCCGAACGAAGACATCGAGCAGCGGCAGCTTTCCCTGACGCTCAAGTATCAACTCACCTGGCAGGACAGCGTTTATTTTAATGTCCAGCAATACGATGCGGAGTTTGGAGATTTACAGCAATACTACAACCAAAGCTCGGCGAATCCGGACGTGCGGTTTAAAGAAACCCAAAATCCAATTATTGGGATTGGGTATGATCATGAATGGAACCCAGGCGTTCACACGTTGTTTTTTGCGACACGTTTGAACGATACCGCTTCGTTTACCAACCCAGCGGAGGATACTTTGCTCGAAATTACCCCTCTCGGTGGGACGCCATATTCTGTACAAGGCCTTACGATGCAGGAAAATTATCAAGATCGTCTGACGATTTATTCCGGGGAATTGCAGCAAATTTGGGAACAGGCCGTGCATACAACAATTGTTGGAGCACGGCTTCAATATGGTCATTTTGACACGGCAAACGAACAAGACACGCCGTCAACTTTGCCTTTCGCCTTTTCATCACCGGCGGCTGATCAAGACATCGGCTCCCTGTTCCGGCGGATCAGCTTTTACGGCTACCATCAATGGCAGATTCTTGAGCCGTTGCAATTGATTGGCGGCATCGCTTACGACCGCATCACGTTCCCTCAAGATTTCCGCGCCGCGCCGATTTCCGAAACGGACACGACGGAAGACCAAATTTCGCCCAAGGCGGGGATGATTTTCACGCCATTGAAAAACACCACCGTCCGTTTTGCTTATACCCGTTCGCTTGCCGGCGCCAGCCTGGATCAGGATTACCAAATCGAGCCGTCGCAGGTGGCGGGTTTCGTCCAGAATTATCGCAGCATCATTCCCGAATCCATAGAGGGTGAAAACGCGGGAGCCAAATTTGAGACCTACGACCTTTCGCTGGAACAAAAATTTCGCACCGGCACTTATCTTGCCCTCGCTGGCGAGATCTTATATTCCACCGTGGACAGGGTGGATGGAGCTTTTGATTATTCTCCACCCTTCCAGCCCGCCGCTGTTCCATCAGGAATGAATGAGGATTTGGATTATCAGGAAAAGACCCTTCAGGCGACGGCCAACCAATTACTGGGCCAGTGCTGGTCGCTTGGCGCGACGTATCGGTTAAGCCAGGCCGTGTTAAATGACAATTACCCCAATATTCCCGCCTCCGTTCTGGGCGGTTTCTACGATTTCCAGCCCAGTCAGAAGACACGGGGCGTTCTCAACCAAATGGATTTGACCGCGATTTACAATCATCCCAGCGGATTTTATGCCGAAAGCGAAGCGCTCTGGTTTGGCCAGAGTAATTACGGCTACACGCCGGCTGAACCGGGTGACAGTTTCTGGCAATTCAACCTGTTCGGCGGGTATCATTTTCTACGAAGACGCGGAGAAGTCACGGTTGGGGTGCTCAACATTACCGGGCAGGATTACAGCCTCAACCCGCTGAACATTTACAACGAATTGCCGCGCTCACGAACATTCGTGGCGCGGCTGCAATTGGATTTTTAATTGCGTCACGGATTGAATCCGTACAAGGTGATGGGGTAGGCGTTCGTTGGAACGTTGTTGGTGAAATAAATGCAGAACTCATAAACCGGGCTGATTGGCGGATTTGGGACAGTCACTGTGGTTTGAGCGCATGAATTGTCGCCGTATTCTCCGAGATATTGAATTTTTGTATTCGTCCGGTTGGTATCTGTGGCGGTGAAAACGGTATTGCCGTTGGTGGTGTCCGGCGCCCAACCCCAGCCTTGTGCCGCAGTCTTGGTATATGCTACATAGCCAGTGTAAGGGCCGGGGCAACTCCCCTGAGAGCTGCTGCTGGTTAAAGGAAATCCGAATACCGTGACAGGGTCCACGCCCGTCACCGGGTCAATGCTGGCGGTATAGACCATCAAGGACGCCGAGCGCGTCGGGATGGATTGGTTGCCGAGGAAAACGTTGCAGGAATAAAATCCCACGTTGGCGGTCTGGGCATTTGAGATGGTCAGCGTGTCGTTGGTCGCGCCATTCAATGGATTTCCGTTGAACGACCATTGAAAGCCGTCTTCATTGGTTGCCACCACGGTAAAGACGGCGTTTGAGCCGATGGCAACCATCTGGTCTTCCGGTTGCAGGATAATTTTTGGGAATTCCGGCTGAAAGCCGAACATGGCATCCTGGGCGGAAGCGCGGAGGCCTGCCAAGGCGATTGCGGTTGCGATTGCAGTGAATACGATTTTTGATGTGTTTTGTTTGTTCATAAGGTATCAGGTTTTTGCTGTTGTTCACCGACGCCCAATAAACCTCTGAACTTTGACAGCAGCGTCCGTAATTCCGGACACGTGACATATACGCATAAAATGGCAAATTCTGTCAGAAAAAGTAAAAATAATTTTCCCGGCTTCGCATTTTTCTTAAAATGCCCTCGTGAACCTGAGCTTTTTTCGACGTTTATCGCGGGTAAAACCGCTCCGCGACCGTTCGTTCGGCCCGTTGGAGACCTGAATTTGAAATGAATCGCCCGGCTCATGGAAGGTGGATCAAGCCTGGAATCAGGGCAGGAAGGTGAGGGGCGGAATGTTCAGCCGAAAACTGCTTCAATACGTTGTGGGCGCGGCACTGGCGGTGGCGTGCGGTTGGGTGTTGTGGGCGACGACGCCGGGCGAGCCGTGGGTGAATGCCAGCTACGATTATTTGTTCCGTTTTGGCGCCCGGCCCGTCACCAACGACGTGGCGCTGGTGCTGATGGATGACGAGGCTTTCGACCATTTTCATCAGCAACGCGGGCAGCCGTGGGACCGGGGCCTGCACGCGCAGTTGCTCAACAAACTGGCCGACGATGGCGCCGCGCTGGTGGCGATTGACTCCCTTTTCGACCGGCGGCGCGATCCCGCCAGCGATCAGGCCCTGGCCGACGCCATGCGGCGGCAGCGGCATCTGGTGTTGATGGCCGGACAGGCGCAGGTGACCTCTCCGGAGATGGCCGGGGCGGAGCCGGTGAAGCCCGCGGAATTGTTTCTGAAGGCGGCCGGGAACCATTGGGGCGTGGCGTGGCTGGACCCGGACCATGATTCCATCGTCCGAAAGCATTGGCCGTTTCCGTCGCCGGCGGGGCCGTTTCCAAGTTTGCCCTGGGCGGCGGCGGAGCTGATGGGGGCGACGTTGAGCGACCTGCCGGAGGAGCGATGGGTGCGCTATTACGGCCAGAACGGCGACTGGGTCCGGATGAGCTACCAGTTCGCGCTGGGGCAGCCGAAAGGTTATTTCCACAACAAAATAGTTTTCATCGGCACCGCGCCGCCGACGTCCCTGTTCGAGGCCTCGCCGGACCAATTCAAGACGCCTTATTGGCGCTGGACCAATGAAGCGACT
>DATJSQ010000045.1:0-25971 GCA_035503995.1 Verrucomicrobiia bacterium | reverse complement strand
TTGCTGCCCAGCGGCGCTTACCAACTCTGCCAACGCGGCCACGAAGTGGTTGTCGAGCGCGGCGCGGGCGTCGGCGCGGGTTTTCCCGACGCTGAATATGCGCAGGCCGGCGCACAAATGGTGGACTCGCACGCCGCGGTTTTTGAAAAGGCGGATTTAATCGTCAAGGTCAAGGAACCGCTGCCGTCTGAATTTGAATTGCTTCCACGCGGCCGGATGTTGTTCACCTATCTCCACCTGGCCGCGAACAAAACGCTCACCGAGGCGCTGATGAAGTCCGGCACGACGTGCCTTGCCTACGAGACGCTGGAAGTGAATCGCCGCCTGCCCCTGCTGGAGCCGATGAGTGAAATCGCCGGAAGGATGAGCATCATCGTCGGCGGTTATTTTCTGGCGAAACATTTCGGCGGAAGCGGGATGCTGCTCGGGGGTGTCCCCGGTGTTTTGCCGGGGAGAATTGTGGTGCTGGGCGGCGGGACCGCCGGCATCAATGCGGCGCGCATGGCGCAGGGGTTGGGGGCGGATGTGACGATTTTGGAAGTGGATCTGGAACGGATGCGATTTCTCGATATCACGCTGCACACGGCGCACACGCTTTACTCGAACGAATCGCATCTGCTCGAACTGCTGCCGGAGGTGGATTTGCTCATCGGGGCGGTGCTGGTGCCGGGGGCGAGGGCGCCGAAATTGATCCGGCGCGAGATGCTCCGGCGGATGCGTCCGGGCAGCGTGCTGGTGGATATTGCGATTGACCAGGGCGGCTGCGCGGAGACATCGCGTCCCACGACGCATCACAATCCGGTGTTCGTGGAGGAGGGGGTCACGCATTATTGCGTCGCGAACATGCCGGGCGCCTACGCGCGCACGGCGACGCAAGCGCTGACGAACGCGACGTTTCGCTACCTGGAGACGCTGGCGGATTGCGGGCTTGAGGAAGCCTGCGTGAAGATTCCCGCGCTGGCCAGCAGCATCAACGTGAAGGACGGAAAGATTGTGAATAAGGCGGTCGCGGTGGAATGGGAAATCAAGTAGTGGCGTGAATTATACGATGAGGGCAATAAACGTCATTGCAAAACACGGAGGCATGGTCGAAACGTGCGACATTTCGGGTTCAAGGCATTCTTACAAACACATAAATGATCATGGCACATTGATTGCTCACAAACCGCATCGGTCCTTGAAATGAAGTCTGCCAGTGAGCCTGCCATATTCATTCTTCCAGTTCTGGTAAGCGGATCTTTCCAACCGCGCCAGAACTGTTTTTGTCTCGTGAAGTCAGTAGTTCATAGCCCGGTAGCAGGGAAAAGTCCACCCGCAGCGCCAGCGCGGCAATCAAGGATCAGGAGCGAACCGGGTTTTCGTTAATCTTCAAAGCACCGGCGACCGGATTGGCAAAGGTTCACATGGACGGGGCGCTCGTCTAATCCAACTTCCCGTTGGGTGCGATTACACCAGAAATGACAGGAGGTGATGTGCTCGCCTTCCTTCTCGGCAACGGCTTCCTCCGGCGTCGCATTGACATACATTTTCTTCGTGCGCAGATGTTTGCAGGATGTATTCATGTGCTTGGCCTTATGCGACGAGTTTGGACAGCGCGCGGCGAATGAGCGCATGCGCCAGCGGCATCTTGTAACCGTTGTGCTCAAGCGGTTTGGCGCCAGCCAATATCATGTCCGCCGCCGCCGCGGCTGTGGCATCGTCCAGGGTTCTCCCGTCGAGAAACGCATTGGCGGCTTCGACCTGGTGCGGCACAGGCGAAATGCTGCCAAGCGCCACGCGCGGCGATGATAATTTTCCACCGTCCACGTCCGCCGCCGCGGCGCAACTGACGAGCGCCCAGTCGAAGGTGTGCTTGTCGCTCACCTGCATGTAGGTGCTGCGGCGCCGCGCAACGGGTATTTCCACGCGTGTAACCAGATCGCCGGCATTGAGCGAATTGTGCGCGAGCGGATTCTCCCAGGCAGCATGGTAAAGATCATTCATGCTCATACGCGTTTCCTGACCGTTGCGCAAGACGACGGCGGTGGCGTCGAGCGCGGCAAACATCGTCGCCAAACTGGAAACGACGGGGCTGATGCAAGTATTGCCGGTGAACAAACTGTGATAGCGATTATCGCTGTTGAGGGCGTAGCAGAGATCGCCGCCCTTTTTCAAGCAAACAGTGTCGCGCTGGCGGAAATACCAGCAGCGCGAATGCTGGGCAAGGTTGCCCCCAACGGTGGCAACGTTGCGGATTTGCTGCGATGCGATTTCCGCCGCGGCCTCATGCAGACCGGGAAACGTTTCCTGGATATCGGGGTCGTCTTCCACTTCCGCCACGGTGACGAGGGCGCCAATGGCCCAAGTCTTGTCACCGCGTTGGATTTGGTTCATGCCGGGCAACGTCTTGATGTTGACAAGGATGTCCGGGGCGGGGACGAGATAATCTTTGAGCAACCCGAGCAAGTCGTTGCCGCCGGCGATGTACATCCCCCTGGCGCCGGCAAGTTCGCGGGCGCTTTCGGCGGATTGGGCGGTGGCGTATTGAAATGCGTTCATGTGGTGACAGCGGGTGGAACTTTACCGAGCGCGGCCAAAACTTTGGCCGGGGTGATGGGCAGGCTTGAAACGCGCACGCCGAGGGCATTTGCCACGGCGTTGCCGATGGCGGCCGCGGTGGGCACGGTGGCCGGTTCGCCGATTCCAATCACGCCGCGTTCAGGCATGTTGATTAAGACGACATCAATGTCCGGTACGTCGGCAATGCCGGGCAGCTTATAAGTCTCAAAGTTCGGATTGAGCACGACGCCGGACAAATTGTCCATGACGCGCTCCTCATAAAGAGCGTAGCCCATGCCCATGATGACACCGCCGTTGATCTGGCTTTCGAGGGTGAGCTTGTCAATAATGAGTCCGCAGTCATGGACGGCGACAACTTTTTTTAGCGTGACAAGTCCGGTCTCGGTGTCCACGGCGACTTCGGCGAATTGCACGCCACAGGCGTGGCTTTCGGAAAGTCCCGGCTGCCATTGGCCGTGAACGTTCAGCGGCGTGACTCCGAGTTTCTTGCAGGCGGCGGACCAATTGTCGCCGCGCACATCGGCCATGCCGGACAGCGTTTGCAATTGCTGCAAGGCATTGTTGCACACGTCAAAAACGGCCGGCGAAACTGAAGGGCAGGTGGTGCTGCCGCCACTGCCGGGGCCCCAGGGGAAATTGGTGTCGCCCACGCGCACCGTGATTTGCTCCGGCGTTAGCCCGAGAGTTTCAGCGGCGACGACGGCAATGACCGTGCGTGTCCCGGTGCCGATGTCCTGGACGCCCAAGCGAAGTTCGACGCTGCCGTCCGGGAAAATCTTGGCCTCGGCCTGGGTGCCGCGGCTGCCCCCCCCCGCTGGCCAGGCGGCCCCGGCGCAACCAACACCGATTTTCACAATACCCGGCGAAGTGCCGGGCTTTTGATATTTGTCTTTCCAGCCGAATTTTTCCACGCCAATTGCGTATTCCCGCTGACGGATGGGGCTGGGATCATTTTTCAGCCGAAATTCCACCGGGTCCACGCCGAGCTTCACGGCGAGGTCGTCCATTGCCGATTCCATTCCGTAGGAAGCGGGCGGATTGGACGGCGCCCGAAAGGCGCGCGCGGAGCCGGCGTTGACGGCGACGACGGTTTGGGTCACGCGCGAATTCGGCACGCGATAAAGATAAGGCATCGGAAGCTCGACGCCGCTGCCGCCTCCGCCCGTGGCGCCACCTGCGGCGAAGCCGGCCGTGCCGTAATTATCCATTTCGAAGGCATGAAGCGTTCCATCGGCGAGCGCGCCCATTTTAATTTTTTGAAAACTTGAAGGGCGGTTGCCAACGGCCAGCGCCTGGTCAAATCGCGTCAGCATCAAGCGCACCGGCGCTTTGGCTTCTCGCGACAACCTCGCCGCTAGAATGCCTTCGACGCCGGCATTGAACTTGGCCCCGAATCCGCCGCCCATGTATTCGGTGATGACCCGCACCTTGCTCTGGTCCAATTGCAATGCGCCCGCGAAACTGTCCCGCACCCCGCCGATACCCTGGGTGGAAGCCCAGCACGTCAACCCATCGTCAGTCCATGAAACCGTATTGCCGTGTGTCTCCATTGGATTATGAATCTGCACGGGCGTCGTGTAAAAGCCTTCGATGACGGCCGCGCATTTCGGAAATGCCGAATCCACATCGCCCTTTTCGCGGGTGCTCGGCTGGGAAAAATTGGGCGAGCCTTGCCAGACCTGCGCTGAATCATCCTTTTTGGCATCGGTTTCATTGACGACAAACGGCAGCGGGGTGGCATCCACCTCGATCGCGCGCAAGGCATCGAGACAGGCTTGTTTCGTGGTGCCGGCGACGGCAGCGAGTTCTTCGCCATAAAAATGGACGGTGCGTTCGCCGTCACCGAGGGCGATAGCGGCCTTGATGCCGGGAATTTGCCGCGCCTTGTCCAAATTGATGCCGCCGATTTTTGCGGCTGGCAGGTTGGAGCGCAGAATCATTCCATAGAGCCAGCCCGGGGCTTGGATGTCCGAGGAATAACGCGCCTGGCCGGTGAGTTTCTGGGGCGCGTCAATGCGCTGCGTTTCGGCGCCGATGTATTTGGTGTTTGACGGCCAGCTAGGCATGGGAAATAACCTCCGTTTTGGTCGTGCCGTTGGCCGCCACGCCCGCCGCCTGCAACGCCGCGGCCAAAACGCGCGGCTGCGTGCCGCAACGGCAAAGGTTTCCGGCGCAGGCGTGCTTGACGTCATCGGCCGTCGGATGGGGATTTTTCTTGAGCAACGCCGTGACGCTCATGACGAATCCAGGAGTGCAATAACCGCACATCAACGCGTCCTTTTCGAAGAATGCCTGTTGCACCGGCGACAGTTTTCCGGAATCGGCCAGGCCTTCCACCGTGGTGATTTCATGGCCTTGCGCTTCAATCGCGAGTTTTTGGCAGGAATAAATCGGCATGTCGTCCATCATCACCGTGCATGCGCCGCAACTGGCGCGGTCGCATCCCTCCTTGGCGCCGGTGAAGCTGGAATAATTCCGGAGGGCATCGAGGAGCGTGACGCGCGGTTCGAGTTGGAGGGTGAGCTTTTTGCCGTTGACGTTGAGGATGACCGGTACGGCTCCCGGGCCGACGATTTTTTCGGCGTTGATTTTTTCGAGTTCCGCGGCGACCGATTGCACCTGTGCGGTGGCCGCCGTGGCCGCCACGGTGCCGAGGCTTTTCAGGAACGTGCGCCGCGAGTGCGCGCCAAGCAAACCGTCCGTGTCGCTGTCTTTCATGCGTCAGGCTGATTCAATGCTCTTTTGTAGTCCTCCGGCGTGTCAATGTCAAGTGACAGTCCGGCATCATCCATTTCACATTGGACGCTGCGGCAGGGAATTTGTTTCAAGAAATCTTTCAAGGTGGCGGCTTTTGAAATTTTTAGGTGATGAAACGCCGATGGCGGCAGGATGACCGGATGTTTTGATTCGCCGTGGAAGGCCGGCTGGCAGAAAGCGTCGGGATGGAGCCGATGAAATTCCAATAATTTTTGCAAGGTCCCCAGGCGCAAGTGCGGCTGGTCCCCCAGAACAATGACCCAGGCGGAAACTTCTTTTTTCCAGCCCGGCCAATTCGCGGCGCAAGCGATTGAACTGAACATGCCGCGCTCGGGCTGCGGGTTTTCAATACGGTCGAACGGCGAAAGGCCAAGACAGTTCAGTTCGGCGGCCAGGGCGCCGTCGTTGGGGCGGTGAACAACGGCGATTTGCGCCGCGCCGACGGCGCGCCATTGGGAAATCAAACGGCCAATGACGGTGGTATCTTTCCACGGCAGCAGCAATTTGGGCCGGCCCATTCGGGAGGACGCGCCGGCGGCAAGGATGATGACGGCAAAAACTGGAACTGAGTCACGGTTCATTTTTTCTGTTTTATTCTGGACCTGCTCACGGCCCCTGAACCTCGTGAACGTTCCTTCTCTTCACGATCATAAAGAGTGTGGCGTTCACAAAACCCGCTTCGTGCCGTTGGCGCCCGCCCGTATCTGGATCAGTTGCGCCAGAATGCTCACGGCAATTTCAGCGGTGCTGACGGCGGCAATGTCCACGCCGACGGGACAGGCGATCTTTTCCCATTGCTCCGCCGTGGCGATTTTCTGCGTCAGAAATTGTTCGCGGATGATGCGGGCCTTGCGGCGGCTGCCAATCATGCCCAGAAACGCAAAAGGGAAATGGATCCATTCGGACAAGACGAGCGCGTCGTGCTGGTGCCCGCGCGTGACGACGAGACCGAAGGAATTGGCCGGCGGCCGGAAATTTAACAACTCGTGCCAACCCCCGACGCGCAATTGGATTTCCCTCGGGAAATAATCATGGTTGGCCAACTCCGGCCGGTCGTCAAAAACCGTCACGGCGAAATCCAATTGCAAGGCCAGCGGCGCGACGGCCTGGGCCACGTGGCCCGAACCGGCAATCCACAATTCAGCCGGCGGCGCGACGGTTTCCCGGTAGAGCCAATCGGCGGGCGCGGACACCGGGCTGCACGCATCGCCTCCAACCGCAATGGAAAAATCTTTTTTCACGCCCCAGTCAATCGGTTCGGCGGCTGCGGCGAGGTTTTTCAACAAATCGCCGGCTTCGGCGGCGCGTGGCAAAATGACGCCGCTCACGCTGCCACCGCAAATCAAGCCGTCGTCCCAGCCGAAATCATGGTCGAGCACCATCTGAAACGTCGCCGGTTCACCGGTCTGCAGGGCTTTTTTGGCCCGCGCATGAACTTCCGCTTCCAGACAACCGCCACCGAGGGTGCCGACGATTTTGCCGTCGCCAAAGAACAACGCCTTGGCGCCGAGCCGTTGGGGGCTGGAGCCTTTTGCGCCGGATATGATGGCTAGAGCGAACGGGCGCCCTTCTTTCAGCACGGCGGCGAGTTGTTCATAAAAGCGAGGCATTGGAAGCGGCAGTAGTCAGTTTACGAGGGTCCATCCGCATTCGTCGTAGATGACCTGTCCGTCTCGTTTGGCTTTGGCTTCGATATGATTGATGCCGGGCGAGAGATGAACGTTTTTCCATACGAACACGGCGTTTCCATCATTCTTTCGCGCGCCTTGTGAGATGCCGTTGACAAAAACCTCCGCTTTGGCGGCGTTGGAATAGACCTTCACATCGGTAACCGCGGCGGTCCGGCTCGTGAACCGCCGGCTGGTAATGTAAATCACCGGCTCATCCGACCAATTCGCCTTGTAAAAATAGAATGCGTCCTTTTTGATTTTCCGGTCGGCGGTGGCCAGTCCCTTGTCGTTGCGGCCGGGCACCCCGCCTTCATGCCGCCAGGCGCTGGTAAAGTCGGTCAGGTTCCAGACGAAGGTCGCCCACACAAAGGGGTGCGATTTCAAGGCCGCCCAGGCCCGTTCATGCACGATCGCCTGCCATTCTTCCGGATGCCATTGGCCGTCGGTTTTTGGCTGCTTCGGATTTTCCTCGTGCTGATAAATGTTCGCGCCCGCGCCGTATTCGCTCACGCAGAAGCCGCCCGATTGGCTGGTGTGGCGGTAACCGTCGAGCATCCTGCCAATCCCGTCAATTCCGCCCCATCCGGAATACCACCCCGGATAGATGTTCCAGCCGAGGAGGTCGGGGATTTTATTCATTTGCGGCCAGCCGTCGGTGCAGGTGGCGGCAATCGTCGGGCGCGTCGGGTCTTCACTGTGGGCAATATTGTCCAAATCCATCAGCTCGCGGTGGGGATCGGGATTGCCGGGGCGCAACTCGTTGAAGAGGCTCCAGACAAAAATGGAAGGGTGGTTGATGTTCTGCCGGATCAAGTCGAGCAATTGGTTGCGCGACGTGTTTTCAAATGCCGGGCCGCCGGCGATTTTGTCCACTTGCGGAATTTCCGCCCAAACCAGGATGCCCGCCTTGTCGCAGAGGCTGTAAAAATAATCATTGTGCTGGTAATGCGCGCAGCGGATCACCGTGGCGCCGAGGTCTTTGAGCAAGTCCATGTTGATGTCCATGTTGGTATGCGAAAGTGCCCACCCTTTGTTCCACCAATCCTGGTGCATGTCCACCCCATGCAATGCATAGTGCCGTCCGTTCAGGAAGAATCCCTTGTCCGGGTCCACGCGATAAAATCGCAAACCGATCGCCTGTTCGACGGAATCCACGACGTGATCAGAGGACCGCAGTTCGACGACGGCCTGATAAAGGTAGGGGTCCAAGCGTCCATTCCAAAGATGGGGTTTGGGCACGGTCAACCGCAGCCAAAAAGGTTCGGTGACCTTCGCCATGAGCGTGATGTCCTGATTGGTGGAGACGACGATGTTTCCGGCGGCGTCCTTTATCGTTGCGGTGAGGGTGAGACGATGATTGGTTCTGGTGCCGTTGGATATTTCGGCGATGACGTCGAGTACGGCCCGCTTTTTACTGACATCGGTTTGCCGCCATTCGACGCCGGGCGAGGCATGGTCGGTGAGGGTGAAATTTTCATCGGCGGTTTCAATCAAATGCACGTCGCGATAAATCCCGCCATAGACCGGGAAGTCGCCGCTCAAGGGGGCGATGTCCGGCTGGGGAACATTGCTGACGCGCACGGCGAGCACGTTCGTGCCGGTTTCGGACAGGTTCGTGGTGATTTCGAAACAAAATGCGCCAAAGGCGCCGCGATGCTCGCCGAGAAATTTGCCGTTCAAATAAAAGTCGGCCACCGAACTGGCCGCTTCAAATTTCAGGAAATACCGTTTGCCCTTTTCACGCATCACATCCACTTCGCGCCGGTACCAGCCCGGGCCGCGGTAATAATTGGTATCGCCCTGCTGGGCCTGCTCCCATCCCCAACAATGAGGAATGGAAATGGTCTCCCAGTTTGTGGCGGTATCGTCAAAAGTGGTCTGGCTGGCGTTGGGAAAATCACCCAGGCTGAACCGCCAGCCGGAGTCCAAAACGGTGTCCACCCTGGTTTGCGCATGAAGCGAGCCGGCCAGCGTGAGGCCGGCCCCTAGCGCGAAAATCCGGATAAAGGCTTGCATGAATTGAAGATGCTGAAATTGCCGCTCGTTGTCACTGCCTTTTCGGGTGATTGAGAAAAACGATTTTTTTTGGCACCCATTCTGGTTTAACTTGTCATGCCATGCGCAATCCAATCCTTGTTGCCCTCGACACTCCGGCGGCCGATACCGCCTTGAATTTCGTCGAACAGCTGGCGCCCGCCTGCGGCGGCTTCAAAATCGGGAGCGAACTCTTTTCCAGCGCCGGCCCGGCCATCGTAAAACGAATCCGCGAGCGCGGCCTGTTGGTTTTCCTCGACCTGAAATTTCACGATATCCCCAACACCGTCGCCAGGGCCGTCGCGGCAGCGACGAAACTGGATGTGCAAATGCTCACCGTCCACGCCAGCGGCGGCGGCGAAATGCTCAAAGCCGCCGAAAACGCCGCGCAGGAAACGGCTTGGAAGCTCGGGCGCACTCCCCCTCACGTGCTGGCGGTGACCGTTCTCACCAGCCTCGACGCCGGGGCATTGCGCGAAATCGGCCTTGATGTAAATGTGGAATACCAGGTACGCCGTTTGGCGAACGTCGCGACAAAGGCGGGACTGAGGGGTCTGGTCTGTTCGCCGCTGGAAATTTCCGCGCTGCGGAAAATTTTGCCCGCGCAAGTCCAGCTTGTCGTTCCCGGAATCCGCACCGGCGCGGAAAAGGCGGACGATCAGAAACGCACGCTCACGGCGAAAGAGGCGATGAGCGCCGGCGCGAATTGGCTCGTGATTGGCCGCCCGATTTATGCCGCCGAAAATCCGCGCGCGGCGGCGGAAGCCATCCTGGCTGCTTTGACATGATGTTTTCGGCAATTAACGGAGCGATTTTTCCCGGCCTCGCGGAAATTTCAAACGCGCTCTTCAAGCGCTCAATGGCCGATTCAGCCTGACCTCCATCTGCGGCATGGACGCGGCACAAAACGGTTGATTTTTCAACCCGTTCGCCCGGCTTGGCCATTCGGTCAACGCCAACGTCATGGACGATTGATGATTCCTTGGTTAAACGGCCGCCGCCCAAATCACGGATCACTTCGCCGACGATTCTCGCGTCATGGCGCGAAACAAAGCCGGCGCGCGAAGCCTTTAATTCCCGGACAACGGGCGCCGTGGAGTCGCGCGAAAGTTTTTCGTCGAACGCATCCAATTCCGCCCCTTGCGCGACGAGCATTTCCCGGAATTTCCTGGCTGGCGCGCCGGAATCCAGGCAGTCCGCCGCCACTTTTTTTGCCGCATTCAAATTCCCGGCCTTCCGCGTTTGTGCGAGCAAATGCCCGGCGCAGACGAGGACCAATTCGCGCAAATCGTCCGGACCTTTGTTTTCAAGGCATTCCACACTTTCCTTGACTTCCAGCCAATTGCCCGCAGCCCGGCCGAGCGGCGCGTTCATGTCCGTCAATATCGCGCGGGTGTTGACGCCGCTGCTGTTGCCAAGCGCAACCATTGCCCTTGCCAGTTTGCTCGCATCGGATTTCGTCCGCATGAATGCGGCGCCGCCGAATTTCACGTCCAGCACCAGCGCATCCAGGCCTTCAGCCAATTTTTTGGAAAGAATCGAGGCGACAATGAGCGGGATGCTCGGGACGGTGCCGCTTGCGTCGCGAAGCGCATAAATTTTCTTATCGGCGGGGACCATTCGGTCCGTCTGGCCACAGATGACGCAGCCGATTTTTTGGACTTGCCCGATGATTTGGTCCGGCGGCAGGAGGCTTTTGAAGCCGGGAATGGAATCCAGTTTGTCGAGTGTGCCGCCGGTGATGCCGAGGCCGCGGCCGGAAATCATCGGCACGCGAAATCCCAGGCAGGCGAGCAACGGCGCCAGCGGGAGCGATACCTTGTCGCCGATCCCCCCGGTCGAATGTTTGTCCACGAGCGGACGGGGGTCCTTCGGGAATTTCAAAACATCGCCCGAATCGCGCATCGCCAGCGTGAGCGCGCGGGTTTCGGCGGAATTCAGACCGCGAAAATAAATGGCCATGAGCAGTGCGGCCATTTGGTAATCGGGTATCCTCCCGGCGGTGAATTCAACGACGAATTTTCGGATTTCCTCCGCCGTGAGAGTTTTGCCGTCGCGTTTCGCTTCGATGAGTGACAGAAAGTTCACAGTTCCAGATCCTGCAATTGTGGTAAAATCTGGACTCCCAAATTAGACAACTCAACCCAAAACTGAAGGCGCAGCGGAAGCGCGCCTTGGGACTATCAACCTGCCGGATGCTCAAATGTTGAAATGCTCGATTACTCCGCCCGGTCAATTTTGACTTGGTTTCCCCGTCATCCTGGTGCTTCAATTCCTCAAACAGTCCATGGCGACGCTCGTATTCGACATCGAAACCTCCGCCGTGCCGCTCGACAATTTCGACGAGGCGCAGCAGGAATATCTTTTCCGCGAATGCGAAAAATTCACCGACGAATCCCAGAAATGCGCCAAGCGCGAGGAAATCGCGCGGTTCATGAGCCTGTGGCCGTTCACCGCGCAGGTGGTTTGCATCGCCATGCTCAATGCCGAGACCCAGCGCGGCCAGTCCCTTTTCATCGCCGAGGACTTTCAGGAGGAACTCGATGAGGTGGCACCGGTGAAATTCATTGCCTGCGCCGATGAGACGGAGTTGCTCGCGCAATTTTGGGACGCGGCAAAAAAATTCGAATCCATCGTCACCTTCAACGGGCGCGGCTTTGACGTGCCGTTCATTTACCTGCGCTCGGCGATTCTGAACGTTCCCATCTCCCGGAAAAACTGGCTGGGTTACCGTTACGCCACCGAACCCCACTGTGATCTTGCCGAGCAGTTGACCTTTTACAGCGTGAGCGGGCGCGACGGCGCGGCGCGGCGGTTCAACCTGGATTTTTACTGCAAAGCTTTCGGCATCGAATCGCCCAAGAGCCACGGCGTCACCGGCATGGATGTCGGCCGCCTGATGGCCGAAAAGAAATTCCGCGAAATCGCCGAATACTGTCTCCGCGACGTTCGCGCCACCGCCGACCTTTACAAAATCTGGAAGGACAGGCTGGCGGGGGTGAAATGAAGATGTCCACCCTGATATCCTTCGCGCTGAAAGAAGAAGCCGCGCCATTTCAGAAAATCGCGGCAAACAAACCGGGCCTGTCTGTCCTCATCACCGGCATCGGACGACAGAACGCCGAAAAGTCCCTGCGTGAATTCCTGGCGGGCGCGGTTCCCCACCTCGTCATCACCGGCGGCTTCGCCGGCGGATTGAATCCTGATTTGAAAATAGGCGACATCGTCTTCGAGTCATCGGATGATCATCTTCGGTCCAAACTCTCCGCCGCCGGCGCCAAACCCGCGAAAATTTTCTGCGCGGACCAAGTCGCCATCACCGTTGCTGAAAAGAAAAAGTTGCGCGATGAAACCGGCGCCGACGCTGCGGAAATGGAATCGGCGGCCATTCAGGCCATTTGTGCCGAACGCGGAATTCCCTGCGCCACCGTCCGTGTCATTTCCGATACCGCGAATGAGGATTTGCCGTTGGATTTCAACGCGCTCGCCAAACCGGACAAAAACCCGGATTACGGAAGACTTTTCCTTGCCGTCGCAAAAAGTCCCGGGAAAATCGGCGCGTTGATGGAGTTGCAAAAGAAAACCAAATTCGCCGCCGAAAGATTGGCGGAAATTCTCGCGAAAATACTGTAATCCCCGCGCCAACCTTGCTGACTCACCACACTATGGCATTTGAAGAAAAACTGCAGCCGTTCAGCAGCGGGAAAACCCGGAACTGAAATCAGACTTTAATTACCGATGCGCCCGATATCGGCTTCCCTCTCGCTTCAACGGGAGAGGATTGAGGTGAGGGGCGCGCATGGAAGTAAACCAGAATGCTCATAGTTGTTGCTTCTCCGGATTGCACGTCCCCCCTTCAAACTTCCTCTCAAAGGGGAGAGAATTCCCCAAGATTAAGGATATTTGCGCATTGAACTCCTGAACAGCTTTTTTGAAATTACCCTAATTCCCCCTCTGCGACTCGTTTATCGTCGCGGGCTTTTCCCTCGCATGTTCGCTATAGCTGATGAATGCGGCACCAATCATGATTAAAATCACGCCTACCCATCGCACCCAGGAAACTTTCTCACCGAGGAACCAAATCGCCGCGAAAGTCGCAAAGACAAAACTTAACGCCGTCAACGGCCACAAAAAGCTGATGTCGCTTTCCGACATCAAAATCAGGAGGCAAAGGAAGAACAACGCTTCAAAAAATACGCCCAGCAGGATTTGCGGACTCGTGGCGCCGGCTTTCACCACACGCATTACTTCCGCCGCGGTGTAGCCGTGCATTTCCCCAATCCCGTTCATGCCCTTTTTCAAAAGAATCACCCCCGTGGATTCAAAGACCAGGCCAATGAGCAAAATCACAAGCAGTTTAATCATAAATCCTGATACCGAATCAGCTCGATGCCGCCTTGATTCACCGCTTCTCTCGCACGCGGACTCACCAGGGCGTCGAACTCGTGCTTAAATTTGTCCAACGAGGGATGCGAGTAAAGCTCCGAATCGCCAGGCGGCAATTCCGGCAGCAGCTTTAAAACATAAGTTTCGTCCACACGGGAATCCTGCAAAAGGCCGAAGGTGATTTGCGCGTATTTTATTTTTTCCCGGTCCAGGCGCCTGCGCGCGCGACCCGACAACGCTTCAAAAATCGTCGCATGGGAGACCCGGTAAAACCAATGGCCGCCCGACATTTTTCGGCTGCGTGAAAGGCAGTCCCGCGTCAACCGCATCTGCCGGATGCCAAGTTGGCCCGCATCTTCCATCAGAATTGTGAAAACGACCGGATGCAGGTGCAAATGCAAGTGACCGTTGACATGGTCGAGCGGCAGGCCCGTCCGATGAAATTTCTCAAACTGGGCATGAATTTCGGCCCGCAACTCCTCTCTTAGGCTTCCTTGAAAAAAATATTTCATTCCCACCCCAAAAGGGCTTCGGGAAAATTCACCGCGCGAATCAACCAGCCCCGGGATTTTTTCCGGCGGCAGTGCGGAATGGCCATGCGAGAACGTCAAATGCAACCCCACGCCCAATTTTGAATTCTCCCGGGCCACCGTTACCGCTTCATCAAATCCAGCTTCGTTCACCATCAGGCTGGCCGTCGTCAAAATTCCGTCCCGATGCGCGCGGACCACGGCCTCATTGACCGAATGAGACAGGCCGAAGTCATCGGCATTGACAATTAAACGACGCCGCGGGGAACCGGCGGCCGGCGGGGAGTTTGAAAAGGCCTCTGGCATTTTACGGCGTCCCGTAATTTGACGTCGCAGTCCCCAGCACAAACCGCAGCCAGGACTGGAAAATCAGTGTCAGCTTACGCGGTTTGGACAGTTTCATCGGACGCGCGCCGAAGACGTTGAATTTTTCGCTCTCCAATTTTTTCAAAAGTTGCCAATAAACCGCGCCCATCAATTCGGCGGCGGCGAGTGAATTCCGGTCCTCGTCCGGCAGGGTCCTTCTCGCCAGTGAATAAAAATGTTTTGCGCGGCCGGCAACGTTTCCGGCGAGCAGGTGAAAATTTTTCGTGTAATGGCAATCCAAAATCTCCCCCTCTCCCACCCCGCATTTTTTTAATTCATCCAACGGCAAATAAATCCGCCCGCGTTCCGCGTCGTTTTTCACGTCCCGCAATATGTTCGTCAATTGCAATGCCTTCCCCAGGTAAATCGCGTAATCGCGTGTCGCCGGATTCTTGTAGCCGAAAATCTCAATGCTGAGAAGCCCGATGACCGACGCCACCCGGTAACAATATAATTCCAATTCTTCGAAAGTTTCGTACCGCTTGATTTCCAGGTCCATTTCGCAGCCCTTGATCAATTCGTCCAATAATTCAAACGGGAGCGAATACGCCTGGATGACGGGTTGAAATTCACAATTGACCGGAAATTGCGGCGCTTGATTTTCGCAGGCGCGCCGCACATCGCCGCGCCAATCCGCCAGTCGCGCCCGTCGCTTTTCAGCCGGGACCGATTCATCGTCCGCGGCATCGTCCACCTCCCGGCAAAAGGCATAAAGCGCCGACATCGCGTCGCGCTTTTGTTTCGGCAGCAAAACGAACGCCAATGCCAGATTGGAGGCGCTCTTTTTGGTGATGGCGCGGCTATGTTGCATCAGGCGGCGTTTGGCCGTTGGATTCGCGGCGGGGTGGCAGCCCGCCGGTCTGGGCCAATGTGGGATTCTGCGGACGGTGGATGCGCCAATGGCGCCGCCGGCGTTTGTCCACCAGAGTCATGATGCCGTCCGCCCCCGTTTTCAATTTCTCGCGATAGCCTTTGTGATGCTGGCGATATTTGCGGCGGCGATTTTTAGGTTTACGAATAAAGGCCGCCCAGAAAAACGTTCCCAGGCACACCAAAAAGATGGCGCCAATAACAATAAAAATTTCCAACCACTGGGGGTCGAAACGAGTGGCGGCAGGCATCAAGGCATCGTCCATAACTATCAACCTTCGCCGGCGAATGCTTCGCCGGTCTTCATCTCGAGCCGCTGCATCCGGTAGCGGAGCGAGTGACGTGTCAGTTTAAGTTGTTCCGCCGCGCGGGTCAGGCTGAAATCGTTTTGCTCCAGCGCACCGGTAATCAGTTCACGTTCCACCCGCTTCAAGGCGTCGTCAAGCGACTCGTCCGGCGCCGCCCGGATCGCCGCCGTCTTTTGCAGGCGCGACTCGAAATCGAAGTCCGGCAAGCTCGCCGGTTGGATTTCGCGGGTCGTTTCGAGGATCAGGGCACGTTCGATCGCGTTGCGCAACTCCCGGACATTGCCCGGCCAGCCATGCGCCAGCAGTTTCGGACGCGCCCCGGCGGAAATCCCGGTGACATTTTTATTCATCGCCCCGCGAAACAATCTAAGGAAATGATCCGCCAGCAGTAAAACGTCGTCGCCGCGTTCCCGTAGCGGCGGCAATAGTAGTTGGACAACATTGAGACGGTGGAATAAATCCTCGCGAAACTGCCCCTCGGCGATCGCCCGGCCAATGTCACGGTTGGTCGCTGCCAGGAGCCGTACGTTGACGCGCAGTTCCTGGGTGCCCCCCACGCGGGTGAAGCTCCCGTCTTCCAGAAATCGCAGCAGCTTGGCCTGCAGCGGCTTGCTCATGTCCGCAATTTCATCCAGAAAAATCGTGCCCCCGTCCGCTTCCTCCACGCGCCCGGCCTTTTGTTTGACGGCGCCTGTGAAGGCGCCCTTTTCATGGCCAAACAGTTCGCTTTCCAGCAACGTCTCCGGAATCGCCGCGCAATTGATGCGCACGTAATTCTCGTCGTGCCGTTTGCTCAACCCATGCAGCGCCCCGGCCACCAGCTCCTTTCCCGTGCCGCTTTCGCCAAGTATCAATACGCGCGCGTCGGTCTGCGCCACCGTTTGAATCAGTTTCCGCAGCTCCCGCATCTTGTCCGATTCGCCAACGATTTGGCCAAGACCGAAAACTTCACCGGCGCGCGAGCGAAGGGCGGCATTCTCTCGAAGCAGTTTATAGCGCTCCCCGCAACGCGCCACGGCGTGAAGCAACTCCTCCGGCGCAAAGGGCTTCGCCAGATAATCCATCGCCCCGGATTTGATGGCTTCCACGGCGAGTTTGGGAGTGGCATAGGCCGTAAGCATCAGCACGGGCAATTCCGGCTTCCCGGCATGGAGCTCTTTCAGAAATTCATAGCCGCTCATCCCGCCCAGCCGCGCATCCGTAATCACCATGAAAAATTCCTCGCTCGACAATAATTCGAGCGCCTGTTCCGCGGATTCCACCGCGCGCACGCTGTGGCCCTCGTCCATCAGCATTGTCTGCAACGATACCCGCATGTTCTTCTCGTCGTCCACGACGAGAATCGGTGGCAAGGGATGATTCATTGTTCTTTAAGCGCGCTTTTGAACGGAAAGGTTACGGCAAAACGCGTCCCAATTCCAATCCCCGAATCTGCCTGGATCTTGCCCCCGTAAAGCTCCACGTTGTGTTTGACTATGGCCAGACCCAGGCCGGTCCCTTTTTCCTTCGTGGTGTAATAAGCCTCGAAAATCCGCTCCAGCTTTTCCGGCGGAATTCCCGGCCCATCATCGCGGAGAGTGACAATGATGGAATTCCGACGGCAAGCGGCGGTAATAAAGATGTTTCCCTGGTTGCCGAGCGCTTCATGCGCATTTTGCAACAGATTGACAAAGATCTCGAACAAATGGTTCCGTTGCATCATCAGCGGCGGAAACGGCGGCTGGTAATCCCGGTGAATTTGAATTCTCGTCGGCATGGCGGGCGGAAATACCTGCGCAATCGCCCGGTCCAGTTCCTCCGCCACTTGCAGCTTCTCCACGCGGCCCTCGCTCAATTGGGCATAACCCATGATTTGTGTAATCACCCGGTCCGCCCGCGCCACCTCCTCCTGGATGATTTCAATCTGCTGCGCGGCGGAATCCTTGTTCTCGCGCAACGAGCGTTGCAGCGAAAACGCGGCGTTGTTGATGATCGCCAGCGGATTTTTGATCCGATGGGCCACCTCCGCCGCCAGCCGTCCCGCCGAGCGCAATTGGTTTTCACGCGTGAAAAACTCCGCGGCCTCTTCCGCGGCCCGCCGCTGGCGTTCCAGCAGCCACTGCACCCCGTAACAGCACGCCGTCAGCAGCCACAAAACGAACAATCGCGGCAAATCCGGGCGAATGACCACCTCTTCGGAATCGGCACCATACGGAAGCTCCGGACTGTGCTGTTGCATATGTAGTTTGGCAGGCGCATGGAATGCATGGAGCGGTGGGGTGGATAGCTCAGGCAGTGGAATTTCTGCATTTAGAATTCCCGCCGTCAGATACAAGAGGCTGAACAACAGATTCAGCACGATCTGGGGCGTCGCCAGCGGAATGCTGATGGCATTCAACACAATCAATGCGGGAAACAGCCAATACGCCATGCTCTCAAAGCCATCCGTGAGAAAAACCAATCCGGCGATGAACAGTCCGTCCAAAATACCCGTCGTGAAAACGATCCATTGGAAAATCGCCGGTGGAAATCGCCGCCAAAAACAATAGATCAATCCGGCAATGGCATTTCCGCCAACATAGACGCAAAAAACCCAGCTTAAGACGTCGAGCATCAGGCTGTAGGGACTTTGCACCTGTAACGAGGCGCCCGACGTCGAGTTAAAGTAATAGACCACCGCTACCAGCCCGGCTTTGGCCGGCAGCACGATGTGCAGTTGCATCGCCACGATCCGCTCCGCCTGCTCCATCGGCTCCGGTCGCGAAATCCGCAACAGCCCCTTCCACCATTTTGAATCAAACAGCTTCATGCACTTTGGAGCGTTTCCACGGCCAATTTGCCGCGCATTGGGACCATGAACCTGCGAAATGCTCCGTTAAGCGCGATAGCGTCGTGGAGTGCGGTGGCTGGCGGGGAATGGGGCTGACACCGCTTTCGAGCTGGGATCCACTTTCGCATTTCAAGGACTCCCCAAACGTCCAGGGCCTTCCCCAAAGCGGCGTCCCCCGAAAGCCTCCGGGGTTGCCGCCGCACTCCACGACGGCAAGCGGGTTGGTGAGCGCGTCCGTCAGGGAGCCGACACCGCTCCGGTTCATGGAGAGGGACCGAGGGTGAGGGGTGAGAATGGCAGTCGCCCGACCATTTTGCCGTTGGCGGGTTCATGGAGGGGGTTGGGGTGAGGGGTGAGACAAGCCAGTTGCCCCCGCAATTCCCTCCTTCTCTCCTCAACGGGGAGACGCCACCCTCTCCAATTCTGATTGAAGGAGAGGGCCGTGGAGAGGAGGTGGTCTTAAAAACGCGCATCATTTCAAATCCAACTCGTTCCGGGCGGTTCATGGAAAACACGGCGTTTATCCTCCCATCCGACGCGCTCTCTCCGCGATCCTTTCCACCGGCCATAACCGTCCAATCCCTTCGTATCCGCACGATAACATGCCATTGTCCGGCCCGATGAATTCCACGCCGCGCGACTTGAGAATTTTCACGTTCGCCTGCGTCGCCGGATGCAGCCACATCTTACCGTTCATCGCCGGCGCCATCAAGAGGGTCGCTTCAGGATTAAGCGCCAGGGCAATGCATGTCAGTGCATCGTCCGCAATTCCGTGGGCCATTTTGGCAATAACGTTCGCCGTCGCCGGCGCGATCAACAGCAATTCCGCCTCGTCGGCCAGGCGGACATGAGCCGGTTTCCATCCCTCTTCCTCATCATAGAGGTCCGTGACCACCGGATGGCGCGTCAGCGTCTTGAACGGCAGCGGCGTGATGAAATGCTGCGCGTCGGCTGTCATCACCACGCGGACGTCGGCGCCAGCCTTTGCCAGCAACGAGGCCAAATCGGCCGCTTTATGCGCGGCAATGGAGCCCGTCACTCCGAGAACTATGTTCTTTCCGCTGCTCATTCCAGATTAAAATTCGGCGCTTGCGACCGCGCCACCCGCATTTTTTCCGCTTCGATGATTGCCAGCGTCCGGCGCAAGTCTTCCTGTTTGCTGCCACTGATTAGAAGATAATCGAAACTCCGCCATTGCGCGATCTCTTGTTTCGCCATTGCCACCCGCCGCCGGATCACCTCCGGCGAGTCCGCGCCGCGCCGGCTTAACCGCGCCTCGACTTCCGCCAGGGATGTCGGCGTCAAAAAAATCGTTATCAAGGCCCGCTTCAATTCCGGCTCCCCCCCCGCCCTTTTGCAAAGGGTCGCGGCGCCTTGCACGTCCACGTTCAGCAAGACATCCTTGCCGGCGCGCAGTTTGCCAAGCAATTCCGATTTCAACAGCCCGTAGCTGTGGCCATATACCGTGGCATGCTCCAAAAAATTTCCGGCCTGCACCCGCTTCAAAAAATCCTCCGCTTTGAGAAAATAATAATCCACGCCGTTGCGTTCGCCCTTCCTCGGCGCGCGGGTCGTGCAGGTGATCGCGCGGACCATGTTCCGCCGTGCGCGGATTAATTGACGGCACAAAGTCGTCTTGCCCCCGCCCGACGGCGCGGAAATCAAGATCAACAGTGGGCTTGCTTTCTGCTTAGTCATCTCAAACTTCTGTTCCCCGTTTTCTGCCATTTGTTTTTTTCGCGGTCACCTGTGTCCATCCGTGGTCAAAATTTCATTTTTTGCGCGCCTTGTGCCTGTTTGGGCCGGCCTGTCCGCCTTCGGCTCCGCCGCGCTGTGTTCACTGGCGGTCAAAAGTTGTTTTCGTGTATTTCGTGGTTTGTTTCCATTCAAAATCGTTTCGTTCCCCGCTGTTCGTTGTGCGTCATCCGCGGTTTGTATCCTTCGTTATTCAACGTTTTGCACCTGCTCCCGGAATTTTTCCAGCTCCGACTTTAACCGGACCACCTCGCGCGAAATGATCGCGTCATTCGCCTTCGAGCCAATCGTGTTGATTTCACGGTTCATTTCCTGTGCGAGAAAATCCAGCATCCGTCCCACCGGCTCACGCGATTTGCGGCAATCCTCAAATTGCGTAAAATGACTCTGCAACCGCGTCAATTCCTCGGTGATATCCGAACGGTCCGCGAACAAAACAATCTCCTTCGCCAATCGCTCGTCGTCCGGCGTCACATTCTCGATTCCGGCGTTCTTGATGCGTTCCAGCAACTGTTTGCGGTAATTTTCCGCCGTCAACGGCGCCTGCTTCTGCACTTTTTCGACCGATTTACGCATCGTGGCGACGCGCGCGGCCAGGTCCTCCGAAAGGTGCGCGCCTTCCCGCTCGCGCATCTTCACCAGCGCTTCGAGGGCCTGCTTGAGCGCCCGATCCACCAGCGGCCAGATGTTTTCCGCCTCCACCAATTCCTCATCGCTCTGAAAAACTCCCGGCGCCCGCAGAAGGTGATCAAGCGAGATGCCGTCGGACAATTTCAATTGGCGCGCCAGCTTGCCCAGTTCCGCGGCGTAGGCCTCCGCCAGCCGCTTGTTAATGTGCATTCGCGCCGAAATGTTCCCTTCGGTGGCATGGATGGAAATGCGCGCCGAGACCCGTCCGCGCGCCACCCGGGCGTTGATGGCATCGCGCACCTGCGCTTCCAGCATTTCCAGTTCGCGCGGCAGGTTCACCGACACTTCTGATTGGCGCCGGTTGACTGCGCCTAACTCAACCGTTATTTTAAAGCCATCCCGCGCGCACTCGCCGCGGCCATAGCCTGTCATGGATTTCATAATCGCATAATGCGAAGATTTCCTGCCACTGGCGAATAAATTTGTTTATCTTATTTTTAAAATCGCGTCAATTTTCTTCCGCACCGCCTCGTCCATCTTGATCAACGGCGGCCACGCGCGCTTGAACCCCTCGCCCGGCAATTTTTTCGTCGCATCAATCCCAAGTTTGCTTCCGCTGGCCATTTCACTCGTCGCGTGATCCAGCACGTCGGCCGGCCCCTTGGTAAAAATGCTGTCCCGTTGCGGATCCGTGTTGGCGCAGAGGCGAAAAAGCACGTCGCTCGTGTTATGAACGTCCACCCCGGCATCCACCACCACGATGTACTTCGTGAACATCATCTGCCCCATCCCCCACAGTCCATGCATGATTTTATACGCCTGCATCGGATAGGTCTTCTTGATGCTGACGAAAACGAGATTGTGGAAAACGCCCTCCGCCGGCAGCGCCATGTCCACAATCTCCGGGAAGTTCATCTTGAAAATCGGCAGGAACAATTTCACGCTCGCCCCGCCAATGTAAAAATCCTCCATTGGCGGAATGCCCACAATCGTCGCGGGATACAACGCGTTCCGGCGATGCGTAATCGCCGTGATGTGAAAAACCGGATACGGTTCCGGCAAGGTGTAATGCCCCGTGTGATCACCAAACGGTCCTTCCTCGCGCAACACCTCCGTCGGGTCAACGTAACCCTCAATGACGAAATCCGCATTGGCCGGAACCTCCAAATCGTTTGTCTCGCATTTGACCAGCTCGACGGATTTTTTGCGCAGATAGCCGGCCAGCAAAAATTCGTCCAAGCCGTCCGGCAACGGCGCGGTGGCGGCGAACGGAAACATGGGGTCCCCTCCGATGAAAATGCTTGCCGGCATGCGCGTGCCGGTCTCGTAATAACGCCGGCCATGCCGCGCGCCCACCTTCTGCAATTGCCAGTGCATTCCCGTGGTTTTCTCATCATAAATCTGGATGCGATACATGCCCACGTTGCGCTCGCCGGTATCCGGGTCCTTCGTCACCACACACGGTAGCGTGATGAACCGTCCCCCGTCGAGCGGCCAGCATTTCTGAATCGGCAGATTCAAAAGTGTTGGAAGCGCGCGCGCCTCGCCTGCTGTTGTCGCCGCCCCGGCAACTACAATATCCATCGCCTTCGGCCAAGGATCCTTGCGCGATGTTGGCGCATCGAATTTATGAATCACGTCCTTGCACGCGCCCGTCTTGACGATTTTCGGTTTGGCATGGCGTAAATCGAGCGCCTGGCCGAGCAGATGGATGGCTTCCTTAAAGCTGGTCGGCGGCTTGGCTTTCATCAGCGAGCCGAGTTCGTTCGCCACGTCCTCGACGGAATTTGCGCCCATGCTCATGGCCATCCGCTTGTGCGAACCCATCGTATTGATGGCCACCGGAAACGGCGAAACGACACCGTTCACGGTCGGCTGCTCGAACAATAACGCCTTGCCGCCGCCGGGCGATTTCATTTCGCGATCGGCGATTTCGGTGATCTCCAGTTCGGTGGCGACCGGTTGGGAAATGCGCTTCAATTCGCCGGCGCGGTCCAGCGCGGTGACAAAATCGCGGAAGGAATCAAAAGCCATACGTGCGAAACTGGCAGAAAATCGCGCCGCTGGCAATGCGCACGAATCCGCCGCGGTGATTTTGTCTCCTTTACTGCATCGCGAGATTTTAGCCGCTGCGAACCGAAACTGAATTTTTATTTCCGCAATCAGTCATTGTCGCCCGCTTTGATCGGGAATGTCACTTTGCGGTCAGCACACAAGTTTATTGTAGTCCTCGTGGGTGCCGATCCATACCCGCTCATAGCCGTCGTTGATTTTGTGTCCCAATACCCCGATGATGATCTCCCACGCGGATTGAAAAGCGTTCGCCGGAACCCGCTAATTTCTTGAAATCCAGCGACGGATGGCAGGATCGCCACGCCAGAGACGGTAATTTTCCACCGCCAGCCGTTGAACCACTTCGGGTAATTCTTGATAGAGCTTCCAAAACCGGCGCGTGGCTTTGGAGGTCATTCCTTGTCCGCGGGCCAGTCATGGAGTGAATCGGCCTGACGTTAGGTGGCGGCTTCATTGAAAAGAAAATCCAACTTGCCCGCCTTGGCGTCATGTTCAATCTGCTGCTTCCAAAGGTCATGGTAGCGCGCACTGACCCACGCCGCCAGCCGATCAAAATCGGAGCGGGCGAGCCGCTCGACAGCTTGTTCGATTTCTTCGACCGTATTCCCAGGCACAATGTATTTGATGGAGGCGTTGATTCAGGCGCAGCCTGATTTGCTACGGCAACAAATCCGCCACCATCGCGCGCTCTTCCGTCAATTCATTCTCGGTTGCGGCGATTTTTGCCTTGCTGAATTCATTCAGCGGCACGTTCTGCACAATCTCCCACTTCGTCCCATTGCTGCGAATCGGATAACTGAAAATCAGCCCCTTCTGGATGCCATAATCGCCCCGCGAACACACCGCCACGCTGAACCAATCGCCTGCCCTCGTCGGCGTGGTCAGATTCCGGACGGTGTCCACCACCGCGTTGGCCGCGCTGGCGGCGCTGCTCAATCCGCGCGCCTTGATAATCGCCGCGCCGCGCTGCTGAATGGTCGTGATAAACTCGCCTTTCAACCATGGCTCGTCCTTGATGACGCTGGTGAGCGGCTGGCCGGAAATTTTAGCGTTGAAAAAGTCAGGATACATCGTCGCGCTGTGGTTTCCCCAAATCGCCAGATTGCTGACGGCGGTGATATCCACGTTCGCTTTTTTGGCGAGCTGCGTTTTGGAACGGTTTTCGTCCAGCATCGTCATCGCAAAAAAACGGTCGGACGCGACGCCCTTGGCGTTGTTCATGGCAATGAGCGAATTGGTATTGCAAGGATTGCCCACGACCAGCACCCGCACGTCACTCGCCGCATTTTTGGCGATGGCTTGGCCCTGGCCGGTGAAAATTTTCCCGTTGATGCCCAGCAAATCCTTGCGTTCCATTCCCTGCTTGCGCGGCACGGCGCCCGCCAGCAGCGCCCAGTTCACGCCGCGAAACCCTTCGTCGAGGCTTGATGTCGGCACGATGCCTTTGAGCAATGGAAAGGCGCAGTCATCCAGTTCCATCACCACGCCGCCGAGGGCGGCCATGGCTTTTTCATCGGGGACTTCGATGAGATGCAAAATGACGGGTTGCTCCGGCCCGAACATCGCGCCGGAAGCGATGCGGAACAAGAGTGAATAACCAATTTGGCCGGCGGCGCCGGTGATTGCCACGCGAAGAGGTGCCTTGCTCATAAAGGGCGGCCAGTATAATTGCCCCCCGCGACTCCATGCAAGCGTTTGCCGAAGGCCCGGTGAAAACCTTGCGCCTCCGTTCTTCTGGAATTTCTTCCGCAACTTCATTAGCCTTCCCCGATGCAATCAACACCGTTGACGCTTGGACATTCGCCCGATCCCGATGATGCCTTCATGTTTTATGCCCTGGCCAGGGATTTAATCCCCACGCACGGCTTCCGCTTCGAGCACATCTTGCAGGACATCCAGACCTTGAACGAGCGTGCCACCCGCGGCGAATTGGACATCACCGCCGTCAGCATTCACGCCTACGCTTACGTTAGCGATCAATACGCCCTCCTGCCCGCCGGCGCCAGCATGGGCGATGGCTACGGCCCCATGCTCGTGGCCAAACAGAAATTTTCGCGCGAGGAAATCGCCCGAAAAAAAATCGCCGTCCCTGGCGCCATGACCAGCGCCTTCCTGGCGCTGCGATTGTGGCTCGGCGAATTGGGCGGCGGCGGCGCGAAAGGCAAGGCGCACACGCCGGACCTTGATTACGTCGTGGTCCCGTTCGACCGGATTTTTGCCGCCGTAAAAAGCGGGATGGCGGACGTCGGCCTCATCATTCACGAAGGGCAGCTCACCTATCAAAAGGAAGGACTCGTTGTTTGCGAAGACCTCGGCGTCTGGTGGGGCAAACAAAATGGCGGCCTGCCGTTGCCGCTGGGCGGCAATGTCATTCATAAAAAATTTCCGCCGGACACGCGCCGAAAGATTTCGGACATTCTCACCGCGAGCATTCAATACAGTCTCGACCATCGTTCCGAGGCGGTGCAGCACGCGCTGCGATTTGCCCGTGACATGGGCCGCGATCTGGCGGACAAGTTTGTGGGAATGTACGTGAACCATTGGACGCTCGATTACGGCGAGCGCGGACGCGAGAGCATCCGACGGTTTCTCGGCCAGGCGTTCGAGCGGGGCCTGATTCCGCACCGGCAGGAACTCGAGTTTGTAAAATAATCACAAGGTTTTTTTGGTGAAATTTTGGATGCGAGATAAAAACCCTGAAAGAAGCTGAAATTGGTTGAAATGCATGGGTTTTATGTTTGTAAGATGCTCTGCATGTGACACTTATGCATTTCACGGTCTTTTACAAAGCGACGACCGGGCAAAAATCCTCCAAAAAACGCGCTCCTGTCATACCGTATCAATAAAAACTGTGGCCGCCGCGGGCATGCTCCTTCGCACCGCCTCGCCAAAATTCAAAATCTCTCGCTGCCGAACAGCCACAGTTTTTTTGGAACTGCGATAGCCGGGGAACGGCCACAAGGTCACCACGAACTAAGAACTTTTCAGCGTTTGCCTGTTCGCCTAAGATCGCATCCATGAAAACGAAATCCGCCGATCCGCTCCGCCCCTTTTCGAGCATTCTTCTCGATGGCGATGAACGTGCCGCCGCCCGCGCCATGCTTTATCCCGTCGGGTTCAAGGAGGAGGATTTTTCCAAGCCGATCATCGGCATTGCATCCACGTGGGGCAACGTGACCCCGTGCAACATGCACATAGACAAGCTGGCCCTGGAATCCGAGAAA
>DATJSQ010000044.1:0-19457 GCA_035503995.1 Verrucomicrobiia bacterium | reverse complement strand
TGAAATTCTGTTCCGCCAGCGGCGCGGCCATGAATTTCACCACTTCGATTTCCACGTTCAGCAAAGACAATCACAAATGGTTTGTCCTGCAATTGGTCCTGGCCAGCGTGCCCACGCCGACGGCGGCACTGGGGGGGCTTTCCGCGGCTCCCGCTCCGGCGGCCCCCGAAACCCCGGCCCCGAATGCCGTGCCGCAAATTGAAAAAACGGGGCCGGCGCCCGCCGAGAACAGGGTTTCGGACACCAGCGGTTTGATCCTCAAGCAAAAACTGGATTGCGCGTTGCAATTGGCGCGGACGGTATCGCTGGATTTCAATAATGCGCTGACCAGCATCATGGGGCATGCCTCATTTTTGCTGAGCAAGTCTGAGCCGGGACATCCGTGGCGGCATTCACTGATGCAGATCGAAAAATCCGCCTCGCACGCCGCTGAAATTGCAAATGAATTGGCCGTCTTCAGTCGCCAGGATAAAGACACCCGGCGCGTGCCGCCGGGAAATGTGAACGTGGTTCTCGGACGGTGCATTGATTTCTTCCGCAATGCGCATGGCGACAAGGCCGCCTGGAATTTGGAGTTGGAAAAGAATCTCCATGTGGCAAGGTTTGACGAGGCCAAAGTGCAGCAGGTCTTCACCAAAATCATGGAAAACGCGGTCGAAGCGCTGGCCGAGCATGGGGAAATCTCCGTGCAAACCCGCAATCTCGAATTGTCGGAAGCGGTGCAGGACGGCAACGTGCGCCTATCGGCGGGCGTCTATGTCTGCGTGGAAATTTCCGACAATGGCGCGGGAATTCCGGCTGAAGTGTTGCCCCGCGTGTTCGAGCCGTTTTTCACGACGAAGAAGGGCAATCATCGCGGGCTGGGACTGGCGCTGGTTTATGGGATTGTCACCAATCATGGCGGGGGCGCCGCCATTTCCAGCGACGCCCCCGGGGGGACTTCCGTGCGCGTTTATCTGCCGGCGGAAAATCAACTGGTCACCGAGCCTTCCGGAACGGCGGACGATGATTTGCACGGGACCGGGACCATTCTGGTGGTGGACGACGAGGATTTTCTCCTGTCCATGACCGAGACGATTCTTTCCGAATACGGCTATCGCGTCCTCACGGCGAGCAACGGCGCAAAAGCGCTGGCCATCCTGGCGCGCGAGGAAGGCGGCGTTAATCTGGTCGTGACCGACCTGGTGATGCCCGGAATGGGCGGTCGGGAATTGATCGAACGCATCGCGCAACTGGCTCCAGACACAAAAATTCTGTGCATGAGCGGCTGCGTGCCGCCCCACGACCAGCAATGGGGCGGCTCGTATTTGCGCAAACCCTTCACCAGCGAAGATTTGCTGTCCATGGTGAAACGCGCGATTTTCCCGAATCCCGCGTTGACCTCGCAGTGATTTCGATGTTTAATTCGGCTTATGCAAATCGAAAGCTTGAAAGTATTTTGCGATTTGGCGGAAACGGAGAGTTTCACCAAGGCGGCTCAAATCAACGGAGTGACGCAATCGGCGGTCAGCCAGCAAATCAGCGCGCTGGAAAGGATCTTCAAGTCCCTCCTGATTGAGCGCAGCAAAAAAAGATTCCGCCTCACCCGCGAGGGCCAGGTCCTCTATGATTACAGCAAACAAATCATCTCCACCTTCGAGTCGCTGCACAGCAAATTGCAGGACCTGAAAGACATCATTTCCGGCACCATCCGCGTGACGACGATTTACAGCATTGGTTTGCATGACCTGCCCCCCTACGTGAAAAAGTTCATGAAGGTCTATCCGACCGTCAATGTGCATGTCGAATACCGCCGCTCCAACCAGGTTTATGAAGACGTGCTGGGCAACGTCGTGGATTTCGGCCTGGTCGCTTATCCGGTCAAAGACCCCAAACTGGAAATTGTCCCGTTGCGGAAAGACCCGCTGGTCCTCATCTGCCATCCGCAACATCCGTTCGCCAGGCAGAAAAATGTCAAGCTCAAATCGCTCGTTGGCCAAAAATTTGTCGGCTTTGAGCCTGATATTCCCACCCGAAAGGCGCTCGATAAAATCCTTCGCGAGTTCGGCATTACCGTTAATAACGTGATGGAATTTGATAATATCGAGACGGTGAAACGCGCGGTGGAAATTGATGCCGGCATTTCCATTGTGCCGCTGGGGACCATCCAGCAGGAAATTGCCAAACAAACACTCGCGGCGGTACCTATTGAAGACGGTGATTTCTACCGTCCCCTTGCCGCCGTCTATAAGAAGAACAAAGTGCTCTCGCCGGCGATGAAGCAATTTCTGGCGCTGCTGAAAGAGCCGGCCCCGACGCGCCCGGAGGATTGACCCCCGGCTGGAGCAGCTTGGTTCATTTCGCATCTCATTGCGGAGACACTGCGCGATAAAATGGCGCCCAAGCCGCCCGGCGGCCGTTTTTTCGCCTGACCACCGTGGGCCGACAGGGCGTTCGCCCCGGGAGTTGATTTGAACGACTCCACCGCGTTGCTTGCCCTGACAGAACCGGGCGCATGATCCTGCCCGACGTCAACGTCTTCGTCCAGGCCCACCGTGAAGACGCGGTGGATCATCCTCGTTTCCGGCAATGGCTGGAGGAAATTATCCAAAAATGAATTCGGCAGGGCGTCTTGCCGGAGGAATTCAGCGACGCCTTTTCGGACTTTACTTCAGGTTCCGCGGATTGAGGGAAGTGAGGTCTTTCGGCAGAAAAATTCCGTTCTTACGGATGAGTTCTCCATCGAACCATACTTCGCCGCCGCCCCAATCCTTGCGCTGGATGAGCACCATGTCCCAATGCACCGCGCTGCGGTTCCCGTTGTCGCACTCTTCGTAGGCCTGGCCCGGTGTAAAATGCAGCGACCCGGCAATCTTTTCATCGAATAAAATGTCGCACATCGGGGACAGGATGAACGGATTGAAGCCAAGCGAGAATTCGCCGACGTATCGCGCGCCGGCGTCGGTGTCCAAAATCTCGTTAAGTCTTTCCGTATTGTTCGCGCTGGCGTTGACAATTTTCCCGTCTTTGAATTCAAGCCGCACATTTTCAAATTTCGTTCCCGAGTAAAGCGTCGGCGTGTTGAACTGAATCGTTCCATTCACGGAATTTTTGACCGGACAGGAAAAGACCTCGCCGTCGGGAATATTACGGTCTCCCTTGCACATTTTCGCCCCGATGCCTTTGATGCTGAAGGTCAAATCCGTGCCCGGCGCCTTGAGATGCACCCGGTCCGCGCGTTTCATCCGGCGTTCGAGCGGAACCATGGCACGCGCCATCCTCGCATAATCCATGGTGCAAACGTCAAAGTATAGATTCTCAAACGCCTCCGTGCTCATGCCGGCGGCTTGGGCCATGCTGGGCGTCGGCCAGCGCAACACGCACCACCGCGTCCGGTTGACGCGATAATCCTGCACGGGACGGAAAATTTTTGAATACATCCGCATCCGGTCGCCCGGCACATCTGAATTCTCGCTCGTATTCGCGCTGCCCCGGACCGCAATGTACGCCTGCATCTTTTTCATCCGGAACATTTCAATGTCGCGGATTTGCGCCGCGTGATCTTTGTCCGTTCCCAGCAACAGCTCCCGTGACACGCGGGTGTGGCGCGTTTCGGCAAACGGCAGGCCCCCCGCTTCGCGCACGGCGCGGATGAGTTCAATGGAAAATTCATCAGGCACGTCAATCAGGTCCAGCAGCACCTGGTCGCCATTTTTGATTTGGGTGGAATAATTCACCAGCAAGCGGGCCAATTTTTTGTAACGCGGATCAGTCATAAAATTCCAGCAGGTTAATTTGAAATTTCAAATTGTCGAGCCGTTTGAATTGGACCGTTTGATTTTGCCACCACGGCCCGGCGCAGCCCGACGGATTAACCCCTTGCGTCGAACTTTAAATCGAACTCCAAACTGAAAACAATCGGGTGGCGGCTCGTCCCGGCCGGGCCTTTGCGACAAAATCTTATTGGGACCTTCCGAATTTTTTCTCGAGTTCGCGGTAATTCATTTCGATCAGCGTCGGGCGGCCATGCGGACAGGTGTACGGCATGGCGCATCGGCGCAGGTCGGCGATGAGGTTTTCCAATTCCGGCCCGGCCAGCGGATCGTTGGCCTTCACCGCGTGGCGGCAAACCGTTTTGGCAACGGTATGCTCGCCCAATCGCGCCAGGTTCACCTCGCGCCCCGCCGCCTTCAATTCATCCACCAAATCCAGAACAAACCGCCGCGCATCGGACACTTTCACGAACGGCGGCAACGCGTCGA
The DNA here is from genome assembly GCA_035503995.1 of Verrucomicrobiia bacterium. GTDB lineage: Bacteria > Verrucomicrobiota > Verrucomicrobiia > Limisphaerales > UBA11358 > UBA11358. The sequence goes on along the minus strand of DATJSQ010000044.1, from coordinate 15,216 downwards.
GCAAAAATGTCCGCTCGCCAAATTCGTTTAAACTCACCCCCAACCGCGTCAGCGCCGCCAGTTGGTCGCGCAGAAAACCGGCGTCGCGCGGTGGCAATTCGATGGTTTCCGGCAGCAACAATTTTTGCGTCGGCGCGAACTCGTCCTGCTCAAGGCGTTGGAGCATTTGCTCAAACAGAATCCGCTCATGGGCTGCGTGTTGGTCCAGGAGCACCAGCCCGCGGTCGGATTCCAGCACCACATAAAGCCTGCCGACGACGCCCACGAGCCGCAATGGCACGTTGAGCAAGGGCGCGGGTGCTGATGCAGTTTTGAGAGTTGACGGTTGAGGGTTGACTGCGTCTGGAACCACAGGGGGACTTGAAGCGGCCGGAGCGGTTACCGGGGACGTTTGCCGTCCTGAGAGGTGTTGCGGTTCCGCCCCCGGCTCCGGCTTTTCAGGAGATCTCGCGGGAATGCGCGAGACAGGCGCGGGATTTTCCGGGGCAACCGGGGACGGCCGGGCATGAAGATTTGAAATCTCAATTTGTGACGCCGCTTGCGCTTCAATCCGGCCCCCCGGACTTTGGGACCCGGGATCCTGATGAAATGCAAGCAACGCCTCGCGAATCGCCCGCGCCACGAACTTGCGCACGTCGGATTCACGGCGAAATTTCACCTCGCGCTTGGCCGGATGAATATTCACGTCCACAGCGGCCGGATCAATTTCCAGAAAGAGACAGCAAACCGGAAAGCGTCCCTTCATCAACGAGGTGTGATAGCCCTCGATGAGAGCATAATTGACGCCTCGATTTTCCACCGGCCGGCGATTGACAAAAATAAACTGGTTGTCCCGCGTGGCGCGAGAGACCCCCGGCGAGCCGATCAATCCCCAAATGCGGATTTCCGACCGGGCTTTTTCAGCCGCCGCAGCGTCCGGGCCGGCGTTTTCAAAAATTTCACTTTCCGCGGGTTGAAATTCCTCTTCGAGGGATGCGGAAAAATTCACGGGTAAAAGTTTCTCATCGCCCAGTAACGCGCGCAGGCGCTCGCGGAGGGCTTGGATGCGGTTCGAGGGGGCGTGTTCGCTCCGAACGGCGGGCAATTGCCAGACGAGCCGGCCATCTTTTTGAAAGGTGAAGGCCACCCCGGAAAACGCCAGCGCGGCCAGGGTCAAATAATGCTGGATGTGCGCCGCCTCGGTTTCTTCCGTGCGCAAAAATTTCCGCCGGGCGGGAAGGTTGAAAAACAATTGCCGCACTTCAACGCTGGACCCCTCGGCGCCGCCGGCCGCCCGGACCTCGGCGATCTTTCCACCCGCCACAATGACTTGCGTGCCTTCGGGTGAATTGCCGCCGCGCTCCCGGGTGGTCAAAACAAAGCGGCTGACGCTGGCAATGCTCGGAAGTGCCTCGCCGCGAAACCCCAGGGTGTCAATCGCCGACAGGTCCTCGGCGCGCTCAATTTTGCTCGTAGCATGGCGTTCGAGGCAGAGGAGGGCGTCGTCCCGGCTCATGCCCGAACCGTCGTCAGTGACCCGAATGAGGCTCCTTCCGCCCGCCTGGATTTCAACGGAAATATTCTTTGCCCCGGCATCAAGCGAATTTTCGACGAGTTCCTTCACCACGCTGGCCGGCCGTTCGACGACTTCGCCAGCGGCGATTTGGTTGGCGACCTGTTCGGATAGGAGCTTGATGCGGTTCACTGCGGCGATTTTACGAATCCAGGCTCATTTCGCCAATGGCAATGCAAAGCAAAATATGGCGCCCCGCCTCCGCTCGTTGCGTGCCCAAATCCGGCCCCGGTGGTCCTCGATGATCTTTTTGCAGATGGAAAGGCCGAGGCCGGTACCCTGCTCCTTGCCGTGCGTAACGAATGGCTGGAACAATTTGTCGGCCACTTCCGGCGCGACACCGGGACCGGTGTCCTCAATCTCCGTCACAATCTCCCTTTCGTCGCCGCGAAAATCCAAAAAAATTTCGCCCCCATCGGGCATCGCGTAGAGCGCATTGTGGACGAGGTTGAAAAAAACGCGGCGCAGCCGGCGGGCATCGAGCGACACCGTGCCAGGGGGCGGTTCGGCACGAAATTGAATGCGCACGGACCTGCCCGCGGATTCGGCCTGGAGCTCCGGGAACAATTCGCGGACAAAGTCGCCGTAATCGGCGGGAACCAAAGCGGCGGTCGAGCGGTTGGCCCGCGAGAACTCGAGAATATCGCCGACCATGTCGTTAATGCGCCGGACTTGCTTACGGATGCGCTCCTGAGATTGCGCGCGTTGTTCCGGCGCCGCCTGGGAGGCGCACCCGATTTCCGCGGAAAGGCCGATAATCGTCAGCGGCGTTTTCAAGTCATGGACAATGGAACGCGCGAAGGTGCCCAACACCGCGAGACGTTCGGCCTGGACAACTTCACGGAGATGAAAGCGGTCGAATTCGCGGAGACGGCGGCTGATTTCCTGCAAGACATTGAAAGAGAGCCGGGGCGAGCGTTGGAGCAACTGCAGCATTTCCTCGCGTGGAATGAAATAAACCCCGGTGTCCTGCGCGGCCATGGCCGTGGCCGAACGGGGCTGCTGTTCGATGACCGCCATTTCGCCGAAAATTTCCCCGGAACCCAGTTGTGAAAAAACGCGCCGCGTGTCCCCGGTGACCAACGCCGAAATCTCGACCAACCCGTGATTAACGATATAGACGCCGTCACCCGGATCGCCCTCGCGGAAAATCTCGGCGCCTGCCGTATAGTTGATTTCCCGGGCGATTCCCTGCAACGCATGGATTTCATCCGGGGGCAGCCCGCGAAACAGCTTGACTGATTCAAATGCGACCACGACAGGCAATTTTATGTGAAAGACGGCGAACGTCCAGCCCGGAGAAAAAACTCGTGATTTTGGCGATAAGTCGTTGACAAAAAGTTTCTTAAACGTCACATTGATATGCATTCGGGTGGCAGCACGTTTCTTCAGCGGGGTTCCCCACCCCCACCTCCTTGGCGTCTGCCGCCCGGATTTTTAGTTCGTAAAAATCATTAGTTGCATTTCCGCCATTAATAGTTATGTTTGTGGAAGTTAGGCGGTAGCGGGAAGCCAGGCAATCGGTGCAACGCACATGAAAGCTTCTGTGGAAAAACAGATCGCGCTGGGGTTTGGAGCGTCAGTCGCGGGACTGCTCCTTTTTTTTCTTTTTTCTTGTTGGATCACTGAAAACTCCCTCACGGCGCAGGCCTGGGTGACCCATACTTACAAAGTGATTGCCACGTTGGAACAAGGGCGGGCGAATCTGACCGACGCCGAAACGGCGCAACGGGCCTTTCTCCTGACTGGCGATGAAAAATTTGCGCAGGATTCAGAACGTGCGCAATCGCAGGTGAACGCCTGGCTTGCCACCGTCCGCGGCTTGACCACGGACAATCCTCAGGAACAAAAATGGCTTGATGAATTGCAGCCTTTGATCGCCCGGCGCCTGACACTGCTGAACAACCGGATTCAATCGCGGCGGGAACAGGGGCTTTCCGCGGCCGCCGCCGGCGTGGGCACGCGCGAGGGGGCGGATTTAGCACAACAAATTTCCCAATACATTTCCAAAATGCAGGCGGCGGAAGACCAATTGCTTGGAACGCGCCAGCGAACGGAGCGGGGCGACGCGCGGATGGCCGAAGTTTTGGTTGCGGGCGCCGGAATTCTGGCCTGCGCGCTGGGTTTGATCTCCTTTTTAATGGTTCGCCGTGACTTGAGACTGCGGAAGAACGCCGAGGAAATGCTCCGGCAAAATGAAGAACGAATACGGCTGATGATCGAAAATATCAGCGATTATGCCATTATTCTCCTGGATCCGAAGGGCAACATCCTCAGTTGGAACGGGGCCGCGCAGCATATCAAGGGCTACACCGAGACGGAAATCCTGGGCCGGCATTTTTCCAAACTATATCCCGAAGAGGCCGTTCGGAGCGGCTTCTGCGATGAGGAGCTGAAGATTGCGGCCGAACAGGGCCGGTGCGAGAACGAGAGCTGGCACGTACGGAAGGACGGCTCGCGCTTCTGGGCCAACGTCGTCATCACCGCGATTCGCGCCAGGGACGGTAAGCTGCGCGGATTTGTCAATGTGACTCGCGACCTCACGGAGCACAAACGACTCACCGCATTGGTGGAGCATGAACGGCACCTGATGAACCAGTTGATGGACAGCGCCACCGAGGACATTTATTTCAAGGACAAGGAAAGCCGTTTCCTTCGCATCAACCGGTACCACGCCGGCAGATTTGGCCTCAATGACCCGGCCCAGGCCGTCGGCAAAAGCGACGCGGATTTTTTCTCGAGGGAACACGCCGAACAAGCCCGCCAGGATGAGGAAGAGGTCATGCGTACCGGGCGGCCGATTACCCGGGAGGAGATGGAAACGTGGCTGGACGGCCACGTGACGTGGGCATTGACCGTCAAGCTGCCCCTGCGGGACCCGACCGGGGAAATTATCGGGACCTTTGGCCTTTCGCGCGACATCTCCCAACGCAAAGCGGGCGAAGAGGAAATCAAAAAATTGAATGAAAGCCTCCGCCGCCATTCGCTTCAATTGGAAATGGCCAACAAGGAACTGGAGGCTTTCTCGTATTCGGTTTCGCATGATTTGCGGGCGCCTCTGCGGCACATTGACGGTTTTGTGAAATTGCTCGAGAAAAACGCGGCCGGCCTGGATGAACGGAGCCGTCGTTATTTGGCCATCATCACCGATTCCGCGCAACGAATGGGCGCGTTGATTGACGACCTGTTGATTTTTTCGCGAATGGGGCGCGCCGAATTGCGGCAGACGAGGGTCGAATCGGATTCCCTCGTCCACGAAATATTGGATTCGCTGCAACCGGAAACCGAGGGCCGGAACATTCAATGGAAAATCGCCCCGCTCCCGCAAATCAGGGCCGACCCGGCGATGCTGCGGCAGGTTTGGGCCAATCTCATCGCCAACGCCGTCAAATATTCCCGCCCCCGGGACCCCGCCACGATTGAAATCGGTTGCAACGAACAGAACGGGGACTGGGTCTTTTACGTTCATGACAATGGCGTTGGCTTTGACATGAAATATGCCCACAAATTGTTCGGCGTCTTTCAGCGGTTGCATCGCGCCGAGGAATTCGAGGGCACGGGCATCGGACTGGCCAACGTCCAGCGCATCGTCCTCCGCCACGGCGGGCGCGTCTGGGCGGAGGGCAAATTGAATGACGGCGCGACATTTTTTTTCGCGCTGCCCAAAGACGCACATTAAACAAGAGGAAACACATGGCTCCATTAAAACGAATATTGCTGGCTGAAGACAACGAACGCGACATCGAGTTGACGCTCGCCGCACTGGACGAACACAATCTGGCCAACGAAGTGGTCACCGCGCGCGACGGCGCCGAGGCGCTGGATTATCTCTACGCGCGCGGGAAATTTGCCGGGCACGCCAACGGATTGCCGGTGGTGGTATTGCTGGATTTGAAGATGCCGCGGGTGGATGGCTTGGAGGTGCTGCGGCAAATGCGAAACGATCCGGCGTTAAAACACGTTCCGGTGGTGATGGTCACCTCGTCGCGCGAAGAGCAGGATCTGGTCAGTAGCTACCAGCTTGGCGCCAATGCCTATGTTGTCAAGCCGGTGGACTTTCAAAAATTTGTCGAATCGGTCAGGGAACTTGGCTTCTTCTGGGCCGTGATCAACGAACCGCCGCCTGGCACCCTGAAACGAGGCTGAATTTTATGACGATGGCGGCCACCGAAGAGCAACTGCGTTTTCTGCATCTCGAAGACAACGTAAACGACCAGGTTCTCGTTCGCGATATGTTGCGCAGCGACGGGTTGCAGTGTCAACTGGTCGCGGTGGCGACTGGCGATGAATTTGAAAACGTGCTGCACCGCGACAAGTTTGACCTGATCATTTCCGATTTTTCACTGCCTTCCTTCGACGGGTTGAGGGCGCTGGCCGTCGCGCGCAAATTATCCCCGCACACGCCGTTCATTTTTTTCTCCGGCACCATCGGCGAGGAAGTGGCCGTGGAAAGTTTGAAAAACGGGGCGGTGGATTATGTGCTGAAACAACGTCCGCACCGGCTCATCGGCGCCGTTCGCAACGCCTTGCGGAGCAGGGACGAGCGCGCGCGCCTGGCGCGCATGGAAGCCGAGTTGCGCCAAACGGAGGAGCGATTGCAAATCGTCGCCCACGCCACCAACGACGTGGTCTGGGACTGGGACATCCAAACCGGCCGGTTATGGTTCAGCGAAAATTTCCAGGATGTTTTTGGCTATGCGCGCCATGAAATCGGCTCCAGCCTGACGCGCTGGCAGAGTTTGATTCATCCCGATGACCGGGACCGGGTGGTGACGGGCTTGACCACAGTCGTGGCCGGCGGCGGGCGCGTCTGGTGGAGCGAGCATCGGGTGCGACGGGCCAATGGGGACTGGCTGAACATCTATGATCGCGCGTCGGTCGTCTATGACGGCAACCGCAAGCCGTTGCGGGTGGTGGGGACGGCCATTGACATGACCGAGCGCAGGAAGGCGGAGGAAAAAATCCGTGAACAAGCCGCGTTGCTTGACAAGGCCCAGGACGCCATCATCGTGTGCAACCTGGACCGCAGGATCATCTATTGGAACAAAGGCGCGGAGCGCATTTACGGCTGGAGGGCCGAGGAGGCAACCGGACAAAACGTGCGCCAATTGCTGCTCCACGGGAAGATTCCACCCCAGATTGATGAGGCGGTGAAAAATCTCAACGAACGCGGCGAATGGATGGGCGAGCTGACTGAATTCACGCGAAACGACCGTGCGGTCATTGTTCAGGCGCGGGCGACGCTGATTCGGGACGAACGCGGCCAACCCAAATCGCTGCTTATCATCAATACGGACATCACCGAGCGCAAACACCTTGAGGAGCAATTTTTGCGGGCGCAACGTCTGGAGAGTCTTGGCGCCCTGGTGGGCGGCATCGCCCATGACTTGAACAATACTCTGGTGCCCATCATCGTGGGCGTGGACATCTTGCGCGAGCAGGCGCTCTCGCCGGACGCTGAAAGCATGGTGCGCACCATGGAAGCCAGCGCCCGGCGTAGCGCCGAGATGATCCGCCAAATGCTCATATTCGCGCGTGGCGGCGAGACGGAGAAAATGAACGTCCATGCCGGCCAACTGCTTAAGGAAATGGGGCGAACCATCGCCGATACATTTCCCAAGGGCATTCGCTGCCGGGTGAATGTGGATAAGAACCTGTGGACGGTTTCCGGTTTTCCCACCCAAATCCACCAAATTCTGATGAATCTCTGCGTCAACGCGCGTGATGCCATGGCCGCGGGGGGCACGCTCACATTGACCGCCGAGAATATCAATCTTCCTCCAGACGAAGCCGCGCGCCACGAGGTCGCGGCGGGGAATTTCGTCTGCCTCAGCGTGGCCGACACCGGCGCGGGCATTTCAGACGAAATACTGGAAAAGATTTTCCAGCCGTTTTTCACAACCAAGGCCGATAAAGGGACGGGCCTGGGGCTTTCCACCTGCCAAAATATCGCCAAGAACCATGGTGGTTTTATCGCCGTGCAGAGCAAAGTTGGCGGCGGCAGCAGGTTTGAGGTTTATTTGCCAGCCTCGGGGAGTCCGGTGGAGGAGACTGTTCCGCCGCAAAAGCCGCCGCCGCCTTTGGGAAATGGCGAACGAATTTTGGTGGTGGATGATGAGGAGGCAATTTTGGCCATCACCCGCGCGTCGCTGGAGAATTATGGCTACAGTGTGGTTACCGCCAATAGCGGCACGGAAGCAGTCAATTTCTTTGCCATAAACTCCAATTCCATCAGCCTCCTGATTACCGATCTGGCCATGCCCCTCATGGATGGACGCGCCACATTGGAAGCACTGCGCTCGATTCGCCCGGACCTGAAAGTCATTCTCATCAGCGGTTCGGAAAAGGGCGTGCGGGACCTGACGCCGCTGATTAAAACCGACGCTTTTATCCCGAAGCCTTTCACGAATGAAACCCTTTTGGAAACGGTCCATAATGTATTGTTGAAGAAAGGCCCGTAGCCGGGATGGAAGCCTCGCTTTTATCCCCCCGCTACCGGACCATTTCCGCGCAAATTGCGGCGCCCATTTCGCTGGTTCCGACCTTTCGCGCGCCTGTTTCGGCGGGATTGAAAATATCGCCGGTGCGGAGCCCGGCCTCAATGGCCCGCTGAACGGCGTCCTCGATTGCCGCCGCGGCGGCGTTCAATCCAAAGCTGTAACGCAGCATCAGGGCCGCCGAAAGGATTTGGGCGATGGGATTGGCAAGGTTTTTTCCGGCGATGTCCGGCGCGCTGCCGCCGGCAGGTTCATAGAAGCCAAAGACATTTTCGCCGCGGCCCGCTCCCAGGCTCGCACTCGGCAACATCCCCAGCGAACCGCCCAGTGCCGCCGCTTCGTCGCTCAAAATATCGCCGAACATGTTTTCGCAAAGCATCACGTCATATTGTCCCGGCCGGAGAACCAGTTGCATGGCCGCGTTATCCACGAATTGATGTTCCAGGGCCACATCGGGATGGCTCCGGCCAACCCGCGAGACGGTTTCCCGCCAGAGGACGCCATTTTCCAACACATTCGCCTTGTCAATGCTGGTCACCTTTCGGCGGCGCAGTTTCGCCGCATGGAATGCCACGCGCGCGATGCGCTCAATTTCCAGCGAGGTATAAACCATCGTGTCAATCGCCCGGACGTTTCCGCTGCCCAGGTCCTCGGTCTTTTTTGGCTGGCCGAAATACATCCCGCCCGTCAGTTCGCGCACCACCAGAATGTCAATGCCGCCCCCCTGCCGTTCCTTGGCCAGCGGACATGCATGGGCCAGGGCCGCTGGCAGCTTGACCGGTCGCAGATTGGCAAACAGCCCGAATTCTTTTCGAATCCGCAACAGCGCGGCGCGCTCGGGCCGTTCCTCCTTGGGGACCGTCGGATCGCGCTCCGGCAATCCAACCGAGCCGAACAGTATCGCGTCGGATTTTTTGCACAGCGCCAGCGTGTCATCCGGCAACGCCTTCCCGTCCGCGTCAATTCCCGCCCAACCAACGGCCCCCTCGGTAACCTCAAGTTTGAAGTCAAATTTCCCTTCCGCGACGCGCAAAACCCCCAGGGCCTCGCGCACCACTTCCGGGCCGATGCCGTCGCCGGCCAGGGCCGCTATGTTAAACCGTTTCATTTGGAACGGCGATTTTAGATTGTTGCGGTCGGCTGACAATGGAATTTTGCATTCGACATTCGGCGGGCGTCACTTGAAATTCTCCCAATGGTTTTGCCTTACAAAATCGCCACACTGCTTTATTGCTTCAATGAGTGCGACGAGGTGCTTTTGCTGGAACGGGCGCAGGAGCCGAACCGCGGAAATTGGAGCCCCTGCGGAGGCAAGTTGAAGACGGACATCGGCGAATCGCCCTATGTTTGCGCCTGCCGCGAGGCCGGGGAAGAATTATGCTTGGAGCTGAAACTTTCCGATTTGCATCTGGCTGGTTTGATCAGCGAGCACGGTTACCAGGGACAGACGCATTGGCTGATGTTCCTGTTCGAGGTGCGGAAAAAGTTGACGGCCCTCCCGGCCGAGTGCCACGAGGGCCGTTTCCAGTTTTTCCGGCGCGAGGAGATTGATTCATTAAAAATCGCGCAAACGGATCGTGAGCGGATTTGGCCGTGGTTCTGGAAATTCCGAGGCGGCTTTTTTGCGGCCCATTGCCATTGCCACGCTGACGGCGCCAATGATTGGACGCTGGAGGAATGTTTTTATGGACGAACCGGTCATTGATTTGCACAGCGACGATTATTTCATGGGTGAGGCGCTGCGGCAGGCGGCGCGCGCTTATGAGCTAGGGGAAGTGCCCGTGGGCGCGGTGATCGCGCGCGCGGGAAGAATCATCGCGCGGGCCTTCAACCAGGTGGAAATGCTGAAAGACGCCACTGCCCACGCCGAAATGCTCGCGCTGACGCAGGCCGAAAGCGCCGTGGGCGACTGGCGCCTCACCGATTGCGCGCTTTACGTCACCAAGGAGCCATGTCCAATGTGCGCCGGCGCCATCGTTCACACGCGGTTGGCACGGGTTATTTTTGGCGCCAGCGACCCCAAAGCGGGCGCCGCGGGAAGCGCCTTGAATCTGCTGCAGTTTCCGACATTAAATCACCAGTGCGAGGTTGTCGGCGGGCTTCGCGGAGCGCAATGTGGCGCTCTCTTGCGCGAGTTCTTTCAGGCACAACGCCAAAAATAAAACGAGGCATCCGCGATGGATGCCTCGTTGCGTTAAAAGCGGCTCAAATCACGGAAAATTATACGAGCAATTGACTGCGCCGCTGGGCAGACCGTTGGTCGCCAAAATCATTGCCTGGCGCATGCCGCTGACGGTCACTTGTGATACGCTGCCATCGGTCAAGCCGAGGTTGCCGGCACCCAGATGCAAATCCTGCGCGCTCCAGGACCAATTGGCTGAGGATGTAACACAGGCATAGGCTTCTTCCGGAGCGGCAAACATCGCGGTCGCGGACCCCGGCTGGTTGGCGGTAACGCCGACGTCGCTCAGGTTGCGGTCGCCAAAAATGACCATTCCCGGATAGGCTTCCGTGGCGTCGCCACAGACGAAGTAGCTGACGTAAGCGTCGCTGAAGGAATTATAGTTAAAGTTGGTCGCATAAGAGTTTTGATGCGAGGTCGGCGTGGCGCTGCCGTTTTGAGCGCATTTGGAAGGTGTGTTATCGGATGTGCAATAGAGAATCTTCGGCGTGGCCATTTGGTTTGACTCTATCTGGAAAACATAGTAAGGCCCGGCTACTTCGGAGGCATATGAGCTTCCGGACGGCGGGGCCATGTTCCATCCTTCGGGGCTGCCGGTGGGCTGGGCAGTACCCTTGGGGCCTTGGTAACTATAAACATCTTCCTCAGCGCCGCCGCTGGACGTTGAAATGGCCATCGGCATGTTGTCGTTGTTGTCGCCTTCCCAAATCTTGGTGGCGAGGAAATCTTCCTTAAGGTTATTGACGCAATTGATGCGCTGTGCTTTGCGTTTGGCCGCGGCGAGCGCCGGCAGCAACATGGCCGCCAAAATGGCGATAATGGCGATCACGACGAGCAGCTCGATCAGGGTGAATGCCTTTTTCTGTTTCAGGATTCTTTTCATACTTACAGTGATGGTTAATTATTTGTTTTTTTATTCAGGTGACGACCGGCAGATTCTACGCGAATCTTACTCGCTGTCGATGGCTGAATCGGAAAACTCTAAGCACAGACGGTGCCAACAATTTTTCAGTGCAGTTTGCGCGATTTGCCTCTAAAAACTCACCGTTTGTCCGAAAGGAGGAACGTCCTGCGTGAAATTTTCACGCGTCACGCGTGAGAATCACGCATTTTTCGTTCAGTAAAGCTCCCGTACCTTCGTAAAAGCTTGAAAGTCCAAACTCAAAATTTAAGATGGACGAATGTCCGAACCCACAGAGAATCTTTTCATGGAAAAAATCGTGTCGCTGTGCAAGCGCCGCGGTTTCATTTTTCAATCATCGGAAATTTACGGCGGCATCAATGGCTTTTGGGATTTCGGGCCGCTGGGCGCGGAGTTGCGCAAGAACATCCGCGATTGCTGGTGGAACGACATGGTGCGCGGGCGTGACGACGTGGTGGGCCTGGAATCGGCCATCATCATGCACCCAAAAGTTTGGGAGGCCTCCGGGCACGTCGCCGGCTTCAACGACCCGATGGTGGACTGCAAGGTCTCCAAACAACGGTTTCGCGCCGACCAGTTGTTCTTTGCGTCGGTGATCGTGGACGGAAGAGCGGCCGGTTATGTCAGCGCGCTCGAAAGCGAAAAAACCGCCGAAGATCTCCAGGAGAAGGCAGAAACGTTCAAACGCAAAAAAGCGCTGGCGGGGAAACTGGAGCCGGTGCAGCCGCGCGATTTCACCCAAGCCAAACCGGACGAAATTCCGTTGATTCCATCTCCGGCCACCGGAGAGGCGGGCAGCCTGACCGCGCCCCGCGCCTTCAACATGATGCTCCAAACCTGGGTCGGCGCCCTGCGGGACGAATCGGCCACGGCCTATTTGCGCCCGGAAACCGCCCAGGGCATGTTCGCGGATTTCAAGGCCATTGTGGACACCGGCCGGGTGAAGATTCCCTTCGGCATCGCCCAAATCGGAAAATCATTCCGCAACGAAATTACTCCGCGCAATTTCATCTTCCGCAGCCGCGAATTCGAGCAGATGGAAATGGAGTTTTTCATCAGCGACCAGGACGATTGGGCCCGGTGGCATCGTTACTGGATTGACTGGTGCCGCGCCTGGCTGGTTTCCGTCGGCATTCCCGCGGCGCGACTCTCCGAATACAATCATCCCAGGGAAAAGCTGTCGCATTATTCCAAGGGCACCACCGACATCATGTTCCAATTCCCGTTTGGCCCGCAGGAGCTTTGGGGCATCGCCGCCCGAGGCAATTACGATCTGTCGCAGCACGCCAAATTCAGCGGTGTCGCGATGGAATATTTTGATGACGCCACCCGGAGAAAATATGTTCCGCACGTCGTGGAGCCGGCGGTGGGGGTTGACCGGATTATGCTGGCGATTTTGTGCAGCGCCTATGCCGAGGACGAAGCGCCGGATGAAAAGGGAAAAATGGAGAGCCGGGTGGTCCTCCGTTTCGCGCCGCGCATCGCGCCCGTCAAGGCGGCCATTTTCCCGTTGCTGAAAAACAAACCCGAGCTGGTCGCCACGGCGAAGCAAGTCCGCGATTTGCTGCGCCCGCACCTGAATGTCTTTTACGACGAGGCCGGGGCCATCGGCCGGCGCTACCGGCGCCAGGACGAAATCGGCACCCCGTTCTGCGTGACGATTGATTTCGACACTCTCGGCGAGAAGGGCGGGGAATTGCGGGACACGGTCACCGTGCGCGACCGGGACACGATGAAACAGGAGCGTTTGAAAATATCGAAGCTTCTGGAATTTTTATTGTCTAAAATTCGCTGATGTCTCCGGAAGCGAATAGTTCAACGATCAAGAAACGGGCGCCGACGCTGTATTTCATTGCGGCGATCAAGTTGCTCAAAGGCGCGGCGCTGTTGCTGGCCGCCGCGGGAATCTTTACGCTGGCCGGAAAGGATTTGGGGGGCGTCTTTGATCAATTTTTGCGATGGATCCACGTTGATCCCGAGCACCGGTTTTTCGCAAACATTGGAGACTGGCTGGATACGGTCACCGCGGCAAACATACGCGCCCTGGCGACCGGCACGCTGTTGTATGGGTTATTTTTGCTGATTGGCGGCACCGGACTGGCGTTTCGCGCGAAGTGGGCGATCTGGCTGGCGATTGGGGAATCGGCGTTTTTTATCCCAATAGAAATTTTTGAGCTGACCCGCCGCCATTCGCCGATGGAAGAAACATCGCATTTTGCCTATCCCACACTTGGACTGCTGGCAATCCTGGCCTTGAACGTTTTAATCGTTTGGTATTTGTTGAAAAACCGGCAGCGGCTCTTCCGGCGGCATCGTTAAACGATCGGAAAGAAATTGTCGCCTTCGCTTTGAGCGGACTCGCAACGGGCGGCAGGGATTCATTCAGGGAGTTGTGCCAGAATCGCGGAACGGAGAACCGGCTTGATAACATTTCAGTTGTGCCTGAAAAGCGGCGCTCATTGCGGCGTTGTTTTGGCTGGAGGCCAATTGCAAGGCGCGTTGTACGTTCGTTATGGCCTCGGGAAAATTTCGCGCCTCGGCATAAGCCGCCGCCAATGTGGCCGCCGTCATTGGATTGTCACCGCCGGAAAGGCGGTCGGTTTGCAAGGCCAATTCAACTGCTTTGGTTCCGTCGCGAAATGATGGATTTGGCGAGGTCGCCAGCATCCAGGCAACGCGGGTGAGGTTGTTTTGAGCCGCCGCGGAACCGGGCTGGATCGCCAGCACCTTTTGAAACTGAATAATCGCCTCGTCCACCTGCCCTTTCCGAAAATCAGAAATGCCAAGGTTATTTCGTGCTTCAACATCGTCGGGATTGATCGCCAGCGCCTTTTGGTATTCAATGATTGCCTCGTCCAACTCCCCCTTTTTGGCAAAGTCGTTGCCAAGATTGTAGTAAAGATCGTCACTGGTGGAGGCAATGGGCGCCTCCTTCTGTTGCGCCAGGGCAACTGCAAGATTAGTGCGTGCTTCGAGATCCATTGGATTGATGGCCAGCGCCTTTTGGTATTCAACGATTGCCGCGTCCACCCGCCCCTTTCGGGACAGCGCAATGCCAAGATTATTATAGGCTTTGGCAAGGTTGGGATCAATCGCCAGCGCCTTGTGGTATTCAATGATCGCCGCGTCCACCTGCCCCTTTCGGGACAGCGCAATGCCAAGATTATTACAGGCTTTGGCAAAGTTGGGGTCAATCGCCAGCGCCTTGTGGTATTCAACGATCGCCGCGTCCACCTGCCCCTTTTGGGACAGGGCTAAACCAAGATTACAATGGGCTTGGGCATCGTTCGGGGCAATGGCCAGCGCCTTTTGGTATTCGATGATCGCCGCGCCCACTTGTCCCTTTTGGGCCAACACAATGCCAACATTATTCAAGGCCACCGCGTTCCCCGAGGTGCAAGCAAGGGCGTGATTCCACAAGGTTTCGCTATTTGCCCAATAAGAACACTGAAGGCGAGCGCAGAAAACCAAAATAACAACGGCCGTCCCGGCCAGACTGCCCAACAAGACCCGCTGGCAAGGCCATTTAGCCAGCAAGTCGGCCATTCCATAGGCCACCATTAACGACAAGCCAATTGACGGAAGGTACATATAACGGTCCGCCATCGCCTGTTCGCCGACTTGCACCAACCCGATCACCGGCACGAGCGTCACCAAATACCAAATCCATCCCACCAACAAGTAAGGGCGCTGGATCCGTTGAAGAAAACAAAAAACCGTTAAAGCCAGAATCAAGGCGCCCGAGCCGAATACCAGCGCGATGGGCCAGTGGTCACGGTAAGGATAAAAAACGGCGAGCCTCGCGGGCCAGAATAGTTTCCATAGATATGCGCCATAGGAAATCAGCGCATTCTCAATCTTGTCACCCGCTGTGACCAACGTATCTATCGCGCCGTGACTCTGTACGAAATAAGTCAACACGCACGCTGCGATCGTGAGGGCAAAAAATGGGGTCTTTTCGAGAACCAAACTTCGCAGTTCCTGGATTCCAAATCCGGAAGGATTCAGCCTTCCCAACGGCCAGTAGTCCAGCAGCAGCAGGACAAATGGCAGCGTCACCAGC
>DATJSQ010000043.1:0-8252 GCA_035503995.1 Verrucomicrobiia bacterium | reverse complement strand
TTGTTGGTCGCATCCGGGTAAATCAACGTCATGCCATTCCAATCAAACCCGGAGAAGGCGATATTTTTGATCTGGTTGTCCGCCGAGTAAATCAGGAAGGTATCCGAGGTGAACGTTTCCGGAAGAATTTGCGAGGCATCCACGAAAATCAGCGGATTTCCCGTGAAACCCGGTTGCGTCGAGCCGTCAATCACCGTGCCGTCGGTCACCAGCGGCGGCAACATGCCGGTGAGATGGATATAGAACACGCCGTTGCTGTAACCGGCGTCGCCCGTCGGAATATCGAAGCGGATCGTCGTGCCGGGATGATCGGTCGCATAATAAATCGCGGCCCGCAGGCTGCCGGGACCATAATCGGCGGTGGTGGTGACGACGTTGGTGAGCGGCACGGCGGGCGGGCCGTAAAGATACGCCAGCGCCGCGCGGTCGCCGGGGCTGAGACAATAATTGCCCATGCGGAACTGGTAGCGGGGAAAATAGGGCGGCAGGGGCTGCTGCGTGGCGAGCTCGCCGGGTTCAAGCGATTTGAAATCCCAGCCCAAATGCATCACCGATTCATAATCATAGGGGCCATTGGTGACCGTGGTCGGGTCAATGATGAACCAGGTGATATTCGTGGATTCACCGGCGATGTTGTTCGTCAGGACATAAATATAATTGGTGGCATCCGGCCGGATGTTTTCATGCGCAAAACCGAACGAATGTCCCATCTCGTGGCAGACCTGCGCGCGGCTGAAGCTGGCCACGGAGACAAATTGCGGGCTGTGTCCGCCGGAATAATCGTCAAAGCCGTTGGTGTCGTAGCCAAAGACAATCCAGGTGGTCTGCGTGGTATGCGGGACGAATTGCACATTGGCGGCCAGTTCCCACTCGCGCAGACCGTTCAGATAGGTATTGGTCTCGGCCGCGGTGAGGGTGTTGGTAAATTCGTATGGCACGATGCCGCCGGGCCAGGGGACATTGGTGGGAGACGTGCCGGCAAAAAAATTACCCGCGGCCGCCGGCCGGCAAATCACCACCATGGAAAAGATCGCCAGATGCAAAAGAAACCCATGCATCGGACCGCGTTTTGGTGACCGCCTGACAAATGGTGTTCTCATCGCCCCTCAACAGCAGGAACATTTTACACCATTTTTTGTAATTGTCATCGCGCAACGTTCCAACCGACGCCAATGAAGGGGGCGGTCATCAGGGCCTTGGTCCACGGAACATTACCCGCCGCCATTTTCATTTCGTCGGTGAGACTTCAGCCTTTCCTGTTCCTGGCGCAGAACGACAAAAAGGCGGAAAAGGTCATTTTTGGAAATATAATCAGTCGCGCCGGCGGCAAGGCTTTTCTCGATATGCCGCGGGTCATCCAAACCCGACAGGCAGATATAACTGACGCCGGGGAATTTCTCCCGAACGGCTTTCATCGCGTTGAAAAGGTTAAATCCCGGCACACCGCTATCAGACAAAACCACGTCGTATTGGTTTGTTTCCAAAGCGGAAAGGAACTCCGACTCGCTGCGGACGACGGTAAAATGCGCAGTGATACCCTGGTCAGCGGCCGCTTGTTCAATCAAAAAAGCGTCTTCCAGACAATCCTCAATGTGTAAAATCCTTAGCATATCCTGTAATGCTTGCCGTAACAGTCTGTCACATAAGGCATTTTGTCAAATGCGATGACGTGAAAAGTGATCCATTGGACGAACCCCGGGGTTGAGGCTTTTGCGCCCGCTAATGGAAAAATCACTGAACCATACGATCCAGATATACAAAATCGGGCAAGTCGGCGTCTATCGAGGTAAAAAAACCATTTGGTTGTAGGAAACGAGGTGACGAGTTTCAAATTTCACCGGTTTTTCAATCGTTAACCCCAGATTCCATGCGTTGTCTCCGGCTTTTTCAACGGTCAGTTAGGCAACATCATAGATGTCGCTCAGTAAATCTCTAGCCGCCTCATAATCTTTCGGGGCAATCTGGACTCGAACGTAACCGAACGCGTTCAGGTTTCCGCCCATGACCTGCATCAATGACTCGTCAGGAATGAATGCCTCGATTCCGGCAACTTGTAGCCTGCTAATAATCACATCGGCCGCAGGCAATGTGGCACAGCTTACAAGCGTCACCAAATCTCTCTGCATATCCTCTGCCGAAAGGGGCCGAAAATGATAATCCACTATTTTGGGTTCAGGCGGTGGTGGCGGCGGCGGCTCGGCAGGACGCTCGAATGATGTGTGGTCAATGGCACACATGACCGCATCGTCGGGATACTCCGCACCACAATATGAACACTTCTTCATGGATTTTCTGCGTCCATTCTGCCTAAACGTTTCAAATCTGAACCACGCCGCCGGTCGAGTGGCTCCGCAAACTCGATAATCTTTGCATAACACAATTCGTCCATAAACTCACTTGTCCCGCCATAGCTTCGGAGCGAAGGCGGAAGGAGCCGTGGCCGTTGGCGCCCACAATTCAACTCGATTCTCCTCCGGGTCGGTAACCCGGGCAAACCGCCCATAATCATGTTCCTCGACCTTATTCACCGCCACCCCCTGGCGGCGAAGTTGTGCCAACATCCGCTCTAAATCGGAAACCCGGTAGTTAACCATGAAAGCTGGTCGAGAGGGGCCGAAGTAATCCGTGTCCGCGGGAAAAAGAGACCAGACAGTACAGCCATCCTCGTTGGGGTTGTCATTTTCGCGCCAGGCAAAATCAGCGTGACCATCCTCCATGAATATGCCCAGATGCTTCCTGTACCAAGCGGACATTCGCTCAGGGTCGCGTGCCCTAAAGAAGATGCCACCAATGCCGGTAACTTTTTCCATGTTTTCGGTCATACATGTTTCGAGTGCCGATATGGTCTGACGGCAAAAAACCTGGACCCGTTCTGCCCCAAAATCAAGTCAACAAATCCAATGTCACGCGCTTTTGTCTTCTGGCACAAAACTGCTGGCCGCCGCCACGAATGTTGAAAATTGGACAAAATCGGTGTAGTGGTTTTGGCTTGTATTTGGGAGCGTATTCAGATGCTGGAAAAGCATGAAGTTCAAGAGAGAATGAGCAGGGTCCAACCGCCCGCTGCCAATGGAAATATTTTATTTCAATACGCAGGACACCGGGGTTTTGCTCACCGCAGGCACAAAATCAAACGCAGACCGTCAATTCATCAGAAGCAAATGCGCTTCTTCACAATTATGTTTGTCGTGGTGTCTGTGGCACTTTTCACGCTGATTTTTTATTTCTTCAACCGGTCAATCAACGGTTGGGCCTGGTGAGGCGGCTTGTGAATCCTGCTCATGGTTTTCGATGGGCAAACCGCCTGTCACAGAACCGTTCATTGGTATTGGGGTTCCCGCGTCGTCGTGCCGGGATTGCCCATCACAAACAGGCTGGCGCCCCTTGTCCGGACGAATTGAATCGCTATTTCCGGCTTTGATAAAGCGCCACGAGAGCCGCTCCGATGGCTTGCGACAAATCGCCCAAAACGGCTGGCACAATTCTGATGGTGTCGCGCTGTTGCGGCCAAAGATAGGGACGCGCCGTTTCGCGAATGATCCGCAGATAGCGCTCGCGGAATTCCGGCGTGGTGGATTCATGGTCCATCAACCCGCCCCCAATGACAACGATGCGCGCATCCAGTGTCATGCTCAGGTCGGCAACCATGAAACCCATGGCGCGCGCCTGAAAGTCAAATATTTCCACGGCCAGCGGGTCGCCTTTTTGGGCGCGGCCGCGCAACGACAGGGCTTTTTCCCTGGGCGACGCGGTGGAATTGGCGAGTTCGTGGTCGGGATATTTCAAAAGTTTTTCCGCCAGCAAGTGCGGCAGGCCGGAGATGGTTGTATAAGCCTCGTAACAGCCCCAGTCGCGACCACAGCCGCACGGGAACGGTTTGCCGGTCAGGCCGAGCAACTGCAATGGCGCGGCGGCATGGCCGGTTTCCATGCCGGCCAGGGTGTCGCCGTCGAGCGAAAGACCATCCTGGCCGATGAACGCGCAGCCAAGGCCGGAGCCGGGCATGAGCATCATCACGGACACCTTCTTATCACCCCGCGCAAGCCGCGCCTCGGCCACGCCACCGTAGTTGCCGTCGTTGCCGACGACGAGCGGCATCGGACGTCCCGCCTCTTTCGCCAGCGCGGCACTGTAATCAGAATAGACATCCCACCCGGAAAAGCTGTCCGGCAAATTCGGCGTCTTCCCAAAAACGCCGTAGCGTTCATAAGGCCCGGGAATCGCCAGGCCCGCACCTTGTACCTGCGACCATTGCAAATCGTTCTGCGCGAGAAATTCGCCAATGCCCGCAATCCAGCCGTTGACGACGGCGTCGCGTCCCTTTTCCGAACTGGTCGGGCGTTGAAACAGTTTAGTGCTGATGGCTTCGCCGTTTTCCCAAACCGCGGAAAATTTGGTGGTGGTGGCGCCGCTGTCAGTACCGACAAAGATTTTCCTGATCATAAATGAGTCTATTAATTTGCGGACAATATTCTGAATGACAAGATATATTCATTTTCTGTTCCTCGATTTTGCTACGGTTGGGGAGCAGTTTTGGAGCGATACACGAATCGGCGGTTATCCTGCAAAGTTGCCGCTTTCGTGCCGATCAAGAAAAAGGGTTCGGCAAATCGGTCTGCCCGTCCAGTCCGCTCGCACCGTCGCCGACGTGAGCCGTCCGCGGAATATTGAACAAGCCTGACATTCCGATCACGGAATTGGAACCGGCAAAATCGCCGCCGAATGCGCTGCTTCAACTCTCGGAAAACCAACTGGATTGGATCTCGGCCGAAATAACTTTAAAACGGATTATCCGGGCAGGATGGTTAATGAGTCTCTGGACGGTCGAGGAATTTGCGTAGGCAATGGGACAGCTCGATGAAATCAATGGGCTTTTGAAAAACCTCCCGCAATGCGGCGCGGGGTGACGCCATCAAGTCCGGCGGCTGATTCAAACCGGTCATGAGGATGACCGGCAATTCGGGCCGGATGGCGCCCAAATCCTCGGCCAAATCAGCGCCCTGCAAACCTGGCATCGTGTGGTCGGTGATGACCAGGTCGAAATAATCCGGATTGGCGCGGAAAGTGTTCATGGCTTCCAGACTGTCGGCGCGGGTCGTGACGCGGTAACCCATTTTGTGGAGGTGCTGTTGCATCAG
This sequence comes from Verrucomicrobiia bacterium, assembly GCA_035503995.1. Lineage (GTDB taxonomy): Bacteria > Verrucomicrobiota > Verrucomicrobiia > Limisphaerales > UBA11358 > UBA11358. The sequence goes on along the minus strand of DATJSQ010000043.1, from coordinate 3,114 downwards.
GTCGAGTATCGCGACTTCATCGTCCACCACCAGAATTTGTTCGCGATGCCCGCGCAAGAGCTGATTTTTATCCGCGGGCGCGGGAGCCGGAGGTTCCTGGGATTGGGGAAAATAAATATGAAACGTGGTGCCCTGTCCTTCCGTGCTGTTCACCGTGATGTGTCCGTGGCTTTGGCTGACAATTTTTTGGACCAGGGCCAGGCCCAGACCAGTGCCGCGTCCCGGCCCTTTGGTGGTGAAAAAAGGTTCAAAAATTTTTTCAACGATTTCGGGCTTCATGCCCTTGCCGGTGTCGCTGACAATCAGATGGACATATCGGCCGGCGGGGATGGACAGGGCAGCACCAGCGCCGGGTTCCAGGTTGACGGCTTCCACTTCATAAGTCAGCCGGCCGCCTTTCAATTTCATTGCATGTCCGGCGTTGGTGCCCAGATTCATGACCACCTGATGTATTTCCGTGGCGTCGGCCACCACCACGTCTTCATCGGTCCGGATATCCACATGGATGGCAATTGACGAAGGAAGGGTGGCGTTGAGCGTTTTGACGGCTTCGTTGAGGATGCCGCCCAGTTTTAGCGGATGCCGCACGGCGTCGGTCTGCCGGCTGAAGGTGAGAATCCGCTTGATAAGGTCGCGCGCTCGCTCGGCGGATTTGAGCATGATTTGCAGGTTTTCCCGGGTCCTGCCTTTGACTTGCGCGTCGGCCAAAGCCAGGCCGGTGTAGCCCAGGATGGCACAGAGGATGTTGTTAAAGTCGTGGGCCATGCCGGTGGCCAGCGTGCCGATGGCATCCATTTTTTGGGCTTGCAGCATTTGCTTTTCCAGCCTGGCCCGCCCCGCTTCAGCCTCTTTGCGGCTGGTGATATTATAAATGAATCCTTCATAGTGATGCACCGCGCCGGTGGCGTCCCGAACGGCGCGCGCGCTTTCGGAAATCCAAATGATGCTGCCATCGCGCCGCCGCACTCGATATTCCAGCCCCTGGACGGATCCGGTCTGTTCAATTTGCCGCTTGAACTGATCCCGCATGGTGGCATCCATGTAAATCTGGTTTTGGATATCCGACACCCCTTTCATCAATTCTTCGGGGCTCTCATAACCATACATCCTGGCCAGGGCGGCGTTGACGACGATATAACGCCCGTCAGGCGTGCTCTGATAAATGCCTTCGACGGCATTCTCGACCATTCCACGGTATGTTTTCTCAGCCTCTTTGAGGTATCGAATGGTTGTGTCGGTGCTCACCTGACTCCTATTGGTTCAAAATAACAGACTTGTTTCCATTCCCAACGGCCTTTCAGGCCGCAGGCGCGGCAACCCGCACGAATCATCGAATAATCTCAGGCCGTTGTCAAACAACGGGATGCATTTGGGATTTGAGGATTTGAGCCGCCCGCCGATCCGTCTGGCCCACGCACGCCGCCACGGGCGTCATGCTTGAAAAAGATTTGGCTAAATCATTCGGTATCGTGCTTCGCAACCGGAGAAAATTGGCAAAAATGAGTCAGGAGAAATTGAGTGAGAAAGCCGGCGTTGATGTGAAGATGACTGGACGGATTGAAACCTTCATTCGGAATCCAAGCCTGAATCTGGCCGATTCGCTTGCGGATGCCCTGAGTGTTCCGTTGTCACAGATGATAAAGGAGGCGGAAGATTTGCGACGGAAGGGGAGGGAGCGCCGAAAGTAAAAATCCACTTGGTTGATGCTACAAGGGGCGCATCTCATTTTTTGAGAAGGGAAAGGACAGAAGATATCGCCCCGACGGGGCTGGCGATTTTAATGGATTTTTAACTACGGAGATGTCGCGCCGACGGCGCTTGAAGCTGCGGTTGACCGTCCTGCGGCCGGTGTGCAAGCCCCGTTCAGGGGCGAAATCTTTGTAGAAAACCCAACCCATACGGAAGAAGCCCCGTCGGGGCGGCATAGTCTGCGAACGTTTACAAAAAGTGAGATGCGCCCCGCCGCCAAGTCGGGCCGAATTTTTCAGTTGCCAAGCGGAACAAAAAATATAATTTTTTCATATCGGTGTCCGTTTAGGGTTGGCAGAGAGGTTTTGCCCGTGGCGCAGCTTGGACAGCGAAAATCACGAAAGGCCCATGGAGGTTGTGGGCAAGAAACCAAATGGGAGAGGTTAAGTGAAAAAGAAACTATTGCTGGCGGGGTTGATGTTTTTTTCAGTCGCTGGTTTAAAGGCCCAATCTACCATCAGGCGTCCATTCGACGCTGTCGGAAATGACGGGATTTCATTGGACACCTATTTCGCCGACGTCTGGGAGGTGAACGGCACGCCGATGGACTTGCTGGCGGTCGAAACCGGAACTGACGCCACTCAAACAGATGGCCCGGTGGGCGGCCAACTGGCGATATATTCAGTGAGCGATTCCGCCCGCGGATTAATCCTGGATTGGAATGGCTCGGGTGGAATCTCGCTTTTCGCGGGAACTGTTAGAGGCCAATTTTCTTCTGGAACCCGTCATCGTTCCCCGATGCAGAGCTTTGGCCGCATCCAACGTTTCAATTTTTCCGACGGAACGCCCCCGCCGAACCTGGAAAAATCATTCTGGCAAAACAGGATGTCTGAGCCGACTCGAAGCGCAATTCCCTTCACACCACTTTTAAGGCCATAGCATTTTGATTTTGAATTTCGCTCGCCACTGAAAGGTTTGCCATGTTCAATGTGACCGTGAGCCGGACCCCAGCCATTTCATTCAAAATCGAAATTTCTCCACGGCCTTCTGCCACAAACCCGCCGACCACCGCGCCAACCAAACCAGGTACTTCGCTCAAAAACCGTTTGTGGACGCATCGCCTGTCCCAGATGGTGAAACTATTCATCGGTATTGGGTCGGCTTGTTTGCTCCAGACCGTAAGCGTCATGACGCGCAAAATCAGTTGATTGTTGACATTTGCCATTCTTTCACTTCTGCTGGCGGCTGAATTCGGATGACAGGTTTTTCGTTGAAAGGAATGCATTATGAGCAGACGAATTATTTTTTGCGCAGACGGCACATGGGATGACCCGTTGGATACCACCAATGTTTATGCCATGTTCAAGGCAATCACCACAACGTCAGGACAAGTCGCATATTACGACGATGGCGTTGGCGCTAATG
>DATJSQ010000042.1:0-18534 GCA_035503995.1 Verrucomicrobiia bacterium | reverse complement strand
CTTTTGAACAGGCATATTTTGATCGTTGACGACGACGAACGCATGTTACGCGCCCTCAACAAGGTTTTGACCGGCTTTGGCGCGACGGTCACGGCCACGAAATGGGCCGGCGATGCCATTGATATCCTCACCCGCCGGGAGAAAAAAATTGATTTGGTGATTACCGACTTGCGCATGCCCGCCGTCAGCGGCATGACTCTGGTCTTCGCCATCCATGAGATTTTTCCCGGTCTGCCCGTGATCGTGTTCACGGCTTTTGGAAATCCCGAATTGAAACTCGAATGTTTCCGGCAAGGCGCGGCTGCCTTCCTGGAAAAACCTCTCGACACCGCACAATTGCTCGGCGCCATCGAGATTGTTCTTGCATCGGTAAACGCCTGCGGCCGAATCCATTCCTCCGGCCCCCACAGCAGGGAGACCGGGCTGTTGCATCCCGCCAAGGGTTGATGCACGGGAACTGCATGGTGGCGAAACGGCCCTCCTGGTTACAACTCGAAAAACAAGCGCAGTTTGTCGAGGAAACCGTCGGTGTATTGCTCTTGTTTGCGGATAAGGGCCGTCTTGGGAGTGTCAGCCAGAATTCCTTCCGTCTCCATGCGGCGTTTGGCAAGGATTTCACCCAGCATGTTGACCAGTTGTGGATTTTCCTTGAGGCTTTTGGCGAGCACGGTCTTGCCGATTTCCACCACTTCGCAATCCGTGCAGGCGACCACCGTCGCGCTGCGCTTTTCCCCTGTCAGGAGCGACATTTCGCCAAAGCAATCGCCCGCCGCCAGCGACCCGACCCGCGTCTGCATTCCGTCATGATTGACCAGTACGTCGGCCGTGCCATTCACCAGGATGAACATTGAATCGCCGTTTTCACCCTGCTCGATCAGTTTCTCGCCGCGCCCGAAATGGGCGGCCTGTCCGCGCGGCAACAGCGCATCAAGCGGCGCGTCCGTGAACGATTCAAACAACGTCTGCTGGCGGAGCATCAGGCGCGCGGCGCTCTGCACCTCCTGCTGTTTGTCCCGGGCGGGCTGTTCGAGCTGCAGTGTCCGAATCGGGAAGGGAATCCGGATGCCATGCCGCCGAAGGCTGTACCATACGTTGGTCCTGATTGAATCGGCGACCTTAAAATACGTCGAGTGGTCTTCGAGCCAGAACTTGATTTCGTATTGGATGCTCGAATCGCCGAAATTTTTCAGATAAACGCGCGGCTTGGGTTCGGGCGCAATCCCCCGGGCATTGGCCGTGGCATGTAACAGCACGTCTTTTACCCGCGTGGGCGGAGCGCCATATTCGATACCCACGGAAATAAGCATCGCGTGGCAGCGCGCCGGTTTGTTGAGATTGACGATGTTTTGGGCCGCCATCTGCCGGTGCGGAATCTCGATGACGATGGCGTCCATCGTCCGCAGCCGGGTGGCGCGCCAATTGATTTCGATGACCTCGGCATACGTGTCGCCCACCAAGAGCCAGTCGCCGGCGTGATAGGGTTTGCCGATTTGCAGCGTCAACCCCGAGATGATGTTTCCCACCGAATCCTGCATGGCGAGGCCGACGATGACCATCAAGACGCCCGGCGCAATCAACAGGCCGTTGATGGTTTGATGATAGCCGAAACGCAGCACCAGAAAGACGGCGAGCAAAATAATCGCCAGGCGCACCACCTCCACGAGAAACTTCGGCACCTCGACATTGTGCCGTTGTTTGAAATACAGTTCCCATACATACCGGTCCACCAGGGCGATGAGGAACAGGGAACCCAAAATGACGGTGGCCCAGGCGACATGGGGCAAAAACGGCCAGTCCAACCCCAGCAGTTCTCCGGAGATATAAACCACGACCGCGAGGGCAAAAAGGTGATACAGCCATCCCAAGCGGACCCCGTGCCGACGTTTCAATAGCCGTCCCCACAGTACCATCAGACAATAAAGTCCGGGGACCGACAAGGCAAACAACAGCACCTGGATTGCCGGCGGCAAATGGCCGGGAATTGCGCCGGCGATATGGGTCGCGTCGTTCATCGTCGTGTTGTTCACGGCCAAGCCGATGGTAGCAGTTTCTTGGTGTCGTAACAACAATTTTGGAGAACAGCAACCCCGGCCAGCGCCAATGGAACTGGCCGCTGGCGCCTGGAGGCGGTCGGGCCCTTGGGCGTTCGGCACAGCCACGATGTTCGCCTGGACGGATGGCTGCGGGCATCTAAACGCGGGAATTCTTCATGGGTCCTAAAGCGATCCATCACGAGCCGCGCCCGGTCGGGACACAAGCATTGTTGACTTGTCAATGGACAATTGCTTTTATGGGGCAGGAGAGACGAATGAAGATTGGCAGCCAGGGGCATAGCAGATCAATCCAGCACCGCTTGGCGGCGCTCTGGCCGCAGGTGCCACTGGCCGTGGTCCTGGCACTCGTCGGTATTCTCAACATCCTCGATGGATTGAGCCTGCCCTTGACCATCTTTCAGCGCGTCCGTGCGCTTAATGGATTGGCCGATTCAATGTCCGCGCTCGGTGGCACCGCGCAGGTCATCTTGGGGACAATGTTGTTAATTGCCGCCATCGGCTTATTAAGGCGGGTCAGTTTTGCCTGGACACTGTCCGCCTGGCTCCTGCTCATCACCGTTGCCGTCAACGTCGCAAAACATAATTGGGGCTTCAGTTTGGCACTTCAGACCATCGTGCTGGGTGTTCTCTGGTGGACCCGGCACTATTTCACCCGGCGAACGGCCTTGTCCAGCCTTCTGTTTTCGTTAAGCAGCATTTTCGCCGTTTTGGCCTATGGAGCAGTGGGCAGCTTTCTGCTCCGGGCCGACTTTCGACCGCCGATAGACAGTTTCGGCACGGCATGCTATTTCACCGTTGTCACCCTGTCCACGGTGGGCTACGGTGATATTGTGCCTGTGACGCCCGAGGCGAGGTGGTTCGCGATCTCGCTGTTGGTCGTCGGCTTGGGCGTCTTTGCCAGCGCAATTGCCTCGGCCCTCGGCCCAAAAATTTCCGGAGAATTTGAACGATTATTCAACCCAAAGGAGAAAGCAATGGACTTCAAAAATCATGTCATATTGGCCGGCGAAGGCGCCGTCGCCCGTAATAGTGCCCGGGAATTCAAGTCCCGCGGAGTGCCGTTCGTTCAAATCGTCGCCTCCCTGGCAAAATGGACCGGTGACACCGACCACGAGATCATCGAAGGCGATGCCACCAACGACGCGCTGCTCCAGCAGGCCGGCATCAAACACGCCCGCATGGTGATCGCGGCCCGGGACGATGACGGTGAAAACGCTTTTATTGCGCTCGTGGCAAAAGATTTGAATCCGAATGTACGGCTGCTGGCGGTGGCCAGCACCGTTGCCGCCATCCGACGGCTGAAACTGGCCCGTTCGGACCTGGTATTTGCGCCGGCCGCCGTGGGGGGCCGATTGCTGGCCGATTTGGTCGAAGGCAATCAAATCCCCCCGGAATATCGTGATTTGCTCGAAGGCAGCCTGCCCAAAACCTGACTTGAGGGTTTCCTGATGGCGGGTCTTCCTCAAAAATCCCAACGATAACGCTGGATGCGGAGGTCGGAATCGGAAGCATCCAGCCTTCCACGAGCCACTCGAAATCAACTGCCTATGGCATCGCAGGTGTATTGACTATAAGGCTGTTAACTGAATCGCAAACGAGACACCGCCTTGCGTGCTACCCCGCAAGAGTCCCACAATTTTTTTGGGGCAAGGCAACGCAAATTCAGAGGGCTTTGAGGCCGCATCGCTTTGCGGCGTTTCTTAAGGCTTCGTCGCGCGACGCGAGCGGCAGTGACCGGCGCGACGCCAATTCGAGGTAGGTGGCATCATAGATGGTGAGGCCATATTTCTCGGCCAGTTCACTGGTTTTGCCAAAGGCATTACGTGACCCTTCTTCGTCCACCGTTAATTGCATGGCGGTCAATTTCTCCATCGCCGCCTTGCGCTGTCCAGCCGTCAGCCGGTGGCGGCGTTGTGCCACCAAGAGAACATTCGACATTTCTAAAAACCACAGGGCGGGCACGATCACCGTGGCACCGGCGGCGACTTCATTCAGCAAATGATCGGTTTCGGGGGTCGCCTGACCTTGATAGACCCAGGCAAATCCGACGGACGCATCCACGATGAAACTTGCGCTCAACGCCGCCCCTCGCCAATCCAGGCTTTGACTTCCGCGGCGGTGAGTTTTGGTTTCCCTTGGTTCTCTTCAAAGATTTTCTGGCGCAACTTGAAAATTCCGGCGACCGCCGCGCGCACGGATTCCAGATTGCGGCGGCCTTCGGGCACCAGGCGCGCGACCGGCTTTTCGTGCCGGGTGATGATGACCTCTTCGCCTTGGGCAACCCGTTCAAGGAGTTGACCAAACCGGGTCTTGGCTTCTAATGCAGTGACACTTTCCATAAATTTTGTCTCAGTTAAATTGACCAGTCATTAGCTATTTTAGCACAGTCCGCCCCCGGTGTGCAACGAAAGATTTTGCTGCCCGCTTCCGGCGTCTGTGCGGCAAGTTTGTCGAGGGCGGCTGGCTTATTCTTGTCGCAAGCAATTCTCCACCCGCCAAAACCTGACGGCGGGGCGGCCCTTTCCGGGCAACCCTATTTTTGATGGCGGCTTCGGTGACCGCGGCGGCCACACGTTGCACCACCTCGCGATTGAAGACGCTGGGCACGATGTATTCGGAGCTTAATTCCCGACGCGCAATACATCCTGCAATATCGTGGGCAGCGGCCCGGTTCGTCGCTTCATTGATGCGGCGGGCACGCACACTCAATGCGCCACGGAAAATCCCCGGAAACGCCAGTACATTGTTGATCTGGTTTGGATAGTCGCTCCGGCCAGTCGCCACAATCCATGCCCCGGGCTGAACGCCGCTTGGATTCAAGGCTCCGGCGACAGGCCGCCATTTTGCCGCGCGCGTTTTGACCGCTCAATCGCCTCTTTTTGCCGACGCAGACATTCCGGGCAGATGCCGTGCGTGGTCGGTGTGTCGAAACCTTGCTCCATGAATTCCTCCAACGGCATCCAATTCCCGTGGTAATCAATGCGCCGGCACCAGGAGCAAACACGCAGGAAATCTTCCAAGTATCGAACGCGTTCCAATAGCCGGCGCGTGGAGCCGCTCACCAGCAGCCAGACAGCCAGAACCAGCAGCATATCCAGCGTGGACTTGCGGAAGACAAAAGCGAAGGGATGATCGGAAAAGATCAGGGACGGGAGCTGGAGCAATTCATTCAGCCAGCAAATCGTGATAATCGTCAGGAATCCGAAGTGTTGATAAAGCAGGATCCTCGTCAGGGGCAAATTCTTTTTCATACGTTGAAACCAAATAAATTCAGAGAAGACTGCGTCTCCTCCCAAGCCAACCAGTCCACTCTCAGAAAATGCAGCATTTGGCGCGCCATTGATTATCCATCCCAAGGCTGGACGCAAACATTGCCTCGCGCGATTGCCAAAGGGGCAATTTCCCTTTTAGAGGTCAATAATTTCCCCAATTCTCAAAATGGTGCGCAGAATTCGCCTCCCCCGTAGTTCACGCGACCGGACGTCTGCTGTCAAACGAGAGATGCAAGGCGTATCAAAAAGCAGGACATTCGTCCTTCAAACTTCAGCTTGTCATTGCGTCCAATTTGGTAAACACTCTGTTATTATGAGGGGTGCGGGTCGCTCAATTCTATTTGACTTTGGATGGCGGATTCCGATGGGCGCAATCATACCCTTCGTTTTCGGGGCAATATTCGCGCTTGCAAAAATGGGCGGGACGTTTGAAATTGATCCTCCACTCGTGCGCGGTTAGCTCAGTGGTAGAGCGCTACATTGACACTGTAGGGGTCAGAGGTTCAAACCCTCTATCGCGCACCATTATTCAAAACGAAAGGATTGCTGGTATGACGGCTCTGAACTTTAAGAATTGCCCCATCCCGGGCTGTTGCCGTGTCACGGCAATTCCCCGCGCCGCCCTGCTCGCGCTGTTGTGCATTTTTCTTTCGTCCACCACTCAGGCGCAGATCATTTGCATCCACCGGGGCGCCACCTTCATTTGGTACACGACCCAGACCATCTGGACGAACCACCAGGCGGATATCTCGGCCATGTTCGATTACATGGACCGGGAATACGCGCAAACGGTTTCCGATTGGGGCATCGCGCCGCCGCGCCGCCACTATTACCTGTGGGTGGACCCACAGACCGGCGGCGGCTTTGCGACCGGTAATATCGGCGAAATCAGCGACGTCACCGGCCAGCCGGCGCCGGGGATCGGCGTCGCCTACGATGCCTATTTCAATACGGCATACGGCATCAAAAGATTCTGGGCGTACGCCATCGGGACGCACGAGACGCAGAACTTGCTCACCGGCCAGGCTCTCTCCGCCGGCTGGCCGCGCGATTGGTGGGCCGATGATAAGAGTCCCTTCCCGGGCATGTCGGCCGTGCGCGTCGAAGCGGAGCTTGGCCTGGCTGACGTCTCCGCAGCGCATGACTCGGACTTTGGCGGCAGCCGGCTTTACGCCATGATGAAGGGTCTGCAATCGCATTATGGCTGGTCCATCTTTCGAAATGCCTTTGCGCAGGTCAAAGCCGACGACATCCAATGGACCGCTCTGGATCAGGGCTACAATCCGTCCACCATTTTGACCGCCTACGTGACGGCATACCTGGTGATGGGATCGGGCGACACGTTGAGCAATCTGGACGCAACTTTCTTCACGGGCGTCATTCCCGGTTACCGTTCGGACATCACCGCAAAAGTTCTTAGCGCATGGGACAATTGGAAGCATCACGGCGGCGATGGACAGTCCTTTCTGAACGGCCATTATCTCTCCGTGGGTGGATTTCCCGATTTCAGCCTCACGACGCCCGCGCCGGACACGTTGACCCTGGCACCCGGCGGGACCGCCTCAACGACTTTTCGGCTTGCGCACCTCGATGGCTTCAGCGGGAACATCCACCTGGCCGCATCGCGGCTTCCGGCGGGAGTGACCGCTTCGTTCGCGCCGCTCGGAAACGACAGTTTCCAAATGACGCTGTCGGCGCGTGCCGATGCGCCCACCGGAGCGTCCACGATCCGCATTATCGGCGCGTCGGAAGGCGTTCCGCTCTCTGCGGGCCATTCGCTGACGCTGCCAGTGATTGTCAGCAGCAACACGGCGCAAATCGCCGTAAACCTCGCCCAAGTGGCCACTCTCTACGGCATCGGCAACGACCATCTGGTGCTCGGCGACAACGGCGGGATTGACGGCCACGGTTGGGCTTATTCAGGCGTGCTGCTCGGCGATGGGCTGACTTGGGGCACGAACCAGTTTGCGGTCGGCATTCCCGCCAATGGCGGGCAAGGCACTTACAACGCAGTCACCGGAATTATCATTCCGCTGCCTGCCGGACATTATGCCTCGTTGAAAATGCTTGGCAGCGCTAACGGCGGCAGCCATGCGGACCAGACGTTTCGCGTGAGTTACACCGATGGCTCCAGCACGACCTTCACGCAAAGCCTCAGTGATTGGACCGCGCCGGAGAATTATCCCGGCGAAACAATTGTCGCGACCATGCCTTACAGCGACGTCAATTTGGGAACCTTTTCAGGAAACCGATACCTTTACGGGTACACCTTTCCGCTCGATCCCGGCAAAACCGTGAGCAGCTTCACGCTTCCAGGCGATAATCCACTGCCCCGGAACAGCGGCGTGGTGGCGATTGCGTTCACGCTCAATGGAACCGCGCCTGCGCCGTCTTCGCCTGCGCATTGAACATTTATCCGCACAAATCGGCGTGGGTTCCTTTCCGCTCAGACCGGACGCGCGGCTAATTCACCGTGAATAAATTATGCCTGACTGCAGCAGTCATTGTGGCCGTTGCGGTTTGTTGCGCCTCTGAAAACGTCGAACAAACCGAAAATTTGCCACACAATTTAAGAGCGCGGTGAATGCCAATGAGCTGCAGGCTTGGGCGACCAATTTGGTGGCGAAAACCACAGCCGAAAAAAAAATACGTCAGGCACTTATCCCGCACCGGTTGGCTCTGGGGTTAAATCACAGTTCGCCGCGTTTTGAACACGAAATTTAGTGAGCAATGTTTCCAGTGTAAAAGATTTATTAGTTTATTGCTTTTGTATCAATACAAATGCGACACCATTGGACCGGCCAATTTCCTGCTCCACTGTGACGCTGCCTTGGGGATTGGTCTCCAAGTCGGCGGTGCTTACCCCATCCGTTTGCAATTCATAAGCGCTTTGCGGGCGCAGCCCGGAGATCGTCATGCGCAGAGGCACCGGTTGGTTGGGACAAGAAATGGTCCAACGGCAGGAACCGCTCCCGGATTCGGGCCAGGCTTCAATGTCCGCGGTGACGTCCGCCGTCGCATTCCGGGTAAGGGTAAGCGTTGGCTTGTCTTGAAAGCCCTGGAAGCAGTCGAGCCGGTTGCCGGAGGCATTCACCGCGAAGGAACCGGCGGCCCGAATGGTAAAGCCGTCAACAGCAATGGCGGAGGAGATTGTTCCGAGGGTGAGTTCGTAATGTTGGTCGCGCAACCGGTAATTTATCCTTGTCCCGTCCAGCTCGGGCGTCAGGTGCGGATCCAAACCCAGGCGGTTCCATTGCGGCCTGATGCCATAGATGTCCCGGTAAAGACCCACGATAGTCATGCAGTTGCCGGCGAGAATGTCGTCTCCAGCACCTGTCTGGTTGCGGCGGAGGCAGCGCTGGAACGACAGGCCGTCCTGATTATAACGATCAAGGATTCGGCGCACATAGGCGACGGCGATGGCGGGATTGTAGCGGGCGTACGCCCGCACCCCGACCTCTCCCCAGGAAAGGAAGATGTCACCGTTTTCATAGGTGGGAAAAGGCCAACAGGACGTCTCATCCCTGGCATAGGAGAGGAAGCACAGGGGCCAGTGGAACAACTTTTCCTGGCGCATTCGCTCTTCGATTCCGTCCAGGATGCGCTGCCGCTGGCCGTCGTCGGCCAAACCGTAGGCAACGGCGCAAAAGTTGACGGGAGTGACGAGATTGTCACCGTGTATGGAGCCGTCGCGGTCGCGCCAATAGACAAACCAACCCCGGTCGGGATTCCAAAATCCTCCCTGGGAAATGGGGCGGCGAAAGGCCTCCCTGAGTTTTTCGGCGGCGGCGCGGTAACGCGCGGCCCGCTCCGGGTCGCCGAGGATCTTCTCCCGATCGGACCACAACGTCATTGCTTCATAGAGTTCCGCATTGACCAGCGCGTTCTCCCACGAGGCCCACACCACGTCAATCCAGTCGCTCGACTTTTTTTGAGTTTCGGAGTCGTTCATCATCTTCACCAAACCATTGCCATTGCTGTCCCGGGCAAGCAACCAATCGAGCGCCCGCTCGCAGGATTCCTTGTGCGCGCGCAACCAGGCGGTGTCGCCGCTCAGGTCGAATTGCTCGGATACGTTGATGACATAGTCAGGCTGGGAATCCAACAGGTAACCCCACTGCGCCTCGTAAAAGCCGAAGCGGTCATAAGTTCCGGGCATGGCATCGCCTGAATTATAGCTCCAACGCGCTTTGATGCGGCCGTCGGATTCCTGGGCGTGGTCGCGCCACTCGTCGAGGGTGGCGGCCAGGTTGGCGGTGTAGCGTGGATCGTCAATCGCCAGTCCCATCTCGGCGAAAAATGGTTCATGCAGGCAGACATATCCCGAAAGCCAGCCGTTGCCGCCCATGATGCGCCGGTCAATCACGCCGTAGCGGCCGATGGTATCGAGCAAGTTGCAAATGGCGTTGCCGTCGAGTCCCACGAAGGTCCCGCGGCCCCGGACCGCACGGCCGTCAAGAACCTGGAGAGCCAGGTCCACCTGCACCGTGCCAGGCTCAACGCGAAAGGGAGCCCACACGTCAAGGCTTCGGGTGAAACGGTTTAGATCATACTTGGGAGTCAATTCCGTGGTGGTGACCGACTGGACAAAGGAGAACAGTCCGGAAGGCTGGTGGGAGAACCGCGATGCGACCTGTGTTCCGGCCTGAACGGTTGGCGTGACCCGCAGGCAGGCGGCGTCTGCCGGATTGAAGAACGTAACCATGCCGGCGTGGGCGCCGTACGAGGTGCCGTTGGACAAAAAGCGGCACCAGGCGACGCCGCCGGTGTCCAGCAGGCCGGCAGTCCAAGTGTCCATCGCAGCGAAATCCCAGCCGGGAAAATACGTGTCATCAATCACGCCACCGTTCAGGTAGCGCCGGCTAATCTTCCAGTCAATGCGATTCTCGCCGACGGTGAATTGCCAGCGTTCCCGCACCGCGATGCCTCCGGCGGTGTAGGCGATGCCGTCAACCAGAACCTCACGACCCTTGATGCGCACGGTCGGGGTGGCGATGCCGGTCCGCGTGGTGGTCCACTGGCCGCCCACCTCAATTGCGCTGCACACGCCGGTGTCAGGCGCAACCACCTGGCGACCGCGCACGAGGACCCGATCCAGATAGCAGCATCCGTTGCAATTCAGCCGCAGAACCAAATTGCTTCCGGCATCAGACATCATGACCGTGTGGGCAACAGAATCGAACTCGACCAAACCGCCGGCCGCGGCTGGCAGAGTTGCGCAACTCAAAATGGCAAGGAGGAAAGCGATGCGGACACGGGTCATAAGGCTGGAGGATTGTGGATATCGGTACTTTCGGGGCATGCTTTACAAACAAATTACGGTCAGTTTTTTGGGTCCGTGCGCCCCGGGCACAAGGATGCGTTCAATGGCTCCGGTGCGACTTGGTCCGGTAGTGAATGAAATCATGCTCGGGCAGCTTGCGCCATATTTTTGTTTGATGAGCGCGAATGCTTCGGGCAAGTCAGCAACCATTTGTTCCCGGCGCGCGATGACCAGATGATGGGGCGGCAGGCCTGACAAAGCCCGGCCGCCGGCGCTGCGTCTGAGTTTTCTCGTCCTCCGAGTGATTCATTACGTTTGTTGCGGTTGAAAGAATTCATCAAATCCATAGCAATTCACTCACGCCACGCTGAAATTCGTCCGATTCATTCCGTATTTTTCACCGCTTCCACGTGCCAGTCAAAAAAGACTTGATTGCGCACGCTGCCATGAGCCGGGGTCAACGGCAAATAGGAATAATAGGCGGCGCCAGAAAACCCGTTTTCCTGGTCCACATCCGTCAGTGCCCACGACAGCGATGGGCTGGCAATTTGCTGCAGGCGTTTGGGCGCCTCATCGGAGTCCTCGTTAAAGGGTGGCAAGGCATAAGGGTAGCCAAACGGCGAGGTCAGGATACCCGAGTCAATATTAGTGACCTGCTTGTTAGCCATATAACTCAATGGCACATAGTCTGACATCAACGGAGTCCCCGGGCCGGCGGGCGTCCAATGCCGTGCAGCCGAAGGGCATCGGGCCAGCAAAGCGTCCAAAGGCGTGGCTTGGGGCGCGGGCAGTCCCATGTCAGTGGCGATGTAATAAGGCAACCGCGTGGAATCCTGATTGTCGTATTCTTCGTAAAAGCCCATCCAGACCGGCCCGGGCAATTGATCCCCATGATCGTCCGCATACATTTGGATGGCAATGCCCAGTTGTTTCAAATTATTGAGGCATTGCGTGCGAAAAGCCCTTTCCCGGGCACCGCTCAAAACCGCCACCAACAGCGCCACCAGAATCGCGATGATGGCGATGACCACGAGCAATTCAATCAGCGTGAATGCCTGGTTTGGTTTGAATGGTTGCATGGGATCAAAGACCGCCCCGCCGGCCGGTCACTTCACCGATATTAATCTCATGGTAATAATCTGATTCATTTTGCCGGTGATGTGTTGCGTCCTGACTGTGGCGTTGGGATTTTCACGCCGATGTATCGGTATGGCTATAATCATGCTCATATTCAGGTTTATGAGGGAATCAATGGTTATTCCCAGTTCCGGGTCGAACCAGGACGCGCCCGACGCATCGCCGCTTGTAATGGCTACGCTCATCTTGTTCGGATCTGCGGCCGTATCAGGTTTGTTTGTCACGGTCCCCTGAAATTCCAGGCGGGCGCAATTGCGTTCCCCGTGCATTTCCCAGTTTTGAAAGGTGAATTCGTCATCCACGACCATCGTCCCCATCGTGCCCATCGGAAATTCGATGTGAACAGGCCAGGTGTCGCCCGGTTGCACTGCCGTGGGAGGCATGAATAAATTTGCGCTCATCATCTGTTTCAAATTGCCTTCGCTAAATTGGTTTCTCAAACCGTCGAGTTCATCCGCCTGCCCGTCGGACGCCAGCCTCTCCGTAAGTGCGTCCACACCTTCCATCCGCTCGACCTCATTGCTGGCATTCAGAAAAAATTGGATTTTGGAGCCGATGATTTTTTCGAACAGTTTGGCCAGCGGATTGGCCTTGTCCGCCGGCGATTTTTTTTCCGAATCGTAATTTGGAAACGCTTTGCTTCCGAACGTCATCCCTACCCGGGCGTTGAGAAATTCCATTTCCACCTCGCGTTCGCCGTCGGGCGTCGCTTTCAACACAGTCAGCCCGTATTCCTGCTCCAGGGTCATCTCCTGTTTCAGGGGAACGGCCCGGCCCGGGATGGACAACTCCATGGTCTGTTTCGTGTCCATTTCCTGCAAGATGCGTTCGCCTGTCGGCCACTTCAATTTCAACTCCACCGGACCGCTCGGCGGCCTAAATGTGGAGCGCTGCGCGAGCTCGCCGGATTTGTTGCAGCCCAACCCCGGCAGACTCAGTGCCAGTATGGCGGAGATGAGTATAAAGTTTTTACAGTTGTTCATTGCCTTGCTTAATTTGCTTCTCATCGGGTGATATGCGTTTTCCGAACCGCTGCCTTGTTGAAAACCTGACCGCCCATGGCGTGTAAAGTGCGTATTTATGCGACTTGTGTGCTGGCGACCGCGTCACCTGAGCTTCGGCATCGCTACTGCCAGCTTGGCACTGAGTGGCTGACATTGCACAGTTATCGTTACGTTTGGGTGGAGCAGGCCAGGACTGCTTAAGCATCGGCTCCTCCTCTCTTCTGACGACCCAATTCAATCAGCACCGCCAGCGTCCGGCGTGTGCAATTGACAGCCTTCAGTCCAACTCGCGCGATCAGTTCCGCGTCAATCTTTTCCCGCACAGCGGTCTGCACCGCAGCCGCAGCCCGACCGCGTTCAGTGAGCGTTATGGTGAGCTTGCGGCGGTCTTCTGCGTCCACCGTGCGCTCAAGATAGCCCCGCACGACCAGCATATCAACCAACTGGCCCGCTGCCTGTTTTGAAACCTGCAATTCTTCGATGAGCTGCCCCAGAGGGATCTCGCCCGCACCCAGTGCCAGCCCACCGATTATGTATAAACCATTTTTCGGCACGTCATCATACCCTGCTTCGGCCAATGCTTGGCGCATTGCCAGTCCGTATGTTGTGCGCGCATGTCTGAGTAATGCAGGCATCACAATCACTTCAAACCACGGTTTGGCATTTTTCATACCGAAAGCATATAGTAAATATTTAGGACTGTCAACTCTTTTGACTATTTATTTGGCTATTTCTCTCCAAGTTTTGAATGAATTTTCTCCGATTAATAAAATCAAAATTGCACGGACAATTCCCGCGGCTGCGCCTCGTTTTCAAAATGAATCCAAAGCAAATGCTGCTTCGCGGAATATTGAAACGTCTTCAGATTTTGGCCGGCCAGTGTCACCGCGCGCGGCGGCTGGGGCGATTCCAGCAGCGCAATCGCCGGGGTTGCGCCAACGCCTTCCACCGCGAAAGTGATCCGGTTACGCTTTTGTTTCTGGAGCAACGCCTTGCAAGCGGACGCCAGCAGATGCGGTTTGCCGGTGCGAGCGTCATCAAGGTCCAGCAGAAACCAGCGCGAGCCAGGAACGATGGCAATGTTGGTTTGGACGCGCAGCTCCGAATCAAAAAGATTGACGAAGTGTCCGGACAATTCACGCGGTGTGGCCGAAATCGGTTCGTCCAACCCGGAGGCAATAAGATAAGGACCACGGCGCAACAAGAGATAATTTGTCTTGCGCCATTTTAAATTAATTTTCCCGGCAGCGAGTTTGGCTGTGGCGATCACCTGCACCGCTCCCGCCGGACTGGCGGCCAGGTCGGCCGGGCGTTCGCACAGCCAAATCAGTCCGCCCTGGCCGATGGAGATGAATTGCTTGGTCGCTACGGAATTGGTCAGACCGAGCATCTGAAACAGTTGTTCACGCGGCGTGCCATAGTGATTCCCGCCAGTATTCCACCATTCCCGGACTTTGAGATAGGGATCGGCATCCTTGTCGCAGAAGACGAGCACGCCACCGCGTTTTACCCAGTCAACCAACGGCGGATGAACATCGGGTGACAACGGCTTTTGCCCGTCGTAACTCAAAAATAGAATGTGAAATCCGTCCAGATAATGAGGGATGGTGACGCTTTCCAATTGAACCGGCGCGACGGGCAGGCCGCGCATGAGTAGCGGCATTGCCAGACCATAGACATTCCCCAGATACGGATCGCTCGCCCTCGGCTCGCCGCGCTCGAACATGAGCGAATCGCTTACAAGCACGCCGACCCCGGTCGTGCCACAATCCCATTCAACGCGGGATTGTTTCATGTCGTTCAGCGCGTTAAAGACGGTTTGCAATTCCGTCGCGTAGTCCGGTGGAATTGGCCTGCGATCTTCCGGCTTGGCGGAAGCCGGATAACGTCCGCCAAAAACTCGTTCGGGCCAGGGAGCAACTTCGTATTTGTCAACTTCCGGCTGAAAGAGCGAAGCGGTCAGCGTGGATTCCCAATTACTGCGATAATCCGTCCAATCGTGATCGGGATTGTCTTCAATGGGATCGTTCAAATACCAGACGGAACGACCGGTGGCACGGACGAGATTTTGCATCGCGCCATATTCGAGAAACGCGGTCTCAAACGTCCGTGAGCGCACTTCGCCGCAATAGCGATTGGGCGTGCGCGAGGTGCCGGTCCAGACTTGGGCAATGTAACCGTCACAGCCGTTGACGCGGGCGAGGCTGGATTCAGGACTGATAATGCACCATTGGGCGTAGTTGAGCAGGCTGTGGGTGGCCACATGACAACGGACATCGCGGCCCGTCCGTTGATTGTAAGCCTGAACGTAATCGAAGACCTGCTGCAACGCGCGACGGTAGAGAAAATACTTCAACTTGCCCGCGCGCCAGCGGGCGTCCACCGAACTGTCCGGCGGCTGCCAGTCCTCATGATAATAATTCTCCCATTCGCGTTTGAATCCTTCCGAGTATCCGGCGCGATCCCAGAATTCCGGTTCTTCAAGATCAATCGCCTTGGCGCCGGCATCCAACGCGCGCTGCACGCCGACGCAGAGAAATTTTCCGTAGTTCGTACCGGGCGACATGTAATACACATCGCCGCCGTGGCTGATCTTGTGCCCGTCGCGATCCGTCTGCGCCTCATCCTCGTGATTGATGCCGTCGAAATGGCCGTAGAGGTAATCCTGATATTCGCCCCACGCGACGCCGGTCATGACATGGATGCGATAGCCATGCTCGCGCCAGGATTCGATTCGCGTCGGCAAATTGGTGTCAATGCCGTAAACGATGGCGACGTCGGAACGCAAGTTCCCCCGCGGACTCCATGATTGGCCGGTTTGAAAACTGGTGCGTTCGCGGGCTTGATCTGGGTCGTTCCCAAACAGTGATGAACCTTCCGCAACCAATATGGCCGGACTGATTTCGAGAACCATTATTACGACGGTCAGAGTCAGGCGCATGGAGTTCATTTCTCGATTCGCGACCAAGCTTCGCGCGCGGCGTCGAGATGGGTTTCCAGTTCGCGCACGAGAAACTGCAACGGCTGGCGTTCCAGCCGGGCACGCCATTCGTCCTGGAATTCCAGGACGCGACGCGGGCAGGCGCCGAACGAACCGTGGCTCAAAAATATGATTTCCGGGTCGGGCAACCAAAGCCGGGCGTCTGCGGCCGGCTGGTTGAGAACGTTGGCGTCAGACACGCGTGCAAAATACACCAGGGCCGCGCTGAAAACCATGCTTCTGTTCATCGTGGGCCGGCTGGCAACCCTTGCCGGAAAGACCGCCGGGGTTCGGTGGCGTGTTCAGATCCACTTGCGCAATCCACCGGAGCAGACGCCGGGGACCTCGTCTTTGTGGCCAACACGACCATTGGCGTGAACACCGTTTGTATCCTCGCACCGGGGCGGCGGGGCATCTGCAAGGTCCGCTTCAAAACGGGCTTTGGACCACAAAAGCTGGTTGGCGCAACCCATTTTAAGAGAAAGACGCAGTGCTCAAACGCAGGTGGTCATTTCTGTGGTGCGGCTATCGCAGTAGTCGGATTCAACGCGCCTGGGCAACAGTCCCGGGAAATCCCGTCTTCATTTGCTCCCTAACGCATTGGCGACCGCTTCCGTCAATTCATCGCCGCGCAAGTCTTTGCCAATGATCTTTCCCTCGCCATCGAGAAGAAAGGTCATGGGGATGGATTCGATGCCGTATTTCACCGCCAGCTTATTGCCCCAACCTTGCCCGTCAAAGTATTGCTGCCAGGTCATGTTGTTCTCTTTGACAAAGGCCAGCAACTTTTGCTGGTCTGAATCCAGGCTTACGCCGATGATTTCAAAGCCCTTGTCGTGATATTTTTGATACGTTGTCACCACGTTGGGGATTTCACTGCGGCAAGGAGGGCACCAGGTTGCCCAAAAATCAATCATAACCACCTTGCCTTTGTAATAGGCAATGGAAAGCGGCTTTCCCATTACGTCTTTTTCGTTGAAATCGGGAAATTGGGTCCCTTCCACGAGTCCGGCCTGGATTTTCTTTGCTTCCGCTTCCTGGGCCTCCTGTTTTTCCAGCCCGGTTACAAATTCGGTCCCGCCGAAATCATTCGTCAACTGGTTCATCAAAGCATCGCCTTTTGCCGTCTCGTGGAGGACCTCCGAATAAAGCATGGCCTTCATGTATAAAATCCGTGCCACGGCGTCGGTCTTCTCGCCTTTATGTTCGGCGAGGAGGGCATCGAACTGTCTGAGATCATCGGACAAATCGGCTTCCGTCTTTTTGCCAGACTGGATATCAGTCCGCACCTTCGTGACCAGGGCGTTCAATTCCTGGGTGGCGTTTTTTGCCGTCCCATCGGCGAGGACAAAGTGGCAGGGCAGTATCGCGGCAACAAGGGCAATGAGAAGGTTCCTTTTCATAATGGGCAATTCCTGGTAGAAAGTTCGTTGCGGTTAATGCTTACTTGAGTAAATCGTTTCCACAACGCCTGCAAGCAAAAAAAGTGAACGAATTGGTCCGCGCTAAAAAAAGCGGATGAAAGTTTTGCGCGCCCCGGACCCGTGGTTTGGTGTTACATATCGTGAAGACAGGCCGTTGGTCGTCGAAGGCATCCGCAACCTGATTGCGCGTGGTGATTATCCGGAAAAATTGTGACGGGCACGGGAGCATTTCCCCGCCCTTTCCGTCGAATGAGACAGTGGAACATACAATGACAGAAATTTTGTCGTCCGTCTGAGTCCTATGAAAACATTCATTCACAGCCGCTTCGTGGTCCTCGCTGGAATCCAGATGGCCATTTTCTTCGCCTTCACGGGCATCGCCCCGGCCCAATCCGACGATTACTCCGCCAATAAAGCCGCCGCCGAAAAATTTTATACCGATGGTTCCTACGCCAAAGCCCATGAAATTTATGCCAGTATGGACGTTGCGTCGCTTCCCGCGGGCGAGGCCCGCTGGGTGGCCTTTCGCCTGGCCGATACACAATGGCGTTCCGCGGCCCAGGGTGGCAATCCCGATACCACGGCCCTGGATGAAGCCCGCGACAGCCTCGAAAGGCAAGTCCGCGACCTGACGCGCGAAGACC
The DNA here is from genome assembly GCA_035503995.1 of Verrucomicrobiia bacterium. Lineage (GTDB taxonomy): Bacteria > Verrucomicrobiota > Verrucomicrobiia > Limisphaerales > UBA11358 > UBA11358. The sequence goes on along the minus strand of DATJSQ010000042.1, from coordinate 756 downwards.
AGCACGACCGCGTTTGGGCGGAAGTCGAGGAATCGCTCGGGGATTTTTATTGGACGCGGCGCTACAGCAACGATTCGAGCACGGCATGGCCTTACTATCAGGCCGCGCTGGATTGGTGGGCGGGACAAAGTGACATTGATCTGGCGCGCACGCGCTATTTGAACATTGTCTGGAAGATGTCACGGCCGCCAAACGTTTCTGGAAACCGTTATTACTACTGGGGCTGGGGCTATTTCATCCCGATGGACATTTTGGAGAACGCGGCGCGGATTGCGCAGACGGACGAGGACAAAGCGCACGCGCATTATCTGATTGCCAAGACGCTGCAGCAACAGGGCGGTGACTGGTACCGGATGGCCCGCGTCCCCGAGGAATTTGAAGCCGCCATCCAGGCGGGGAAAACCGATTGGTATGATGACGCACTATATAACTATGCGCAATGGATGGAGCAAAGCGGTCATGCCGTAATGGACAAGGACGGCAACTGGGCATCGCAGCCCGATTACTTGAAAGCGCTCGCACTGTTCCGGCAGCTCACCAACAGTTACGCGGAGGGCGAATCCCAGTATTGGAACCAGGCGAAGGCCGAAATTGAAAGCATCACCGCCCCGCAAATCGGCGTGAATGTCGGAAATATTTTTCTGCCGGACTCGGAGATCCAATATTCCCTCAATTGGCGAAACGTGAAGCGCATCGAACTCGCGCTTTACCCGGTGGATTTGAACAAAGCGGTGGACCTTCCAGCGGATTCGCAAG
>DATJSQ010000041.1:0-6649 GCA_035503995.1 Verrucomicrobiia bacterium | reverse complement strand
GGCCTCTTCTTCCGTTCCTGCCGCCCACGCTGTCTCCGTTGCCTCTCCCGTTCCGGCCGCCGCCCCCGCGCCGGCGTCAAACGTTGCGGCCGTCGCCACCGCAGCCCCCGGGACGTGGGACACCTTTGAATATTTGCCCAGGGTCCAGGGAATCATTTTTACCCCTCCCCATCCGGTGGCCATCGTCAATGGCAAAATCGTCAACGTCGGCGACAGGGTGGGCCGCTATCAAGTGAAGCGAATCACAAAATTCAACGTCACGTTTGAACGGCCCGACGGCTCGCTGAAACAACTGGGCATCGGCGAATAATCCACCGTGAGATTCCTGAAACCATTATTTGGCAATCCGGCGCTGGCGCGCGTGGTTCCGTTTGTCATCTTTTTGGCTCTGACCTTGTGCCAGGGTCAATTCGGCCCGGCCTCGGTGGATTGGTTTTATCTGGCGAAAACTCTCGTTGGCGCCTGGCTCATTTGGGAGATGTACCCGTTCGTTTCCGAAATGCGCTGGAATGTTTCCTGGGAAGCCCTCCTGGTCGGCATATTAATCTGCGTCATCTGGGTGGCGTTGGACCCCCTTTATCCGCATTTTTTCAAGTCCGCCGGCATGGGTAATCCGCTGGCCATTTTCGGAAATTCACCGATGGCGCGATTTTTCATCGCCGTTCACATCCTGGGCATGACGTTTGTGGTGCCGCCGCTCGAAGAGGTGTTTTATCGCTCGTTTTGTTATCGCTATCTCGCCCGCCAGGACTTCTTGGCTGTGCCGCTGAACCGGTTTCTGCCCTTCCCGTTCTTTGCGACCGCGATTGTCTTTGGCATGGCGCACGCCGAATGGCTGGCCGGGATTCTATGCGGCATGGCGTATCAATGGCTGGTTCTGCGGAAAAATCGTTTGGGCGACGCCATGACGGCGCACGCCATCACGAATTTTCTGTTGGGTGTCTGGATTGTCTGGCGCGGCGCCTGGAATTTTTGGTGAAACTCACCGCCCCAATTCGATATCAATCCCGTATTTTTCCATCGTGCTGCCTTCCTGCTGGGCGAGGGTGGCAAGGGCCTCTTCGTAATTGGCCAGCGCGCGGATTTCTTCTGAGCGCGCCAGCGTCAGATCGTTTTGATAAGTCAATACTTCAAAGGTGGTGGCTTTGCCCACGGCATAGGTTTTTTGCTCCGCATCCAGTGCCGCTTCGGCGTAGATGCGCGCCTGTTTGGTCGCATTCACGCTTTCATAATCGGATTCCGCCATCTTGACCGCGTTGTCAATCTGCACCATCACGTTCTGTTCATCCTGTTTCAGCTCCAGCAGGTATTGTTGGAGAGTCACCTTGTCCGCTTTATACTTGTTCCGCGCGCCGACGTTGCCGATGGGCATCGAGAGATTCGCCCCATAACTGTAAAAGGGCGCGTTCCCTTGTTGGATGCCGCCAAACGAATCGCTGTACTGGGGGCCTGAGCCGTTGTAGCCATAGCTCCCGGTTAAATCCAGCGAGGGAAAAAGTTGATTGTAATCGTATTTCAACTGCACGCCCTGGCTCTCGGCGGTCAACCGCGCCTGAATCAGGTCCGGACGTTCCGTCATCCCCTTGTTCCAACTGTCTTGCAGGTCAAATTCCTGCATTTGAGCCACCAGCGTCTCGGTCGGATGAATGTCCAGATTGTGCCACATGATATAATTGGTGTCGGCGATCAAACCTTTCAGGGTGTTCTGGTCAACCGACAATGTTTCCTGCGCCGATATCAAGTTCGCCTGGTTTTGGGCCACCTGAGACTGGTCCTGTTGCACGCTTAACGGCGCCAGGCTGCCAATTTCCACCCGCTCCTGGTCCTGGTCGAGTTGGGTTTGGGACAATTCCAGGGCCTCCTGTTGCACCTGCACGTTCTCGAACGCATAGATCAATTCATAATACGCGTTCGCCACCGACGTAACGTCATTGATGATATGCAGGCGAAGGCTTTGTTCGTCCGATTGGAGCGTGTTTTTGGCCAGACGAATTCCCAGGCGCGTGCTGTCAATCCAAAAATTCTTCAACAACGGCTGCGTCAGGCTCACCTGAATCGAGCCGGGAGTCACTTCACTGCCGCCGAGGCCGGTCTGCATTTGTTTTTCCTGCGCAATGTTCCCGCTGAAATCATATTGCAACCCCCACGGCAGCGTGCCGCCAACGCCCGAATTGAACGAATCAGATTTCTCAATATAGCCCGGTTCCAAATTGGTTCCCACGAATTCGCTCGCCGTGGAATTAAAGGAGTGCTCTCCGGAGATGTTCCAAGTGAGATCATATCCACTGTAGGCTCCCCGCAAGTTGTAAAGGTCAACTTGCGGATTGTAACGCTGGATTTGAACGTCGAGGTTGTGCGCCAGCGCTTCCTGGATGCAATCCTGCAAGGACATCGCCCGCGCCGCCGTGTTGGCCAGGGTCGTTGCAACGGACGCGGAATTGGTCTGCGCCGCGATTGTGAATATCGCGGAGAAAAAAAACGAAACGATTCCGAGACTTTTCATTGATTGTGCCGCGCGATTCTGCGGTTTTTGACGTCATTCGTCAAACACAGACGCCGGATAATTTCGCCAGGTAACCAACTGGTTATTTGCGGCATGGACCTGAATCTACTTCGCCGCCGGCACGGTTTCCACCTTGGCGTTGTTTTCCAGAAACGTCAGCACTTTCTCGTGGGCAACCTGGTCGTAAAGCTCATGCACGCCATCGCGCTTTTGCAAATCCTTGATGAATTTATCCAGCGAAATCTGGTACATCGCCGCCAGCGATTGCGCCCGTTTCAAAATCTCCTCCTGCGAAACGGAGATTTTCTCCTGATCGGCGATGCGTTTCACCAAAAACGCCAGCTTCACGCGTTCCTGCGCGCTTCGCCCCGCCATCGTGTAGATTTCGTCCTTTTGTTTTTCAATCGTCTCCCGCGTGACCCCGCGTTGCGAATTTTCCCGCACGATGTCATAGACCACGTTGCGCGTCTCCTGCGCCACCGCCGTCTCCGGCAGGTCGAAATTCACCCGGTCAAGCAATTGGCGCACAATCTGTCCGCGAATCGCGCGGCCCTGTGTGTATTTCAATTCGTTTTCCAGGTCCACGCGCACGCCGGCGCGCAGCTTTTCCAGACTCTCCGCGCCATATTTTTTGGCCAGTTCGTCATCCACCGCCGGCGCGATTTTTTCCTTCACTTCGACAATTTCCACCTCGAATTCGCCCTTTTTATTCCGGAGTTCCTTCGTCACAAAATCGGCGGGGAAATCCACGGTCACCCTCCGTTTCTCGCCGGCTTTGGCCCCGCTCATTTGCTCGGCAAACCCCGCGATGAACGCGTTCGGCTCGATGTCCAGCCAGAAATTTTTCTTTTCCGTCAATCCCGTGGCCGTCGGCGCGGTGTCGGTAATCGGCTTTCCGTCGCAGGCGCCCGTGTAATTGACCACCGCAATGTCGCCCATCCTCAATTCGCGCGCGACGGTTTCAAATTTCACGTGCTGCCGCGCCAGCAATTTCAAGGCCCGTTCCACGTCCTCGTCCGTGACGGATTTGTCTTCCCGCTTCACTGGCAGGCCCTTGTATTCGGGCAATTGAAATTCCGGCGCGGTCTCGATCGTCGCCGCAAATTGGAGATTTTGCCCGCGCGCAAACTGGATTTCCTCGATGTCCGGGTAACCGATCGCCTGCAATTTCTTTTCTTCGAGCGCCTTGCGATAGTTCTCGCCAATGAGTTTGCGTTTGACCTCGTCCTTGATTTCGGCCTCGTATTTTTTCAGGATGAGGGCGCGGGGCGCTTTGCCGGGCCGAAATCCGGGCAGCGCCGCCTGCTTTTGAAAATCCTTCGCGACGGATTCGAAGGTGTCATCCACGGCTTTTGCGTCCACTTCCACCCGCAGCAATTTCTTGCACGGCGCCAGATTTTCAACGGAGATATTCACGATAAATGTTCGTTAAACGAGCCGCGCAAGATAGCCAATGCCCGCCAAGTCAGTCAACGGTTTTAACATCACGGTTGGGCTGAAAATTCCGGCGGCAGCGGCCGGCGCCGGCGCGGATGCCATTGTCAGCGGCGACAATGAAGGCTGGGCCGGTACCTGAACGTTTTTCATGAGTAAAGATGGGAAAGAGCGATAAATACGCGTAAAATGAAGGAGTTGCGAATGCGGAGCGGCGGCAACCGCAGACGGCGGATGGACGCGGATGAACTTAAACAGAAGGGAACGAAAACGAAGGCTGGCTGGGTGCCTGAAATAAGAATCTTCGTGATCTTTGTTCCCTTGGTGTAAAGAGACTGAAACGCGGAAATATTCCGCTTTGGCGACCTGAGCCGTAATCGCAATCATGCGGGGATGAGTGAAACAGAGAATTGGGAAAAGGTCATGTTGCCCAGGAACGTGATTTTTGAGCGCATAGAACAGAAGAGACTTTAAGCGAATTGGCGCCAAGGGACCGGTCTTCGCTCAGATGCTACGACCCGGCACGCGCGAATTCGACAAAACATTAACCACAGCGGATGGACACAGATGCCAGCGCGAGTGCAAGGCGGGCGAGCCTCCCGGTTTCGTTCTGCTTTTTGAGAACGAGCAGGGCGAAATTGGGCGACAGGGGGGGCGTGCCGGTCGAAATAATCGGTCATGCTGTCCGAGTTGTCGAACTTTAGGGAAAGGGTGACGACCATCGAGCCAAGCGGGACAATGACCTTGTCGGCGGCGGGCTGGCCGAAAAATTCGATGAAGAGTTTGTCGCGCTCTTCGGCGAGGCGCTTGCGCTGGGCGCGGGCGGCGCGTTGCCGCGCGAGAAAGTCGGCATCCGGTGGCGGCGGTGGAGAGAAAATGACGGCGGAATTTTCAGGCGAATTTTCAGGGGGTGGGGATGATTTGATGCTTTCGGTTGGCTCAAAATCCATGCAGGGGGGTTTACACCCGGCGACGGGCGGAAGGAAAGAGAAAAGTTTCATGGATGAGGTGGAGGAATGTTTTCGGCGAGACGCCGGAAACTGCGACCGGGACGGTCGCGATTGCGGTCAAGATACTGAGGGAATGATTTGGATGCAACTGGGATGCGGTCAAGCAGTTAGTCCCGACCGAGGGCGGACTGAAAAAGGCTTGCGCCCCATTTGTTAATGAAGAAAATCACGAAAAAGGCCCACGCCGGTCGTGGGCCAGAAACCAAATGGGGAAATTGAATTAATATACGTAGCCGATGAAGAAAGCGAGGGTGAAATGAACGCAGTCTTTTCTAATTTTTTAGCTGTTGTCATACTTAATTTTCATAGGCCGCGGTCCGTTAACATCTTTATAATAGTTGTAGGAGTTTCATGCTTGATTTACGGATTTCTTTCCAAAAGGAAACCGCCTCATGAATAAATTCAAAATTAAGTGACTACCTCCGAAATGTAAAACCCATTCTAACATGAGCACCCGCACACGGATAATGCCCGTTTATACTTGGAAGATGGACATTTGAAAATATAAAACGACGGCTATGAGCATTTGGAGATTCAGGAGGGTGGAGAGGCCAGCCGTGAATTTGTCCGTGTCACGTTTGGCGTCTGACGGACGGCAAGACCGAGGGACTCGCAAAGTTCTTGAATCTGGTAGGGTTTCATGCGGCGGCTTGGAGAAGGCCCTGGGCATCAAGGAGGGCCTGGCGGACGTTGCCGCCGGCGAAATTGGCGATTTGCATGGCATCGCGGGCCGGGATTTCCGGCGCGAGGCGAATGATTAATTTTTCGATGTCGGCAATGGGCGGCGCGGCAACTTCAAAGACCTGGAAGCGGGTCTGGAACCGGTTCTCGAAGCTCGACAGGGTGCAATTGCTGGTGCAGACCACTACGACACCGGCGGGCGAATCATCCAGTAGCGTCAGAAAGCGGACCTGGGCGAGGCGGGGGATCTCGTCGGCTTCGTCAATCCAAAGCATCCGGTAATCGCCGAAGAGGGTTTTGTATTGGAGGGAGCGGGCGATCTCCTCGACTTTCTCGATTTTGCAGGTGGTGCCATTAAGCTTGGTGGTGCTCCATTGGTCGCAGCCGGTGAGAAATTGCAGATACCTGGCGAGGTCGCTTTTGCCGATGCCGGGCACGCCATTGAACAAGAATTTGATGGGCGCATTTTCATTTTGACGCGAGAGGCGCACGGCCTTTTCGAGATGGACGGCGATGGACTTGGCACCGTCCAGAATGGACTTGGTGCGTTCGACACGGTTGGTGCCGATAAAGTCCTCGATGGATTTCGGGATGAATTTCCCGGCACAGCGGGCGGAGAGTTCGTTCATAGGGTTTTTGGTTTTGGTTAGAGGGAGAAATATCCGAGTTCGCGAAGGCTGGAAAAGGACTTGGGCCGTTCGGGAGTGGACTGTCCCAAGATGACATGGTCGAGCACTTCGATTTTGAGCAGTTGGCCGGCGCGGATTAAATCGCGGGTGACTTTGATGTCGGCTTCGCTGGGCGATGGATCCCCGGTTATGCCGTTAGCGGCATAAAATGTCTTCGTCCCGGCAAAGAGGATGGAATCCTAAATTCAACCGTGAACCATGTTCGGTTGCATGATGCGCCAGTTCCATTGCTAAACCTCCGTTTGGGTTTAGTTTATTTGTCTAATGCTCAAAGCCAAAGAACGCTGGGAGATTGAGGTCTTGCATCGGGATGGAGACTCGATAAGGCACAT
>DATJSQ010000040.1:0-11400 GCA_035503995.1 Verrucomicrobiia bacterium | reverse complement strand
AAACTGCGGTAGCCTTCGATCCCGTTCAAGAGTTGATCCGCCGCCGCTCGCATTTCCCGGTTGGGTTCAACCGCGATCACCCGGTATCCCCTCTGCAACAGACCCCGGGTCAGAAGTCCGGTCCCGGCGCCCACATCAGCGACGGTTGCCCCTGCCCCTAAACCGCAGATGACAGCAAGCGTATCAAACAGGGCCGAAGGATAATCGGGCCGTGATGCAACGTAGTCAGCGACCTTGGAAGAAAAAACTGACCGAACCCCTCCGTCGGGCAGGTAAAGCGAGCGCAGTTGGGCGCCGGTGTCAGAGTCTGGATTCATATCAGCGGCCATCAATTGAGGGAGTATGTGTTGAACTGCGGAACAACTGTTGAATTCATGCTCGCAAACCTCCCGGTTCGTGTATTTCGATGCGATTGCCGAACGGGTCGCGCACAAAGAAACGCCGCCACGGTGCCGGACGCCCGTCTTCGGTGGCCACCCCGTCCGTTTCCAGCTTCGCCCGCAAAGCATCAACGTTTTCACATTCCAGTCCAAAATGCCGGTAGGCATCCGGTCCATTCCGCTGCTCTTCAACCGAGACGTGCAGATCCAGCCCGTTCGCATCAATCCATGCTCCGCCTCGATTGCGAACCGCCTCAGGCTTGGGTATCTCCCGCAAACCAAGCAAGCCGGTGTAAAATGAGCGGGCGATATCCTCGCAACCCTTGGCCATGGTCACATTGACATGGGAAAGCCGCATGAACTTAATAATGTCCGCTTACCTCTGCTCTGTCATCAGATATTCCTGAATCTTGGCAACGACAGCCGGATCCACAAAATCGCGGGCGTTCTGCGCGTGCGCACAGCCGACGAGAACAATGCCGAGGTAATCGCAAAATCGGGAGAAGGCTTCCATGAGAGTTTTGTCGGGCTGCAACTCCGCACTGGAAGAAACCAGCGCAAATCGCCGGCCCCTCAATTGCCGGCCAAGTTCTTTCTGAAAACTCAGCAGATCGGAAAAGCGGTCAATGAAAACCTTCATCGGCGTGGAATACGAATACCAGTAAACCGGCGTGGCAATAATGGTCAGCGGCGCCTGAACGATACGATGGATGACGGGCAGAAACTGGTCCTGGTCGGGATAATTGTGCTCGTAGTCGTAAGCGGCCACCTGACAGGTGCGCAGATCAACAACGTCGCACGCACCGCCAGCGATCAGCCGCTGAAGGATTACGGCGGTGTTGCTTTCCTGTCGTGCGCTGCCCAGGATGGCAATGGAATTCATCTCAGGGCGTCCATTGGTAACGTCGTTTGAAACGTGAACCGCGCTGATATTGCGGATCATGCGGCGGAACCGGAACCACGTCGGTGAACTTCGCTCCCAGCCGCTCAATAGTTTTAACGGACGCTTGATTGTCCGGGTCACAGGTCATGATCACTGCATCATAAATTGATCGGACAAACGGGGCAATGGCGCGACATGCTTGATACGCATATCTGTGCCCGCGAAATGCCTCAAGAATCTCAAACCCGACATGCCCGGCGGAGACACGGACATGCTCCGTGTCGCCAATCCGGAAATTGATGTGTCCGACCTCCGTGCCGTCGGCAATCAAAATGCGGAAGTGGTAATACGGAACCAAACCGCGAGACGGCTCGCCGGGCACCACTTTGACAAAACGCAACGTGACGTTACCGGATGATAGCGTCTCGGGCGGAATACAAGACGGGTCCCTTAACGGCGCGGCAGTCATTAGTTCGATGCTCTTTATTCCTTCGATCCGTCCACATGCTTTTGTGAATTTTCTGCTGGCCCTGCCGCTATGAAAGCAATTGGGGGAGAGCAGATCAAGAATTGATTATTCCTGATGCGTGGCAGAATGTTTTGGCGAACCTGCTGCGATAATATCAGTTTTAGCTTCGTAAGTGGGAACTTGGCTTTGAGCAGCAAACAACGGCAGCAGCGGTTGCTCGGGCGACAAAATGGCACCGCGGCGGCGCAAATGCCTTCACGCGGATTTCACTTCTCAACTCTTGAAGTTCAGCTTTCAACCAGTTCAACTGCCCATGCCACCAGAAATCGAATTGTGTTCATAAACGCAGGGCGCCTAGTCGCCTTGATATTGGAATGGTCGGGTAAGGTCAATTTTGGTACCCAACTGGCGCAGCACGCCGTATTTCCAGGAGCGTTCACTTGGCTTTCAAATATGACTCAATCGCGCGTTGCGCCTGTTCGCGGGTCAGGGCTTTCAGCGTGACCACCTCTAGGATTTGCTCCGTTGGAACGGTTGAACAATGCAACATGATGGCGAAGCATTCCTGCCTTTGCGCTGCGTTTAGACCCTCGGACTCTGAAAATTCGAAAAACCTTTCGGCAATCCGACACCAGAGGCCGATTTCCTGCTCAGGCTTGGTATCGCGCCTAAAATTGTCCTCCCACTGGGCAAGTGTTTTTGGCCATACCTCGGCCAAGGGCTTTTGGATTTCCCTTTCGATGAACGACCGTACGCGCAACACCTTCCAACGCGGGTCAAGGTAATGATCCGCCGGGCAATGAATATGGCCAATAACGGCTACACCGCCCCGGAAGTAGGACCATCCTGTTGGAACGGTGTGCAGATTCAGGAAGCGCCCACGATTCCCGTCATCTACGGATCGCCAGCGCCTCAGAAGATCTTCGTCGGACAGACCGCGCACTTCACCAGTCGCATCGCCGGTCTTCCGCCGATCACCGATACATGGACCTTGGATGGAAACACCATCAACAATGGCGGCAAAATTACAGGCGCCACGTCACCGGTGTTGACCTACGGAAACGTCAGTTCCGGCGGTACGGTCACCTTGGTTGCCGGAAACGTCAATGGCTCCGCCACCAATTCCGCACCCTCGGCGGCCTGCGTGCCGGATGCTTTTCAATTGGAACGCACCGGATTGTGCCGATCCCGCCGATCGCCGCATTCCTGCGGCTTTCCGTTTCACAAAATTCTTCACTTGCAAAATCCAACGCTTGCGGCGGGGGCCATCTTCTCTATTTTGACGCGGTGAAACCAATTGCCATCATCGGCGCAGGCATCACGGGATTAACCGCCGCTTTTTATCTCAAGCGCAAAAATATTCCCATTGCCGTTTATGAAGCCGCCGGTCGCCCCGGCGGTGTCATCCGTTCCGTCCGGCAAAATGGTTTTCTCGCCGAATTTGGGCCAAACACCATTCTCGAAACGTCGCCGGTCATTCCGCAACTCGTCGCGGATTTGAATCTGGAACCGCGCCGCCTGTACACCCATGCCCAGGCGAAAAACCGCTACCTCGTTCGCGCGGGAAAACCCGTTGCCATGCCGTCGTCACCGCTGGCGTTCCTCGCCACCAAACTGTTCTCCTTCCGCGCAAAACTGGCCGTCCTGCGCGAGCCATTCGTGCCGCCGCGCCGCGAGGCTTCCGACGAAAGCGTCGCCGCATTCGTCGAGCGGCGTCTCAATCGTGAATTTCTCGACCGCGCCGTTGATGCGCTTGTCGCCGGGATTTATGCCGGCAATCCCGAGCAACTTTCGATTCGTCATGCGCTGCCGCGATTGTTCCGATTGGAGCAAGATTATGGCTCGTTGATTCGCGGCCAAATTTTCGGCGCGGGCAAACGCCGGCGCCGCGGCGAAGTCGCCCGCAGCCGGGCAAAAATGTTTTCTTTTGACGAGGGCTTGCAAGTGCTGCCGGACGCGCTCGCGGCCCAATTGGGTGATTCGGTGAAATTAAACACAACCGCGACACGGTTGTCTCCGGCGCAGAATGGCTGGCGCGTTTTCACCGCCCGGGAAGAAACGGAATTTGCGGCCGTGATTTATTGCGGTCCGGCGCACCGGCTGGCCGAATTGCAATTGGAAAACGCCGGCTTCAAAATGTTTTCTGAGGTCCGCCATCCGCCGGTGGCCAGCGTCGTCCTGGGATTCCGCCGCGCAGACGTGGCGCATCCCCTTGACGGATTCGGCGTGTTGATCCCCAAAATCGAACAATTCAAAATTCTCGGCGCCATCTTTTCATCCTCGCTCTTTCCGAATCGCGCGCCGGAAAAATTCGTCACCCTCACCAGCTACATCGGTGGCGAGCGCAATCCCGAATTGGCGTCAAAACCGCCGGACGAACTGGCGTCCCTGGCGCAAAATGATTTACGGGCACTGCTCGGCGCGAATGGCGAACCGGCCTTCCGCCACGTTGCCTTTTATCCCAAAGCCATTCCCCAATACAATGTCGGCTACGGCAAATTCAAAGAGGCCTTCGATGAACTCGAAAGGAAATTCCCGGGACTTTTCTTTGCCGGAAGCTACCGCGACGGCGTTTCGTTGGGCGATTCGATTGTTTCCGGCGTCAACATCGCTCAACGGGTGGAAAAATTGCTGACGGTCCGCCCCTCGCGCCCTTAAGCTTAATCACTTTAATGAAAGGCATTTTATTGGTTAATCTCGGCTCGCCCGACTCGCCGTCGGTCGGCGACGTGCGGCGCTATTTGAACGAGTTCCTCATGGACGGCCGCGTGATTGACACGCCGTGGCTGTTGCGGCGGTTCATCGTGGGCATGATTCTAATCCGCCGTCCGAAGGAATCCGCCCACGCCTACCAAAAAATTTGGACGCCCGCCGGCTCTCCGCTCATCGTCAGCAGCCGCCATGTGCTCGAGAAATTGCGCCAACATATTGCTGCGCCCCTCGAATTAGCCATGCGTTACCAAAATCCATCCATCGAAAGCGCCATTCGGCGGTTGCGCGATGCGAACGTGGATCATCTCCTGTCCATTCCACTGTTCCCGCATTATGCCATGTCCAGTTACGAATCCGCCGCCGAACGCGTGAAAGAGGTGGCCGCGAAGCTTGCCCCGGAAATGAAGATTGAAACGCAACCGCCTTTTTTCGACGCGCCGGATTACATTTCCGCGCTGGCTGCCAGCGCGAGAGATTATCTGCAAACCGGTTACGACCACTTGCTCTTCAGTTTTCACGGAATTCCCGAACGGCATCTGCAAAAATCAGACCCGACCCACCGGCATTGCCTTGTTGCGGAGAATTGCTGCCAGGTGAACCACCCGGCCCACGCGACCTGTTACCGCGCGCAATGTTTCAAAACCGTCGCGGCGTTTGTGAAAGAGGCCAAGATCCCCGATGGTAAATATTCCGTCTCCTTTCAGTCGCGGCTTGGCAAAGACCCGTGGTTGAAGCCATACACCGACTTTGAACTGGCGGAATTGCCGGGGCGCGGCGTCAAAAGACTTTTGGTGATCTGCCCGGCGTTTGTGTCCGATTGCCTGGAAACTCTCGAGGAAATCGCCATTCGCGGCAAAGAAACGTTTCTCGCTGGCGGCGGCAAGGAATTCGAGCAAATCCCCTGTCTAAACGAACATCGTCTCTGGGTCGTCGCGCTGGAAAGAATGATCGAGAAATTCCAAGCCTAGCGGTCCAGCTTCTCGCGGGTGGCATGATGCCCGAACTTGAGTCGGACCGTGTCTGTCAAGAAGCCGAGGATGCCACGCTTCTTCTTTTCCGTCGAGGCGATTTGGATCGGCTCACATTTATGGCTACAAAGCGGGCAAAGAAACAGCGCCTGGCCGCCCTTGATGCGCATGATTTTGATGCATTGGTTGCACATCACGTCGTGGCAATGCGTGCATTTATACGTCGCCGGCGTTTGCGCGTGGCGGTTGCATGCGACTTTTCCGCCCTCCAGCAACGTCGGCGGTTTGGGCCGCTCCCGTTCATACTGCGGAATGACCACATTGACCTCGGTGGATTCCACGAACAATTCCACGTCCCCCAGGCGCACCTCCTGTCCCCGGATCAGCCACGCTTCCCTGACTTGATCGCCATTGACAAAAGTGCCATTGGTTGAACCGCAATCGCGCAGCAAGATTCCGTCGGCAGACACCACAATTTCACAATGATCCGCCGAAACGGTGGGATGAATGATAGGAAAATCGCTGTTGGGATCGCGGCCCACCCGGTTCACACCCAACCGCAATTCCAACGTCCGGTTGTCCAACCCGGTTGTCTTAATGAGAAGCCTGGCCATAGTTCCAAACTTGTCGAATGATGGATTCTGCGCATTCTTCTAAAATTTGTCGAGCGTAAAATGCTTAAACCAGGGGATTTTCCGCAAAGGCAAATTCCCGGACAATTTTTCCCGCCATCAAGTGCTCCTGGATGATGCGCTCCAGGACTTCAGGACGGCAACTGTGATACCACACGCCTTCGGGATATACGACGGCGATCGGCCCGTGCATGCACACCCGCAGGCAATTGGCCTTGGTTCGATACACCAGCGGTTCCGGGCCGGACAATTTCAATTCTGCCAGCCGTCGTTTCAAAAACTCCCAGGCCGCCAGCGATTGCTCCCGCGGAGAGCATTTCGGCTCGGTGGCATCGGTGCATAGAAAAATGTGCCGCCGGAATTTTTTTATGCCAAGATTTTCAACTGCCGCTTCCAGCTCCGTTTTCATCGAGGTCATGGTAATGAATCATTGCCGCGACGCCAGACCGACGATGCCCGCCACCGCGACCGATGCCCCAACCAGCGAACGCCTCCCGATTCGCTCGTGTTCCACGATGCGTGTCATCGGAAGCAAAATCAGCGGCGTGGTGGCGCAAATCGTCATGACGATACCGGTGGGCGTTTTATCCAGCGCCCATTGCACACAGGTCACGCCCAGCGTCTGTCCCGCCAGGCTGTTGCCCAATACCCACGGCCAGATACGCTTCCACTTTTGGCCTGAAATTCGAAGTGTCCGCTCCTCAAACACGCCGCCATGCGCCCGCGCGGTTTTCCCTTTGGTGGCCAGCAAAATGATCGCCGGTATCAAAAGCCCGCCCAGCACCCGTTGATAACCGGTCGAGCCGGGGTCGGGAAATTCTCCGGCGGCATGCGCGACAAAATACGCTTTGCGGCTCAAAACGGCCCCCATGGCGCTGCATAATCCAGCTAACACCGTATAGCCAATGCCCACCCACAATTGATGCGCGGGAATTTTCGCGTGGTCCCCCGGCGCCAGAGCTATGGCCACCCCGGCCAAAATCACCGCAATGAAAGATAATTGGCCGATGGATAATTTGGTCCCAAGCCACACCCATTCGATCAACATGGCAAAGACGGGGATGAAACACTGCGTGAGCAAAACCGTCCGGCGGCTGCCCAGCCGGGGCAGCGCCTGGAAATAACCGGTGTCTCCCAGCCCAATCCCCAAAAAGCCGCTGGCCACAAAAAATGGAAAAGCCCGGCCCTCCATTCCCGTCCCAAAAAAATTCGCCCACAAACCCAGACAGACTGTTGCCATGCAAATGCGCCAGAAATTCGCTTCCGCCCCGCCAATTTGCGCCGAACTTCGATAGGCGCAAATCGCCGAGACAGCAAACAATAGCGCGGCTAAAAGCGCGGCGGGCATCAGGTCAGCACCTGGACGGTCTCAATCCGCGTCACCAGCCACTGACCGTCAATTTTTTGGAACGTAAATTTCATTTCTTCCGCCACGCCGTCCTGGTCCCCGTCAGTCTCCGCCCGTATCGTGAGGTCGGCTACCGCGGAATTTTCGTCCGGCGCCACTGTCACGTTGATGTCCGGAAAATCAACCTTCAACCTGTCGAGCGACAGGCGCGCGGCGACGATGTCCTGTCTGATTTCATCGCGTCCGTTTATTGTGCGCTCCTCATCTCCCGGGAACTCCAGGACGATTTGCGCGTTGGTGTTGAAGAAGCCGGACAACTTATTGGCCGCGGCCAGGGCGGCCAGTTGGCTCTGGGGCGAATTGAACGAGGCGTACCGCGCCATTTGATTCAACTGCGCGCGAATGATTTCTTCGGGGCTGGGGAAAAGGACCGTCCAGAGCCAGGCCCCCGCGGCGGCCAGGGCGGCGACCAACGCCAGCCGGATTAAGATCTTCATTTAAATATCTTGCCAACAATCCGGTACCGTTGGCAAATCCCATGCTCATGGTCCACCGCGGGCATCGTGCGGTTGTCGCCGCAAACGTAGTATTCGCCATTTGTCAGAAGCACGGGTGGTTGGTCCCAGTTGCACGGAAATTTTTCATAAGGCTCGTTGAGAACGACGCCGTTGATCAATACCTGCCCGTCGGAAAAGGCAACCGTTTCGCCAGGCAAGCCGATGATCCGCTTCAGCAGCATCTCGTGGGGGCCGGCCAACCGGATGGCGACGATATCGCCGCGGCGCGGTTCGTGCCAAAGGTACGCACAACGATTCACCCAATAGCGCGAGTATTCCGGGCACGTGGGCAACATGCTGATGCCGATCACTTCCACCCGCACCAGCGCAACTTTGAATATGACGAAACACACCGCCGCCCAGATCGCGGCGCGAAACAAAGTCCGCTTAAGATTGCGTCCAATCAGGATAATCCGCAACCAGGAGTGAGGGTTTGAACTGTGGGCGGGTGTTTGAATGGGGGTGGCAGGTTGGATTGTCTCAAAAAGCATTGCCCCGCCCTATAATTCTTCGTAGTATTCGTCGTCGGCAATTTCCTCCCCGCTGCCTCCGGCTGCGTCCATTTCCACGCCGCTTTCCTTGAGAATCTTGGCAATGTCCGGCGCCACCCATTTGTTCCCTTTCTTCTTGTTGGAAACCGGCTTGATGCGATAACGTCCTTGGATATCGCTTTCCAAAATTCCACGCTCTTCCATCCGGTGCAAGATCGGCTTGGCCCAACTCGGATCCTCGTAAAACCTCTTCTTGCTGCCCGCGCGGCGGCAAACTTCCATCGCGCTGGTGAACTCGGCGCCCCAGGTTTTCAAAAACTTGAAAATATCATGCTCATCGGAATCCATACCATCGAAATTCGCAAAAAACGCCCGCTCCGTCGAGGATTAAAGCTTTCCCGCGATGAACTTCTCCAATTTCATCGCGTCGGCGTTGAACAGCCTGATGCCCTCGGCGGTTTTTTCCGTCGCCATCGCATTTTCGTTCAGCAGCCAGCGGAATTTCTTTTCATCCAGCGAAATCTTTTCGACTTTTGATTCGCGCGCCATTTCGGGGCTTAATTTTCTCCCGATGGGCGTTTCCGCTTTCTTTAATTCACCGAGCAGTTGCGGGCTGATGGTCAGCAGATCGCACCCGGCCAGTTCCAGAATTTCTCCGACGTTACGGAAACTCGCCCCCATCACCTCCGTCATATAGCCGAAGGTTTTGTAATAGGCATAAATCTCCCTTACCGACAGAACTCCCGGGTCCTCAGCCGGTGCAAAGTCCCTGCCCGCGGATTTTTTATACCAATCCAGAATCCGCCCGACGAACGGCGAAATCAGTCGCACGCCGGCTTCGGCGCAGGCGACCGCTTGCGGAAACGAAAACAGCAGCGTCAGATTGCAATGGATTCCCTCGCGCTCCAGAATTTCGGCCGCTCGAATTCCTTCCCAGGTCGAGGCGATTTTGATCAATACGCGTTCGCGGCCAATTCCCTGCCGCTGGTAGAGCGCAATGAATCGTTTCGCTTTGGCCACCAGCGCTTCGGTGTCGAAGGACAGGTTTGCGTCCGTTTCAGTGGAAACCCGACCGGGGACGATCTTGAGGATTTCCAATCCAAAGGCCACCAGCAATTCGTCCATGATCTGGCGAATTTTTGCGTCTCCGCCGGCTGTCTTGCCGTCGGCGATGACTTTATCCACCAAAAATTTATATTCGGGCATTTGTGCCGCTTTCAGAATCAATGATGGATTGGTCGTGGCATCGCGCGGGGCATACTGTTTGAGTGTCTCAAAGTCCCCCGTGTCCGCAACCACCACGGTGAATTGTTTTAATTGGTCAAGCTGGCTCATAAAATTTCCCGCCAATCATCGCCCAAATCGCCCGGCAATGCAATTCCACATTCTAATGGTCTGATCGTAAAATGCCATCCGATGACGGGCCCTTGAGATCCACGGGGTCGGATGAACATCCGATAGACCTCTTTTGCAAAATTTGTTTAATATCGTCATTGAAAACACCCGGAACCGAGAAAAGTACAGTTTTTCGGTTCTTTAAATCGTCCTAAAGGATGCCGTTGCACGAGGATGACGCTCCGGGTGCTGACTGAGCCAAGATAAACCAAAACATTAAACGTTTACCGATTATGCGCGCAAAAAACCTTCTTCATTTACTCCCTTTTTGCCTGATGACGCTGGCCTTCCTGCCCGTCTCAACCCGGGCGCAGTACATTACCAATGCGGACACCTCCGCTACTCTCAACGTTGGCAGTGCATGGGTTGGGGGGATTGCCCCGGGTCCCGCCAATATTGCGGTATGGAACTCCATCGTTCAGGTGAACACGAGCGTTACATTGGGCACGAATTCATCATGGGGGGGAATTCAGATTTTAAATCCAGGCGGACCGATCAGCATCCTCGCCGACGGGAACACCCTGACAAATGGCACATCAGGCATTGACTTGAGCCAGGCGACCGTTGGATTGACTCTGGACAATGCGATTGCTCTGGGGGCGAATCAGACCTGGAGCGTGACCAACAGCCAAACGTTGACGGTGGCTGGCGTTATCTCGGGGACAAGCGGGTTGACCATCACCGGTGGCGGGGCCGTGCCTTTGGGCGGAGACAATACCTACTCAGGCGGCACGGTCATCAACGGTGCAATCGTGGAACCCGGCAACGCCTCATGCTTTGGCACCGGCGGCATCATCCTCACCAACGCCTACCTCCTCTTTAACAGTTCCTTCGGCAACGGCGACATCATCGTCAATACCAATTATGCCACAGGTACGAACACGTTGGACCTGACAAGCCAGGGCCGTGGGGTCGTTCTTGATGGTTCCTGGGCTGGCGACGGCACAATTTTGGTTACCAACCTGTCGAGTGGCGCGACATTGACGTTTGGCGAAAATGGCAACGGCGGCGGAAGTATGAATAACTTCACCGGCTCGATTATCGTGGACGATGCAAATAGCGCGGGCAGCCTTCGCTTTAACAATGGCGGTGGGAACGCCAACACGGGCAATGCCGATATGACCATGGATCTGGGCAACAGCAGTGTGACCTTTTACAGCCGCAACAACGGGGCCACGGTCAATTTTGGCGCGTTGGAGGGCGGCCCGAACACTATAATTAAACAGGGTTCCAGCAGCAGCGGAACCACCACTTATTACATCGGCTCGCTCAACGAAAATACCACCTTCGCGGGTGAGATTAACGACGCCGAAAGCACCTCGGCCCAGGTCGCCATAACCAAGGTGGGCACCGGAACTTTGATTTTGAGCGGCAACAATGATTATACCGGCACCACCACCGTCAGTGCGGGCACTCTGCAAATTGGGGACGGCGTGACCAGCGGCGAGGGCACGATCGGCTTGGGAAGCGGCGCGGTCGTCAATAATGCCACCCTGCTCCTGAACCGGCCCGATGATTTTAGCGTAGATAACAACATTGGCGGCACCGGGACCACCGTTAAGACG
>DATJSQ010000039.1:0-26827 GCA_035503995.1 Verrucomicrobiia bacterium | reverse complement strand
CGGCGGTTGGATGCCACACGGGGCAGGCGTCAACTCGTGTGCCGGCGACTTCCGAGCCCAAAGACATTTGAAAGGTGAGCCTTGGCGCGGGTCAGTGCAAGCTGGAAATGGTGAAAAGGTCCGGGGGTGGGCGCAAATCCGATTTTGGACGGATTGTTTTCTCATTAACACCGTGCTAAAGCACGGTGTATATGAGAGCATTCAAAAACTTTTGCGCCCGTCCGGGTGTTTCAATACACCAGAACCATCGCAACAGATTGTTGCGCGGAGGAAACAACGGCATTCGGAGAAGGGGCCGGGGAAGAATCCGGTTTGACTTCGGGGCAATGTTCCAAGAAGTCGTCAAGGAATTTGCTCTTGATGGCGTAATTGACGTTTTGTGGCAGGTCGCCTGACACGTCCAAGGCCGCCACCATGTCCAGTTTGGCTTCCACGATGCCGACGACTTTTCCGGTCATGTCCACCAGCGGGCCGCCGGAATTGCCGGGCTGGACGGGAACGCTGATTTGATAATCCATCGGGTCATCCCTGATGCCGGCGAGGCTGCTGATTTTGCCATCCGTATATTTTGGCTGAATTCCTTGCAGAATGATGTCCGGAAAACCAATTGTGAAAACCGCTTCACCCAACTGGGCACCGCCTTTTGAGATCGGCAATGATTTGAATTGTCCTGATACTTTCAAGAGCGCAAGATCATCGTCGGGATCAGTCCGGACGATTTCCGCGGGATAAATTCCCGAACTATTTTTGATTTTAACTTTGTTTGCGCCTTTCACCACGTGATAATTCGTAATCAAATATCCGTCCCTGGTGATGAAAAAGCCGGAACCATTGCCCTGTAAATCCTCACTCTCGGGCAGTTTTGCAAGGACATCCCCGGTCGGCGCGCCGCTTTGGACCATTACATCGAAAGCTTTTCGTCCCGACAAAACGGAATCGGGAATTTCGCCGCGGGAACAGACCACGCCCACGTCATAATCGCGCACCGTGCGTTCATCCCCGAATTTGTTTTCATAGGAAAAGTTCCCGATGAATTTCGCGGTAAAACTAATCCGATCATTATCCGAGATCGTATTCGGGAGGTGTCGGACATGGACCGGAAAATATGAATTTTCATCGGGCGACAAATCTATCAGCGCGCCATCGTCCAGAACCTGTATGACGGAGACACTGTAATAGGTGACCCATCCGGAGGCGGGGTTTCGGATGTCATAAACCACGCCCTCGACTCTCCGAAAACTGCCGTTGGCAATGGCGCCGGTCAGTTGGGCCTCGGCCTTCTGCTTTTCGGTGGCGATTGCGGCTTGCGCATTGATATTCCAAGACTTAAGAAAATCCGCCGGAAGCTGGTCCGCGCTGACCACCGTCATGCCATTGGCGCCCGACACGAAGATCCCGCCATTGTCCGTGACGTGGACATCGTTGACGTTGGTATATTCGTCGCGATTAATCTCAACGGTGGGGATCCCGGCTTCCGCAGCGGAAAAACCCATGACAACAGCCAAAGTCATTCCAGACATGACTTTCATGTTTGCACTATAAAAGCCCGCCCTGCTTTGTCAATGGCCAAGGGCGCAGTGTTCGAGCGCCCGCCCAATCCGCGCCAGGGATTTTTCTTTGCCCAAAACTTCGAGCAGGTGATACAGGCTCGGCCCGGCGGTGTTGCCGGTGACGGCTAGGCGACAGGGATGGACCAATGTGCCGGTTTTTACCCCCAATCCTGTCGCCGTCGCCTTCAGTGCGGTTTCGATATTCGCGGCGGTAAATGAATCCAGTCTGGCAAAGGCGTCGTGGAGTTTTTGCAGGGAGGGCTTGTTTTCGGGAACAAAATCCTTTTTTGCGGCGTCGGCGTCATAGGAAATTTCGTCGCGGAAATAAAATCCGGCATAGGCAGGCAATTCGCCGAAGGTCTTGAATTTGCCCTTGCAGGTGTCGAGGGCGGCTTTCACATAAGCGAGCGGAAATTTGTTCGTGTCCAGTCCGGCTTTGGCAAAGGCGTGAACGGCCAGTTCGTAGAAACGGTCGTCCTTCAATTCGCGGGCATATTCGCCCTGCAACCAGAGCAATTTTTCGTAATCAAACCGCGCATTGTGCCGCAGGATTTGCGGCAAATCGAAGCGTTCGACGGTTTCGGCGAGCGACAATTTTTCGCGGTTGTCCTTGGGCGACCAACCAAGCAGCGACAGATAATTGACGACGGCCTCCGGCAAAAAACCGCCTTCGAGATAACCGGCCAGCGATGCGCCCTGGTCGCGTTTGCTCATTTTGGAGCCGTCCTTGTTCAAGATGAGCGGGATGTGCGCATAATGCGGCGGCGGCACACCGAAGGCCTTGAAGAGCGCGATGTGCTTGGCGGTGTTGCTGAGATGGTCCTCGCCACGGATGACGTGCGTGATGTCCATCTCCAAATCGTCAATGACGTTGACAAGATGGAAGACCGGCTGTCCGTCCGAGCGCAGGATGACGAAGTCGGGATCGGCTTCCTCGCGGTCGGTCAATTTGCGGACGACTTCGCCGACGACGAGGTCTTTGATGACGATTGGCTGGCGCTGCATTTTGAATTTAACGGCGCCCTCATATTCGTAGGCGAGGCCGTGGGAGAGGAGCGCCTCGACGCGGCGCTGATAATTTTCTCTGCGCTGCGATTGGAAATAGGGGGCGAAATCGCCTTTGCCCGGCCCGGTGGCATCGGCGGTGAGCGGGCCTTCGTCCCAATCCAGCCCCAGCCAGCGCAGGCCGTCCAGGATCACTTGCACGGCTTCCTGGGAGTTGCGGGCGGTGTCGGTGTCCTCGATACGGAGGACGAAGGTGCCGCCGGTATGGCGGGCGTAAAGCCAGTTGAAGAGGGCGGTGCGCGCGCCGCCGATATGGAGGTAACCGGTGGGCGACGGGGCAAAGCGGACACGAGGTTTCATTTTAGAGGGTAAAATATGCGTTTTTACTGGCTTTTCGCCCTAGTGAGGCACAGTTAAAAGTAATGATTTGCGTTTAATTTGCTTGGAGCATATGCCGGCCTCATGGCATGGCTATGCAAACATCCAAACTCGAAATTCCGGAACATCGGCTGGCGCGTTGGCAAAAAATTATTCAATCGTTCCACAAAGGTAGCAGACCGCGAGGAAGCTGAAAAGCAACTTGCGATTTACAGCCTCATGGCCGATGCCAAACGGGAAAACCGTTTGACAGAGGATTTTTTCAATTCACTGGCAGGCCGTGAGCTTGACCGGATAACGCTCCGCGACGGCGCGGAAAAGCATCTGGAAAAATGCAAAGGCGCTACGCAGCCCGGCATATTCGTTCGTTACGAAATGGTTATTGCAAGACTCGTTTTCACAATGACAGACAAGGCTTGACCTCCTGACCATTGGGTCCGATGGTTTCGAGTGAGCAAGCATCTGGAGATTGAGCGGAAATTTTTGGTCAAGAAATTGCCGGACGGCTGGCGGAAGCAACCGCATTCAAAAATCATTCAGGGCTATTTCCCGATGGGTTCCCGGCGGATTGAACTCCGATTGCGGCGAAAGGGTGCGCGCCATTTTCTGACCATCAAAGCCGGGCGCGGCGAGACCCGGTTGGAAGAGGAAGTTGCGCTGAAGAAGGACACCTTTGACTCGCTGTGGCCGTTGACGAACGGCAAACGCGTTTCCAAGAAGCGGTATCGGATTCCCTGCGACCGCCGGACGATTGAACTGGACGTTTATGAGGGGCCGCATCGCGGATTGGTGACGGCGGACGTCGAATTTGGTTCGCAGAGGGAACTGGAATCGTTTAGAATTCCGGACTGGTTCGGACGCGAATTGACCGGTAATATGCGGTACACAAACGAATCCCTGGCGAAACGCCAGGCGTTGCCGTGATATGGCGTTTCATTTTAAAAAGAAGGAAAAGGTTGCCAAAGCCCTGCGGCGGATATGCTGCGAGCGGGTTGAGGACGCGCTGGAAATCCTAAAAGACGACCGGCTGAAGGCGGTACATAACGTTCGCAAGGAAATCAAGAAACTGCGCGCGATTCTTCGGTTGATACGCGGCGAAATCGGGAAAAATGTTTATCGCAGGAACAACCACAGGTTGCGAGCGGCGGCGGGGGAGTTGACAGCCGTGCGCGACGCCCGGGTGCGGTTGGATGCATTTGAAGGGCTGGCCAAACATTTCGGCCGCGGGCTTCCGGCGCGGCCATTTCCGAAAATCGAAGAGGCGCTGCGGGAAGATTACCGGGCGGAGGAAAGGAAATTTCTGAAGGGCCATTCGGCGGGGGCCGTCGCCAAAATTCTGCTTGAATTGAAACAACACGCCGATGATCTGAAAACGGATGCGAGCGGATGGGCGGCGATTGGTCCCGGACTCGAAGCCAGTTTTTGCCGGGGCCGGGAGGCATTTAAGACGGTTCAAAAAGACTGCTCGCCGAAGAACCTGCATGAATGGCGCAAGCGCGTAAAGGACCTCTGGCATCATCTTCGGCTGCTTTGCCGGGTTTGGCCGAAGGAAGTGCGGGCCACCATCGAAGAACTGGAAACCCTGGCCGAACTTCTCGGAAATGACCATGATTTGGTGATGCTGGCGGAATTTGTCGCGGGGAATTTCAAGGGCGCGCGGGACGCTGAAGCGCTGGCTGAACTGATCGGCCGGCGCCAAAAGGAGTTTCGTTCCGAGGCACTGAAATTGGGACGGCGGTTTTATGCCGAAAAACCGGAACGTTTTTGCCGGCGGATCGGCAATTACTGGACGATTTGGCGCGGCGAAAAATAACGCCGGGAAACGGGCAAAAAAGAGCGCCCTGAGATTTTCAGGGCGCTTGAAGCGATGGTGGCCTACTTGGAGCCAAGGATGGCATCCTTCGCGGCTTTGGCCACGCGGAATTTCACCACGCGCTTGGCGGGGATTTGAATGGTTTCGCCGGTCTTGGGGTTGCGGCCCATGCGGGCGGCGCGATTGCGCAAAACCAGTTTGCCAATGCCGGGCAGCGTGAAGGTATCCTTTGCGTGCTTGTAGGCGAGTTGCGCCAGATGCTCGAGGATTTCGCCCGCCTGTTTTTTAGAGAGTCCATTCTTTTCCGCGATCGCGGCGGCCAATTGAGATTTTGAGAGTGCTTTAGCCATAACTTCGGTGTCCTTCCTGTTTGGTTAATTGTTATTGTTTGGTTAAAAAGTCACGTGACTTGGCTCGAATTAAAGAATTTCGGGGCAAAGGTGCAAGCAAAAAAGTGCAAAAAATTTCATCGCCCGGCGGCTTCCGGTTGGGCAAGGCTTGACATCGCCCGGCAATTCCCGACTATGGGCGCATGGCGCTGTTCACCATCGAAAGTGACTTTCGCTACGAAATCGTCCGCAAAATCTTTGAGGGCGGGATGGGCATTGTCTTTGAAGCCGAGCAGCACGGGGCGCGGAACTTTGTCAAACGGGTCGCCATCAAGATAATCCGGCCCAATTTTGCCAGCCAGAAGATGTTCATTGAGAACTTCATTGGCGAGGCCAAACTGGTTGCCGACCTGATTCATACCAACATCGTCCAAACCTATCATCTCGGGGAATCCAAGGGGGTTTGCTTCATCTGCATGGAATTGATTCGCGGGGTCAATCTTGAGCAATTCACGCGCCAACTGGCGGAAAAGAACCGCCAGTTGCCCAAGGAATTGGCCGTTTTCATCACGAGCCGGGTGGCGCGCGGGCTGGCCTATGCCCATGCCAAGACCGACAAAGACGGGAAGCCGCTGGGGATCGTTCATCGCGACGTCAGCTTCAAAAACATCATGATTGCCTTTGAGGGCGACGTCAAAGTGACCGATTTCGGCATTGCCAAGGCCCGGGGTTTTTTGACGGACCAGGAGGGCGAAGTGGTTGCGGGCAAGGCGGACTTCATGAGTCCCGAGCAGGCTGATTTTCAAATTACGGACAAACGTTCCGATTTATTTTCCGCGGGCGTGGTGCTGGCGAATTTGTTGTTGGGCCGGAACATCTTCAAAGGAGAAAGCGCGGACGAATCGCGCGAGCGCGTTTTGAACATGGAAATTCCCGATTTTCGGAAGATGGATTCGCGGATAGACGATCCGCTCAATGACATACTCCAACGCGCCCTGGCGCGCGACCCCGCGCAGCGCTACCCTCATGCCGACCAGTTGCTTTACGACCTCGAATATCACATCTACCACAAGGGCTACGGGCCAACCAACGAGACGCTTGGGAAATTCACGCGTGAATTGTTTGGCCAGGAGGCGCCTCGCGCCTCCGCCGTTCGCGGTTCGACCGATTTAATGGAACACACCGTGCGCGTCCAGACATCGCCGGGAAAATGAAACGCCCCGCTTCGCAAGTCGTCAAACTTGGACTTCTCCAATCCGCGGCCGCTGCCGACCCGAAGGCGAACCTGAAAAAGACCCTTGCACTCGCCGAAGGGGCGGCGCGGCAGGGCGCGCAGATCATCTGCACCCAGGAACTGTTTCGCTCGCGGTATTTTTGCCAGAAGGAAGACCATAAAAATTTTTCGCTGGCTGAGAAAATCCCCGGCCCGACAACCGAGGCTTTTTCCACGCTTGCCAAAAAGCGCAAAGTTGTCGTCATCGTCTCTATTTTTGAAAAGCGCGCCGCCGGAATTTATCACAACACGGCCGCGGTGATTGACGCTGACGGCACGCTGTTGGGCGTGTATCGGAAGATGCACGTCCCCGACGATCCGCTTTTTTACGAGAAATTTTATTTTACCCCGGGCGACCTGGGGTTCAAGGCCTGGCGAACGAGATACGGAAAAATCGGCGTTCTGGTTTGCTGGGACCAGTGGTATCCGGAAGCGGCGCGGTTGACGGCGTTACAGGGGGCGCAAATTCTCTTTTACCCCACTGCGATCGGCTGGCATCCTTCGGAAAAAGCGAAATACGGAGCGCACCAGCACAACGCCTGGGAAATGATTCAACGGAGCCACGCGGTTGCCAACGGCTGTTATGTGGCGGCGCCCAACCGCGTGGGCGTGGAAAAAATTGCGGGCGTGGACGGCGAGGGCATTGAATTTTGGGGACAGAGTTTCGTCGCGGGAACATCCGGCGAGATTCTGGCGAGGGCGTCCGTGGACAAGGAGGAGATTCTCATCGTGCCTGTTAACCTGGCCAGCGTGGATGTGACGCGGACCCACTGGCCGTTTCTGCGCGACCGCCGGATTGACGCCTACGGAAATTTGACCAAACGATTTGTGGATTGAGCCATGAATTTGCTCAAGCGCTACGTTCCATTGCTCATTTGGATTGTTGTTGTTTCCACCATCATTTTCATTCCACTCAGGATCATCAGCTACGGTTTTCTGCCGATGGATGACGCCTTGCGCCACGCGGCCAAGACGATTTCCGGGAAATCCTGGCAGCAAATCCTGGTGATGCGCGACGATTTCCCGATTGATCCCAGTCCGGGCTGGCAAAAAGTTCTTGAGTGGGTGCATGACTTGAACGGGGGCGATGCCGAATCGCTCGTGGTTTTTTCCGTCGTCGCCCTCATGCTGCTGGTGACCCTGTGCGGGCTGCCCTGGTTCCGGCGGCCGGAGGCATGGCTGGCCGCCCTGTTCCTCGCGGCCGTATTTATTCCGGCCTGCACCACGCGATTTGCGCGCGGCCGTCCCTACCTGGTCACCGACGCGGTCCTCGTTACCATCTTATTTCTGTGGTCAAATTGGGAGAAGGATTGGCCTCGCCGCGGCGCCATTATTTTCACACCACTGCTCGTCGCCGCCTCGGCGTGGATTCACGGTTCGTGGTATTTGCTGTGTTTGCCGGGCGCGGCGATTCTTCTGGCAGGCTATTGGCGCGCGGCATTGGTCTATGGCGCCTGCTGGCTGGCGGGAAGTGTTCTCGGTTGCGGCCTTACCGGCCATCCCTTCGGATTTTTGTTTCAATCCGTCCGCCACATGTTCGGCGTATTTGGCGATTTCGTCGTCAACCGCCAGCTCGAACCGGAATTGCATCCGGGCGACGGCGCCACAGCGGCTGTTCTGGCCGTCGCGGCGCTGCTCTTGTGGAGGGCGTTTGCTTTCGGCTGGAACGCCCGAGTGTTGCTAAATCCGATCTTCATGATGATGGCGCTGGCGTGGGTGCTGGGGTTGAAGATGCAGCGTTTCTGGTGGGACTTTGGCACGCCGGCGTTTATCGTCTGGGCCGCGTTGGAATTGCAGGCGCATTTTGAGCGCCAAACCAATTTTGATTCAGCGCGTCGGCTGGGAATCACTCTGGCCCTGGCTGCCGGAGTTTATCTTGCATTCACCAGCGACCGCGACAATCGCTGGACTGAAAATCTGACAATGGAATACTTTTCACCCGACAATCCGGACGCGGCCGGCTGGCTGCCCGGCAAGGGGGGAATCATTTACAATTCGGACATGGACGTTTTTTTCGAGACTTTTTTCAAAAACCCCAACGCCGACTGGAAATACATTTTAGGATTCGAATCGGGCTGGATGCGACCGGAGGATTTGGAGGTGCTCCGGAAAATCCAATGGAATTTCGACGATCCGCGCGCCTTTGAACCGTGGGTGCAAGAGATGCGGCCACAGGACCGGATGATCATTCGCGGCGGGGGCCGGCCGCAAATTCCTGAATTGCAATGGCATTACGTCGGCAGCGGCCTCTGGGTCGGGCGGCTGCCGTCGAAGTGAAGAGCACCCGATGATGAATGAAGAATTTCCCCATGGACTGGCCTGGGTGACCGGGGCGAATGGACTCATCGGAAATTATTTTGTGCAGACGGCGGCGCAAGATGCTCCGCTCTGGCGGGCGCGCGGCTTGACGCGAGCTGAATTTGATTTGCTCGATTTTCCCGCCGTCACCCGCCAGTTCAGGAAAGAACGGCCCCGTCTCATTATTCATTGCGCGGCCATTCCGACGGTTGCCGGGGCGCTGGCGAATCCGGAACTGGCCCGGCGCCTGAATGTGGAGGCGACCAGGGTCCTTGCCGAACTGGCCTCCGAAATCCCGTTTGTCTTTCTCTCGACGGATTTTGTCTTTGACGGGCGAAAGGGGAATTACGGAGAAAGCGACCCCGTCAATCCGATTTCCCTTTATGGCGAGACCAAAGCCGCCGGCGAGGACATCGTTTTGAAAAATGCGCGTGCGATTGTGCTGCGCACCTCGATCAATTGCGGCACGTCAAAATCCGGACGGCGGGGCTTCAACGAACAAATGCGCCACGACTTGCAAACCGGCGGGAGGATCAAGCTGTTCACCGACGAATTTCGCTCGCCGCTTTTCGCGGGCGAAACCGCCCGCGCCGGCTGGGAATTGGCCGGTAAAAATTGCGCCGGGATCTATCACGCGGCCGGCGCGGAAAGATTGTCGCGCTGGGAGATGGGGCAATTGCTTGCGCGCCGTTCGCCTGAATTGAAACCAAAAATGGAACCGGGCTTGGTGAAAGACTTTGCGGGGCCGCCCCGCGCGCTCGATACTTCGCTGAGTATTTCCAAAATTCAAAAGATATTGTCCAGGCCGCTGCCCGGCTTGACCGAATGGCTGGCCGCCAATCCCCATGAGCCGTTCTGAAGCCTATCGGGGACGGCTGGCGCCATCGCCGACAGGTCTTTTGCATCTCGGTCACGCGAAAACGTTTTGGACGGCGCAGGAGCGAGCGCGGCAAGACGGAGGGGATTTGATTTTGCGAAATGAAGACCTGGACCGCGCGCGATGCAAATCGGAATTCGTCGCCGCCGCGCTGGAGGATTTGCACTGGTTTGGGTTCACGTGGGACGAAGGCCCGGACGTGGGCGGCAAATTTGGGCCTTACAACCAGAGCGAGCGGATGGATTTTTACGGCCGGGCGCTTGAAAGGTTGCGGGCGGGGAATTTTATTTACCGCTGCGCCTGCTCGCGCCGGGACATTCAGGCCGCTGTCAGCGCGCCGCACATCGAAGACGACGAGCCGATTTATCCCGGCACCTGCCGTTCCAAACGCCCGTCCGAAATGACAGGACAAGGATTCAACTGGCGTTTTCGTGTCACCGATGGCGAAGCGATTTCCTTTGGCGACGAAAACCTGGGCCGGCAGAGATTTATCGCCGGAAAGGATTTTGGCGATTTCGTGGTTTGGCGGCAGGACGGCGTGCCCGCGTACCAACTGGCCTGCGTGGTGGACGACGCGGCGATGCAAATCACCGAGGTTGTTCGAGGCGCGGACCTGCTGATGAGCACGGCGCGGCAGATATTGCTCTATCACGCCCTCGATTTGAGGCCGCCGCGATTTTTTCATTGCGAACTTCTGCGCGACACAGACGGACGGCGGCTGGCCAAACGTCATGATGCCCTTGGTTTGAGCAAGTTGCGCGGGCAGGGGAAAAGTCCGGAAGAGCTGCGGAGAAATTGGTGATGCGCCGGTTTGCGGGGTTCTTTCCCTCCAAAAATTCTTCCAAAATTTCCTTGTGAATTTTTTCACGATGAGGCAAATTGTGGGTTCTTGGAAGCACAATTAACGATGACACATCGGTCATTCGTGTGCTCCGGAACGATTTTTTGGTGAAACAACTCTTGAAAACTATTTTCGCGGGCGTTTTTGTCGCGGTGATGTTTGCGGCACGCCTGCAGGCGCAATCGCCGGCGCCGAATCCGGCCGCGCCACCCGCCGGGGCGGCAACGCAAACGCCGTCGGCCAACGGGGTGACGCCGGCCAATGCGCCGGCGGAGGAAGCTCTTCCGAAGGAGGCGCCGCCGGCAATTTTCTATATCGGACGATCGCCGGACCCGGAGGTGCCTTCTGTTTTTGGCAGTTGGTGGCCCCAAGCCCTGGCGCTTCCCGTATCCAATTCGATCATCTGTTCGTGGATTGTGGCGGCGATTATTCTGGTCGTTGTGCGGGTGACGACCTGGAAAAACATCAAGGAAATCCCGTCTGGAATGCAAAACGTCCTGGAGATGATCGTCGAAGGATGGGAGAACTTTATGAAAGACGTTCTCGACCCGCGGGTCACGCGCTGGGTATTTCCCTATGCGACAACGTTTCTGATTTTCATCGTCCTGTGCAATTACGTGGACTTGATTCCAGGCGTCGGCAGCATCGGGTTTGGAACGCCCGTCAAGGGCAGTCTGCTGCCATTTGCCGTGGAAAACGTGCATCGGCCAATCTTTCGCCCGCCAACATCCGATGCGAACCTGACCGTGGCGATGACGGCCATTTTTTTGGTGATGAGCCTTTTTTGGGCGATCCGCTACAATGGGATCTGGGGGTTCACCAAACACATTTTCGGCGTAAAAATGAAGGCGAGCAAATGGGTGTATCCGATTCTGGCCCTGCTTTTCATTTTTATCGGCGTGATGGAAGTGGTTTCCATTTTATTCGCGCGTCCGGTGGCGCTGGCGATGAGGCTTTTCGGGAACATTTTCGCCGGCGAAACCATGCTCGACATGGGATTTCACATGCAATCCTGGCTGGCGTCCCTGTTCATCACGCTCACGGTGTATTTTTATGAGACGTTTGTTTGCGCGGTACAGGGGTTCGTATTCGGGTTGCTGGTCGTTGCCTTTGTGGGCACGATGTGCACGCATGAGGAGGAGGCCAGCCATTAAAATTTTTAAATTTGCGGTCGCATGAAGAAAGGCGGCCGCGAGAACAACAAAAACAAACTGGAAGGAAATAATATGCTAGCAGCAGATATAGCGCAAAACTTGCTCATCAACACCGATATCAAGACCGGTGTGGCGATGGCTGGCGCGTCCATCGGCATCGGTTGTGCAACGGCGGGCGCGCTCATTGCGATGAGCCGCAATCCCGGCATGATGGGACGCATCCTATTGTGGATGTTTGTCGGCATGGCCCTGGCCGAAGGCTGGGCCGTCATCGCCTGGTTTGCCGTCAAATAAATACCGTTATGAGCGAACTTGGAATTGATTGGAGATCGCTAATCACGCAGTTGATCAGCTTCTCAATCGTCTTTTTTGTCTTGTGGAAGTTTGCCTACGGGCCAATTTTCAGGATGCTGCAGGCGCGCCGCGACAAGATCGCTGAATCCCTGGCCACCGCCGAAAGGATCAAGGCGGATGTGGCACGCACCGAGGCCGAACGGCAAAAAATCCTGACCGACGCCGGCGACAGGGCCAATAAGCTGATTGAGGAGGCGCGCCAAGCCGCGGCCCGTGTGCGCGAACAGGAGACGCAAAAAGCCGTCGCTGCCGCGGAGCAAATCGTCACCAAGGCGCGCGCAGCCGCGGCGCAGGAACGTTTGCAGATGCTCGGCGAGTTGAAACGCGAAGTGGGACGGCTCGTGGTGCAAACGACGACGACGGTGACCGGAAAAATTTTAACGCCGGAAGACCAGCGCCGCCTGGCGGAGGAAACGGAAAGGCAATTGGCCGCCTGACGCGTCCCGAATCCGAAATTCCACCAACCCACGGCATGAAAATTTCCAAACTGGCATTGCGCGAAGCCCGCGAACTGTTTCGCGGTTGCCGGGTGAACGGCGTGTTGGACGAGAGCCGCGTCTGTCAGGCCGTGGCCCTGCTGCTATCGCGAAAGCCCCGGGGTTACATGGATCTCCTGGCACGGTTGCAGCGGCTGGTGAAGTTGGATTTGGAACAGCGGACGGCCCGGGTTGAAAGCGCGACCCTGTTGCCCGGCGACTTGCAAAACGATGTCGCCGGCCAAATCAAGAGCAAATACGGCAACGGGGTGAACATTTCGTTCGCGCAGAATCCGGCGCTGATCGGCGGCTTGCGGGTCCAGGTGGGAAGCGATCTTTATGACGGCAGCGTTAAAACGCGTTTGGAAAAATTGGAGGAAAGTTTTTAGCGAAATTTTATGAGCAACCTATTGCAGGAAATTGAAGCGCAAATCACGGGCGCGAAAATCGCCACTGCCAAACAGAATGTCGGCACCGTCCGCGAAATCGGCGACGGTGTGGCCAGGATTGAAGGGTTGACCGACACGATGCTTAACGAGATGCTCGATTTCGGCAACGGCGTCACGGGGATCGCGCTCAATCTGGAAGAAACCGAGGTTGGCGCGATTATTTTGGGTGATTATACGAAAATCAAGGAGGGCAGCGAAGTCCGCACGACTGGCAAACTGTTGCAGGTGCCTGTGGGACGCGGGTTGCTGGGTCGCGTGGTTGATTCGCTGGGCCTGCCGCTCGACGGCAAGGGGCCGATCAAGAGCGACATTTTTTACCCGGTTGAAAAAATCGCGCCCGGCATTGTCAAGCGCAAGCCGGTCAGCCAGCCGGTGCAGACGGGCATCATGGCGATTGATGCCATGATTCCCATCGGCCGTGGGCAGCGCGAATTGATCATCGGCGACCGTTCAACGGGGAAGACGACGATTGGCGTGGATACGATGATTAACCAGGCGCGCATCAACAAGGCGGCCGAAGCCGGCGGCGAGAAGGATTTCCGTCCGATTTACAACATCTATGTCGCCATCGGTCAAAAGCAATCGAACGTTGCGCGGGTGCTGGACATTTTGGAAAAGACCGGCTCGCTGCCCTACACCATCGTGGTGGTGGCGGCGGCTTCGGATTCCGCCACGAACCAATACCTGGCGCCGTTCGCCGGGGCGGCGATTGGCGAATGGTTCATGGATAATGGCATGGATGCGCTCATTATTTTCGATGACCTATCCAAGCACGCGGTGGCGTATCGCCAGGTTTCCCTCGTGCTGAAGCGCCCTTCCGGCCGCGAAGCCTATCCGGGCGACGTATTTTATCTGCACAGCCGTTTGCTTGAACGCAGCGCGCGTGTCGCGGAAAAATATGGCAACGGATCGCTCACCGCGCTGCCGATCATCGAGACGCAGGCGGGTGACGTTTCGGCGTATATTCCGACGAACGTTATTTCCATCACGGATGGGCAGATTTATCTGGAAACGGATTTGTTTTACCAGGGGGTGCGTCCGGCGATTTCCGTGGGTTTGTCCGTTTCGCGCGTGGGGTCCGCGGCGCAGGTCAAGGCGATGAAACAGGTCGCCGGCCGTATCAAAGGCGATTTGGCCCAATTCCGCGAGTTGGCAGCGTTCGCGCAATTTGGGTCCGACCTCGACGCGAAAACGCAGGCCCTGCTGGAACGCGGCAAACGCATCGTTGAGTTATTCAAACAGATTCAATACAACCCAATGCCGGTGGAAGTGCAGGCGGCGGTTTTGTGGACGGTGCAAAATAATTTTCTCGACGACGTTCCGGTGGACCGGGTGAAGGATTTTCAGGCGAAGCTCACGGATTTTCTGGCCACTCGCAAGGCCGAATTGCTCGCGCGGATTCGCAACGACAAGGCAATCAGCGACCCCTTGGCGGCGGAATTGAAAGCGGCGGTGACGGAATTCAAGCCGACCTACCACTAACCATGCCCAACGACCAGACCAAAACGGCGCCGCCGCACCTGATAAAGGCCCAAAAACGTTTATAATTTTTCATGCCGAGTACGCGCGACATACGCCGGCGAATCAAGTCGGTCAGGAACACCGCCCAAATCACCAAGGCGATGCAAATGGTGGCGGCGGCCAAAATGCGCAAGGCGCAGCAAGCCGCGCTTATCGCGCGGCCTTATGCGGATCTCATGAACCAGATTCTCGGCGAAGCCGCGCCACGGATCATCTGGTTCAAACATCCGCTGATGAAAGGGCGGCCGGTGAGGAAGCGCGGCATCATTTTGGTCAGCACCGACCGCGGTTTGTGCGGCGGCTTGAACAGCAATCTCGCGCGGGAAGCGGTCAAATTCGACAAGAACACGACGGTGTTCATTTGCGCGGGAAAGAAGGGCGCGCAGTTTATCGCCCGCACCAAACGCCAATTGGCCGCGGAGTTTGCTTATAAAGACTCGCCCGGTTTTGCCGAAGCGCGGGCCATTTCAAAATTCGCGCAGGACTTGTTTTTGAAGCACGAGGTGGATGCCGTGGATATATTGTTCGCCAATTTTGTTTCCACCCTGGTGCAGCAACCGAAAGTCATTCCCTTTTTGCCGATTGGCGAAATCAAGCCGGTTACTGCCGGCATCAATGTTCCGGCCGAGCCGTTGGCCCCGGCGGGTGTGGCGGGCGTGGATATTTATGAGTTTGAGCCGGACGAAAAAACCGTGCTGGGCGCATTGCTGCCGCATTGTTTGAATTTTCAGGTCCACCAGATATTGCTGGAAACCAAGGCATCGGAGCACAGCGCGCGCATGGTCGCCATGAAAAACGCCACGGACAACGCGAAACAGATCATCAAGGATTTGACGCTCGAATACAACAAACTGCGCCAGTCGAACATTACCAAAGAATTGCTGGAAATCGCCAGCGCGCAAATGGCCGTTGGATAACCATTTTAAAGACCCATTTTTAAAGCACATGAGCAAAGGCAAAATCGTTCAAATCATCGGCCCGGTCGTGGACGTGGAATTTTCCCCGCCACTACCGGCCATTTACAACGCGCTTACCGTCGAGTTCAACCTGCCCGGCGGCGGCAAAGCCAAACAGACCCTTGAAGTCAGCCAGCACTTGGGCGACAACTGGGTGCGTTGCGTTTGCATGGGCGCAACCGAGGGCATGAAGCGCGGCTATGAAGTCACCGACACCGGCGCGGCGATTTCCATGCCCGTCGGCGAAGCGGTCATGGGCCGCGTCTTCAACGTCGTCGGCGATCCCGTGGATGAGCAGGGGCCGGTCAAGGCGGACAAATTCAATCCCATTCACCGTCCGGCGCCCGCGCTGGTGGACCAATCCACATCTCCGCAAATCCTGACCACCGGCATCAAGGTCATTGACCTGATTTGCCCATTCTTGAAGGGCGGCAAAGTTGGCGCGTTCGGCGGCGCAGGCGTCGGCAAGACGGTCGTCATCATGGAACTTATCAATAACATCGCCAAACTGCATGGCGGCATCTCCATGTTCGCGGGGGTCGGCGAACGCACCCGCGAAGGCAACGATCTTTACAACGAAATGATCGAAGCGGGCGTCATCAAGGTTGAGAAGGACGCACAAGGGCATCCAAAGAAGAATGAGCACGGTTTGCCGATCATCGCCCCAGGATCGAAAATCGGCCTGGTTTACGGGCAGATGAACGAGCCGCCCGGGGCGCGGCTCCGTGTGGCGCTCTCGGCTCTGGCCGTCACGGAATATTTTCGCGATGAGAAAAACCAGGACGTGCTGTTGTTCATTGACAACATTTTTCGTTTTTCGCAGGCCGGTTCCGAGGTGTCCGCCCTGCTGGGCCGCACGCCGAGCGCGGTGGGTTATCAGCCAACCCTCGCCGCCGAGATGGGCGATCTGCAGGAACGCATCACGTCCACCCGGAAAGGTTCCATCACTTCCTTCCAGGCGGTCTATGTTCCCGCTGACGACTTGACGGACCCGGCGCCGGCGACGACGTTTGCGCATTTGGATGCCACGATTGTGCTGGAACGGTCCATCGCCGAATTGGGCATTTATCCGGCCGTGGATCCTCTCGCTTCAAACTCCCGCGCGCTGGCGCCTGAAATCGTGGGCCAGGAACATTATGACGTGGCGCGGGGCGTGCAAAAAGTCCTGCAACGTTACAAGGATTTGCAGGATATCATCGCGATTTTGGGCATGGACGAACTGTCGCCCGACGACAAACTGACGGTTTATCGCGCGCGAAAGATTCAGCGGTTTCTGAGCCAGCCGTTCTCGGTGGCGGAGGTTTTCACCGGGCGCCCCGGCAAGCAGGTCCCGGTGGCCGAGACCGTTCGCGGTTTCAAGGAAATTCTCGAAGGCAAGCATGACGAGGTCGGCGAGCAGAATTTTTACATGAAGGGCGGAATTGAGGAAATCAAGGAAGCGTGATTGATTAAGAGGGCGGTTTTTCAATGTCTAGAACCTTAAAACTCGAAATTGTCACGCCGGAAGCGAAGATTTTTTCCGACGACGTGGACATGGTCACGCTGACCGGCAGCGACGGCGAAATGGGCATTTTGCCGCAACACATGCCGTTGATGACGCAACTGGTTGCCGGCGAGATTATTGCGCGCAAGAACAACGAAAACATTTTTCTCGCCGTCGGCGACGGATTTGTGCAAGTCACTGGCGAACGCGTTTCGATTTTGACCGACATGGCGATTGCCGCCGACGACATTGACGAAGCGCGGACCGAGGAAGCCCGCCGGAAGGCTGAGGCGCGGTTGTCCCAAAAAATCAGCGACGAAGAAGCGGCGCAGGTTCAAGCAGCGCTCGCCCACGCAACCACGCAGCTCAGGGTCAAAAAGCGCCACGCGAAATAATGAGGCGGCGATTATTTGTCGTTGATGTCGCCTTTTTCAGATTTGGGCGCGAGCGCCATCAGTAACCCGCTGATCGCCAGCCAAACGCCCCATAAACCCACGGCGACGGCTATCGCCATGAGTTTGATGGGAACAACGCGGATGCTCAGAAAAAGAATAAGAGCCGCCACCGGCACACACATCAGCCCCAGCCCTTTGAAAATCTTGTGGATGCCGTCGGCCCTGACTGCGGCGGCCCGTTCCTTGAACGCCGCTTGCGCCACTTCTGACGCTTCTTGAAAGCTGAAGCCTTGCATCATTAGATATTTGGTCACCTCCTCTTGAGAATCACCCCATAGCGCTTTCGCCTTTGCTTCGGTTTCCGCCTGGGTCCGGCTCACCTGACCCGGAAGAACGTTGCGCCTGACCGCGGCGGGCGTAACAGGACCTGAAGACACCGTGACGCGCAGCGTAGTCGGACTTGCCGCTGCGGCAATGACAGGTTGGGCGAGCCAGCCGGCAATAATTTCATTGGCGATGGACGTGCCATCAGCGCCGCAGGCGGGGCAGGCGACGGGTGAAGGCATCCGCCCGTTTGCCGGCTCAACATCAAAGGCATAATGTTGGCCGCATCCACATTCAATTTTAATCGGCATCATAACCCTGATTTGTTAAATGCCTGGACTGCCCCGACCTTAGGCCCCTCACCAGTCGTTTGAAACAAAAAAGGCGCGGAAACATCCGCGCTCCTTGAAATTAAATTTCGCGTCAGCTCTCGATCACGCTGATTTCCACGGGTTCAACGTTCACGCCGCTTTTTTCCAGCCACTTAATCGCCGCCTTGATTTCATCGCGTTTGCCGTCCAATTCCAGGCAAACAATCCCGATTTCGTCCGTCACGCTGGCCTGGCGGATATTGGTGATGACTTTGAATTTGCGGCCGACTTCCCAGATAAACGGTTTTTTGATGAGGCGCGGCGGATACATCAGCCACAATCTTTGTTGAGTGGGGCTGGTTGGTTTCGTCACCGGCAATTTTTTAGCGGAAGTTTTTGGCATGAAGAAAGAAATTATGATGACACTTTACGACGGGTCCGCGCTTCAACCCCCCGCAATTGCGGGGATGATGCTGACTTCGTCACCGTCTTTCAGTGGAGTTTCGCGGTTTTTAAGGAAGCGGATGTCTTCCTCGTTGACATAGACGTTGACGAAACGGCGCACTTCGCCTTTTTCATCCACCAACCGCTCGGCAATGCCCGGAAAGCGCGATTGCAATTCGGCGATGGCCTCGCCAACCGTCGGCGCGTTCACTTCCACCAACTCTTCGTTGTTCGTGAGCTTGCGGAGCGGTGTCGGAATCCTGATTCTTTTTGGCATACGTTCGTAAATCTTAATCTTCTTTTGGGTAAAATCAACCGGGGAATGTCATATCTTTGCCTCCGGAAACCGCTCCAGAATTTGCCTTCGCAGGTCTTGTTCATCATCCGGTTGATAACGCCGGCGCGGAATCATTCGTTGCACGGCGTCCAGCAGCTCCAGCCAGTCTTCAAGCGGCGGTTCGTGGACCGGCTGCCAGACCTCAAATCGTTTTTCGCGTTGGAAAAATTTCCAGTCGCGTCCAATATGCCGGGCATAGACCTGCAATTTCACGCCTTCTTCAGTGACCCGCTTCCAACTGATTTCAGCTTTTGGCATCAGGGTAAATCGAGACTGGCCACCGCCATGGCGGCAATTCCTTCCTCGCGCCCGATGAAGCCCAATTTTTCGTTCGTCGTCGCTTTGATTCCGATGCGCGCGAAATTAATGTTCAAGGCCCCGGCGATGCGCAATTTCATTTCACCGACATGCGGATAAATTTTCGGTTCCTGGGCAAGGATGGTCGCGTCCACGTTGACCAAGCGGCCATTTCGCAGGGCAATCTGCCGGGCGGCCTCTTCGAGAAAAATCCTGCTGGGCGCATTTTTCCAGCGCGGGTCGGTATTGGGAAAGAAATGGCCAATGTCCGGCTCGCCCAGCGCGCCGAGCAACGCATCGCAGATCGCGTGCATGAGCGCGTCGGCGTCTGAATGGCCTTCGAGGCCCCGGGTATGGGGGATTTCCACGCCGCCGAGGATGAGTTTCCGTCCAGGGACCAGGGCATGAACGTCGTAACCGATGCCAACGTGAACCATGCCTGGATTGTAAAAATTGCCGGCGCGGAAAGCGAAGAAATAAATGATTCAAACAATCTCGACGGGACATTTCGGCAAGGCATCGAGAAACGCCTGGCCATACTGCCTGGTCAAAATCCGGTTGTCCAAAACTGCCACGATGCCGGTGTCGGTTTTGGTGCGAATCAAGCGCCCGACGCCCTGGCGGAATTTCAAAATGGCTTCCGGCAGGGAGAACTCGTTGAAGGAGTTGCCGCCGCGGGCCTCGATTGCTTCGACGCGCGCCTCGATCAATGGATGATCGGGCACGGCAAACGGCAATCGCGTGATGATGACATTTGACAGCGCCTCGCCGGGCACATCCACGCCCTGCCAAAAGCTATCCGTGCCCAAGAGCACCGAATCCACATCGTCCTTGAATTTCTCCAGCATGGTGGAGCGCGGCGTGCCCGTGCCCTGCACGAAGGAGGCGACGCCGAGCCTGTCAAAAAACGGCTGCATCGCCTCGCCGATTTCCTGCATGAGTCTGAAATTGGTAAAGAGCACGAACGCTTTACCGTGCGTCATCGTCACGAAACGCTCGATCCCACGGACCAGGGCGTCGCGATAACCGGCTTCGCGCGGGTCGGGCATTTTTTTGGCGACGAAGAGTTTCATCTGGCGCTGGTAATCGAAAGGTGTGCCAACTTGCAATTGAACGGCGGATTCAGCGCCGACGCGCCTGGCGAAATAGGCCAACGGAGACTGGGGGAGGCGGAATTCCGAATGGCGGCCCATGGCCCCGGATTTATTTGTCCGGATTTCCTCGCGGGGTCCACCTTCCGAATTCCGGACGGCCAAGGTGGCGCTCGTCATAATGATGGAGGTGTCACTTTCAAAAAGCCGTCGGCGCAAAAAATCCGCGACATCAATCGGGGCGGCGTTGAGTGAAACATTTTTATGGGCCTTGCCGCCGCGTTCCACCCAATAAACGTGTTGGTGCGCGCCTTGATTCAAAAACATCGCCACTTCGTCGCGCAATTCCGCCAGCCGCCGGTTGCATTCAATCAATTCCTGCCCGAGGTCCTTGTCATCGCTGAGCTTGATGAGTTCGCTGACCGCTTCGCGGAGCCGCTGGATGGGGAGGGTCACATTGTCCGGCACCAGTTCGGGGCGGCGGATGCGCAATTCGGTCCAGGAGCGTCGGCGCTCATTCTCGTTTCCGGCGAACCGGGTTTGGCCGGCGGAGTTTTGGATTTCTTCGCAGGCTGCTTCGACCTGCTCAAAAAATTTATCGGCTTCCTCCAGAATCTCGACCACCAGATTCACGGCGGTCCCTTTGCGCAGGGCGCCCAAAAGGCCCTTTTGCGCCCGCGGATTCCAAAGGCGGTTCAGGGAATAGCGAACTTGCCCGCTGGAAACGCTCAAGCCGATATGCCGGGACGCGACCTGCTCGACCGTATGCGCCTCGTCAAAGATGACAAAATCATTTT
Organism: Verrucomicrobiia bacterium; assembly: GCA_035503995.1. Taxonomy (GTDB): domain Bacteria; phylum Verrucomicrobiota; class Verrucomicrobiia; order Limisphaerales; family UBA11358; genus UBA11358. Next base: position 6,074 of record DATJSQ010000039.1, on the reverse strand, counting down.
TGAAGAGGATGCCCCCTTCCTGTTCTTCGTCAACGGTGCCCAACAACGTGAAAAACAGCGTGTGATTCAGAACCAAAACGTCAGAGGAAAGGATTTTTCTGCGGGCCCGCTGAAAGAAGCAAACGCCGTGGTCTTTGGCGAACTCAGACGGGTACCCGCAAATTTTTGGTGAACACAGCCCGCGCTCGGAGCAAACCTGTGCCCAAACCTTGGCGTCTGGCTCGACAGCAAAATCAGAAAGGCTGCCGTCCTTTGTTGTTTTCGACCATTCGTAGATGCGACTCAATTCCCGGGCCTCGGAAGAGGTGAAAAGGTTGCCGCTGAGCTGCATGGCCTTCTGCAAGCGGCGGGTGCAAAGATAATTGGCGCGGCCTTTGAGCATGGCAAAATTGAATTTGACCGGCGTGGGGAGAGTGCCGAGCAAGTTGGCCAGCATCGGAAGGTCCTTCTCGACCAGCTGCTCCTGCAAATTGATGGTGTGCGTGGAAATGACGGCCTTTTTATTGTGGGCAATCGCAAAAAGGATTGCGGGAATCAAATAGGCAAGCGATTTGCCGACGCCGGTGCCGGCTTCGACGGCCAGATGCCCGCGGCTTTGCAACGCCCGGGCCACCGCGACGGCCATTTGCTGCTGTTGCGGGCGAAATTCAAAATTTTTCGCCCGAGACAAAATGCCGTTCGGCGAAAACACTTCCCCGACCTGGGAAATCAAATCGCCGCCGACGGGTTGGTTTTCGACCGCTGCAATCATTTAGTTTATTGTGCGGCAGAAGGCGGTTTCTTGCGAGGACGTTTTGGAGCGGCGCCCGCATTTATTTGATTGAGTGGCGATATTTTTATGACAAATTCCGGCACGAAGTGATCATCAAAAACAATTGTCAAAACTCCGCGACCGGGGTTTTGCGCGGGCCGGTGTTTTGAAGCCCAAATTGCTCATCGTGGAATTGTGGGGGTTGGGCGACCTGGTCATCGCCACGCCGTTTCTCCGCGCCGCCGCCGCGCAATTTGAGGTGACCCTGCTGGCCAAGTCCTATGCGCTGGACTTGCAGCGCCGCCTCTGGCCGGGGGTCCGCGTGGTCCCATTCGTCGCACCGTGGACCGCCTTCGAAAACAAATACCGGATTTGGCGGTGGCCGCTGCGCGAAATAATCGGGTTGCGCGGGCAACTGGCGGCGGCGCACTTTGACGCCGGGATTTCCGCCCGCTGGGACCCGCGCGACCATTTATCGCTCTATCTTTTCGGCGTAAAAAGAAGAATTGGCTTTCCCCGGATGCACAGCGGAATTTTTTTAACCGACGCCCTGGCGCGTCCATCGCCGGATGCGCATCGCTACGAATCGTGGCGGGCCATTGCCCGCGCCTTGAAGATGGAATTGCCGCCGCGCGAACAAATTTTGATTCCCGTTGCCGCGCGAAATGGCGAAACGGTTTTGATTCATTCCGGCGCGGCGCAAATGGTGCGGGTTTGGCCATTGGAATGTTACCAGGGTCTTGCGGGGCATTTGCGGCAAAGTGGTTTTCTGGTGCAAATCGCCTGTGATACCGTGCAACGCGACTGGTGGTTGCGCGCCGGGGAAAAAAACGTGGCCACGCCGGCGACGGTGGGGGAACTGATTGAGTTGACGGACCGTGCCGCCGCCTTCATCGGCAATGATTCCGGCCCCGGCCATCTGGCGGCATTTTGCGGGGTTCCGACCTTCACCCTCTTTGGCCCGCAACTCCCCGAATGGTTCGCGCCGCTGCATCCGCGCGCGGAATGGATTGGAGGGAAGGCCTGTCCCTATTTGCCATGTTCAGACTATTGCCGTTTCCCCGAGCCGTTCTGCATCCGGAAAATCAGCGAGGAGGAAGCCGTTGCGCGAATTGAGAAATTCCTGGCCGTTCAAAGGATAAAACCGGCGGCCAGATGACCGCGAAAACGAAAGGTCACTTCCGCTTTTTTATTTCGTCGTAAATCCACGCGTAGGTTTTTTCCATGCCGTTGCGCAACGGCAGGGCCGGCTCCCAGCCAAGCGTCTTCTTGATGAGAGCGTTATCGCTGTTGCGGCCGTTGACGCCCTTGGGCGCGTCCAGTTTGTATTTCCGTTTCAATCTGATTCCGGCAATGTCTTCGACGATGTCCACCAGTTGATTGATGCTCACCTTTTCCGCGCTGCCGAGATTGATGGGAAACGTCACCTTGGCGCTGTGAAAAATCTTTTCGATGCCGGTGATGCAGTCGTCAATGTACATGAAGCTGCGCGTCTGATGGCCGTCGCCCCAGATTTCAATTTCATGTTTGCCAGAGAGTTTCGCTTCAATCACTTTCCGGCAAATCGCCGCGGGCGCCTTCTCGCGTCCACCGTCATAAGTGCCCCGCGGGCCATAGACGTTGTGGAAGCGCGCCACGCGTGTTGTGAGTTTGAAATCCTCGGTGAAATGGCGGCACATGCGCTCGCTGAAAAGCTTTTCCCAACCGTAGCCGTCTTCGGGCTGGGCCGGATACGCATCGGCCTCCCGCAAGCCGGTGATTTTGGGATCGGTTTGTTTGTCCGCGGCATAAACGCAGGCGGACGAGGCGTAAAAATACCGATTCGCGCCGGCCTCGCGCGCGGCCATGAGCAAATGCGTGTTGATGAGCACGCTCAACATGCAAAGGCCGCGGTTTAATTCAATAAAGCCCATCCCGCCCATGTCAGCAGCCAGATTGTAAATGTGCTCCCTGCCTTCGGCCGCCCGATCGCAATTTTTCTTCAATTGCAAATCTGCGCGGATGTTTTCAACCCGGGGAAATCTCTGATACCATTCTTTAAAGGGTTTGATGTCCACAGCGCGGATGTCTTGATGGCCATGGCGCAGCAATTCGGCCACGAGGTGACCGCCGATGAATCCGCCCGCGCCCGCGACTAAAATTTTCTTTGGCATGAGACGGAGTAAATTGCTCCAGTCGCGGGGCGGAGGCAATTCAATTTTGTGTTTTTCGCTGTCGTCATCGGCGCCATCGCAGAAGCCGCAGCGCATTGCCGATGACAATCAAGTCAGACAACCCCATCGCCGCCGCGCACAAGACGGGGCTGACAAAGCCCATCGCCGCGAGCGGCACGCCGACCGCGTTGTAAAAGAATGCCCAGAACAGATTTTGTTTAATCGTCCGTAACGTCGCGCGTGCCAGACCGAGAGCTTCAGGAACGCCGGCGATTTTCGATTTGAGCAAAATCATGTCCGCTGCTTCGCGCGCGATGTCGCTGGCGCGGCTCACTGCGATTCCCAGGTCCGCCTGGGTGAGGGCCGGCGCGTCATTGATGCCGTCGCCGACAAACGCGACGCGTTCGCCTTGCGACTGCAATTTTTTCACAAAATCCGCCTTTTGTTCCGGGTGCGCTTCGGCCAGGGCATTCTCCGATGCAATGCCGGCCTGTCGGGCGATGGCAGCGGCAGTTTGCGCATTGTCGCCGGTGACCAGATAAACTTTCAGTCCCTGACGCCGGAGGCCTTCCACAATCGCCGGGGCGCCGGGTTTGATGGAATCGCGCACCGCAAAAAGGCCCAGCAACATCGTGCCTTTGGCCAGGCCGGCAATGGTCGCGCCCCGACTGGACCAATCGGATATAAATTTTTCGGCCGGCGCCACATCCGCGCCATTCTCACGTATCCAGCGCAATGAGCCGAGGCGGTAGATGGGGGTGTGCGGGCCGCCGTCCTGGGCTTGAATACCGCACCCGCGAATTTCCCGCCATTGGTGGAGGGCAATTTTATGGCCGGGAATTTTTGCAATTGCCTGGCTCACCGGGTGCGTGGAATTTCCCGCCAACGAAGCGGCAAGATTTTGGAGGGCGGCTTTATCGCCATTAAATTCCAAAGATTCCGCCACTTCCGGTTTGCCAAAGGTCAGCGTGCCCGTTTTGTCAAAGATGATCGCCGAAATTTTCCCGGCTTTTTCGAGCGCCACCGCGTCGCGAACAAGAATGCCGCGCCGGGCGGCGGCATTGGTGCCAGCCATGATTGCGGCGGGGGTCGCCAGGCCCATGGCGCAGGGGCAGGCAATGATTAAAACCGACGCGGCGACGATGAATCCGGCGGCGGCGCCGACCGGGGCCTGGCCATGCCACAAAAATTGCGCCAGCCGGTGATGAACGGTTCCCGCCGATTCGGGAGCCAGCCCCCACCAGAGACCGGCAGCGATGGCGACGGCGACGACGACCGGCACAAACACGCTGCTGACGCGGTCCCCAAGTCGTTGGATATTGGCGCGGCTGGTTTGGGCCCGTTGCACGGCGGCAATGACATGGGCCAGGGCCGTCTGTTCGCCAATCCCGGTGACGCGCATGACGAGACGGCCATTTAGATTGGTGGTGCCGGCAAAAAGCTCCGCGCCGTATTTTTTTTCCACGGGAACGGATTCGCCGGTGAGAGACGATTCGTCAACCGCCGATTCGCCTTCAAGCACAACGCCGTCCACCGGCACACCATCGCCCGGCCGCAAAACAATTTCATCGCCGGTCTGCAGGATGGAAACCGGGACTTCGATCTCCGAGGCGGGCGAGGCGTGCGGCGCATCGAAAAACGAAACCGTTCTGATGTCGAAGGATTTGATTTCCATTTTTTGGATTTTCCTCGCCGTTTGCGGCGCGAGTTGGATGAGCGACTTTAGCGCCTGACCGGCTTGGTCGGTCACGCGGGACTCGATCCAATGACCGCCGCTGATGATCGTAATAATGGCCGCCGCCTCCATGAAATACAAATGGCCGCCGGTGCCGCTCCAAAGCGCCCAGGCGCTGTAACCGAAAGCGGTGCTCGAACCGAGTGCCACCAGGGTGTCCATATTGGAACGGCCGAGTTTAAGCTGCCGCCACGCGCCGCGATAAAACGGCGCGCCGGAAAAAACCTGCACCACGCCAGCCAGGGCAAAGGCCACCCACGCGAACCATCCAATCATCCCGAGCCGGAACACCCATTCGCCCGCCATCAAAAAGACCGTGACCACAACGCCGAAGACCAGGCCAATCCGCCAGTTTTTCGGGGCTGAATCATAGGACGCGCGCGAATCATTGTGAATTTCCGTCGCATCGTAGCCGGCATTTTTCACGGCGACGATCAAGGCGGGTGGATTATCCGTGGCGCCGGAATTCCACTGAACGACCGCGCTGGCGTTTTGGAGTGAAACCGTGGCGCTACGAACCTCAGGCACCGACTGGAGCGCATCCGTGACGTGCCGCGCACAATTGCCGCAGGTCATTCCGGTGATTTGCAAGATCGTCACAACAGGATTTTATGGTGGATGCAGGAATTTGTCGAATGACCGCCGGTTCAAAAATGGCAGCGGGGTGACGCGGACCGGGTTTTGCCCGGTTTCAGCCAAAGGGCGGACGTATTAACGGCCTGTTGAGCGCATGAATTGCCAGAATTGCCCGCGGCGAGTCAAAAACCGAGGGTGGAAAACCGTTTCAAAATGCGTTATTGTCTCCGGCGCCGGAACGAATTCACGTTTCCGGCAATCGAAAGGAGTTTATGAAACGAAAAGCATCGGCAGTTTGGCGTGGCGACTTGAAAACCGGCAAAGGCAATCTCACGAGCGATAGCGGCGTGCTCAAAGACACCCAATATTCATTCAGCACCCGGTTCGAAAATGGCGTCGGCACGAACCCGGAGGAACTTATTGCCGCGGCACATGCGGGCTGCTTCGCGATGGCGTTTTCCGCCGAACTTGGCAAAGCGGGCCTTGTGCCTGAGGCGATTTACGCCACGGCAACCGTCACGTTGGAATTGCTGTCCGGCGGTCCCACGGTGACGGAATCTCATCTGGAGGTGACGGCACGGGTTCCCGGCGCTGACAAGGACAAGGTTATGGGAGTGGCAAACGCCGCGAAGGCCGGCTGTCCAATTTCACGGTTGTTGAATGCCAAGGTGACGATGGACGCGAAAATAGAATAACGTCGGCCGGTTCATCTTCCGCGGACTTAATTTGCCGGCAGCGGTTCGATATAGAGGTTCCGAAATTCGACGAGTTGGCCCTCGGCTTGCAATCCAATCGTTCCGGAGTTGGTGGACGTGCCGGTGATCGTATTTTGTAAGACGCCATTGACGAGCACGGTGAT
>DATJSQ010000038.1:0-4131 GCA_035503995.1 Verrucomicrobiia bacterium | reverse complement strand
CGCGCTGGCTGGGCTCCCGTCCCCGGGCGCGCAGGAAATTATTGACCAGGTTTCGCGCGATGCCACAAAGCCAGGCGCGGAGCTTCGCCGGTTCGCGCAAGTCGGCGAGGTGTTTCCACGCGGCGAGAAACGTTTCCTGCGCCAGGTCCTCGCTCTGGCTCAAACTGCCCGTGGCGCTGTAAGCCAGCGAGCAAACGAGCGACTGATAGCGCGCAACAATCTGCCCGAAAGCCTCACGATTGCCCGCAAGGCTGGCGTTGACCAATTCCGCGTCCCCGCTCACAGCCGCTGGTGTCATTCTGGTTGTCATCATATCGTCGCATCAGTGGTCGAACAGCGGAAGATGTGACAAAGTATTTCAGGCCGGCGGGTCAAGAGAAGTGGCGCGTGACCTGCCCAGTGGAACGACGACGGGTTCCCGGACTGCGCCGAAACCGCTGACGATACAGGGTTCATGAAATCAATAAAGGGCCGTTTCCCCGGCATTTCGAAAAATCGAATTGGTGCCCGGTAACCCGTTACATTGCAAAATACCCCAGTTCGCGCAGCGACGCGTAGTCCTTCGGGCGGTCCGGCGTGGCGTGGCCAATGATGACATGGTCCAACACTTCGATTTTCAACAACTGGCCCGCCCGAATCAAATCGCGGGTCACCTTGATGTCCGCTTCGCTCGGCGAGGGATCGCCGCTGGGATGATTGTGCGCCAACACCACCGCCGCGGCGTTGGCGGCAATGGCTTTTTGAAACACTTCGCGCGGATGCACCAGCAGCGTGTCAATCGTGCCGCTGATGGCGTCGTCCACCTGGATCAACCGATGCCGCGTGTTGAGCATCAGTACCTGAAGCGTTTCAACGGTCTTTCCGAGGATTTTGGCGCGGAGCAAGGCAACGACATTTTCGGGATTGTCCAACACCGGCGATTCCATTTGAAGCTCCACCGCCATTTTTTGCCCAAGCGCAAACGCGGCCACCAGCGTCACCGCCTTGTCGCGTCCAATGCCCCGGACTTTTTGCAGCTCCACCACGGACGCCTTGGCCAGCGAATTCAGTGTCCCGAACTTTTGCAGCAATTGCCTGCCTATCTCGACGGCGTTTGCGCCCTTTAAACCGGTGCGCAGCAAAATGGCGATTAATTCCGCATTGTGCAACCTATCCGCACCCAGGGCGGCAAGCCGCTCGCGCGGACGCTCATTCGCCGGCTGGTCCTTCAGCCGCATTCCTTCTGACATGATGGTTTACCATTTACGCCTTCCGTCTTACGATGGAAAGCGAAATCGTGTCGCAGAAAGACAATCTCCTGACCCCGTCGCAACAGCGGGCCATTGCCGCGCGCGGAAACGTGCTGGTCATGGCCGGGGCCGGCGCGGGCAAGACCCACACCCTCATCGCCCGCTGCCTGGCGCTGATTTGCGAAGAAAACGTTTCCCTCGATGAAATCCTCATCGTCACCTTCACGGAAGCCGCCGCCGCCGAAATGAAACGCCGCCTGCGTGCCGCGCTTGAAGAATCGGACGACCCGCGCTCCGCGGCGCCGCTTGCCCTTTTCGACGCCGCGCCGATTGGCACGCTCCACAGTTTTTGTTTCAAACTGGTGCGCGAGCATTTTCAGCAACTCGGCCATGATCCGGAACTGACCGTCCTCGACGAGGCCCAAACCCTTCTGCTGGCCAACGAAACCCTTGAAGAACAATTTAATTCACATTACGAAAACGATGACGATTTCTCCCTGGCCGTCCAGGAAACGATCAGGACTTACGGCGGCGGGCGCGACGAAAAAATCCGCGCGTTGGTCTGGCGTTTGCACAATCACATTCAGACGCGCGCCGACGCGGAACACTGGCTCTCGCGGCAAATCGAAATTTTTTCCAATGCCGAACCCGTCCAATGGCGGCAATGGCTGGGCGAGGCGATTTCCGACTGGCGGAGCGAATGGCAACCGGCCCTGGAAAATCTTGAAGGGGAAAATCCCAAGGCCGCCGAGTGCCTCGAAATTTTGAGGAAATTTCGCGGCCCGGAATTATTCCATGAAATCCTCGCCGCCGACGGCCGGGAGAATTTTCCGCCAAAAAAATTCACGTCGCTCCGCGAGCCTCTCAAGGAATTCTTTGCGGATGCGAAATTTTTGAATTCGCTCACCGCAACGAAAGCCGCCGACCCGCTGGCGGAGGATTGGAACTGGATTCGCGGCCACGTGAAAACGCTTCTCCAGTTGACGGCGGAATTCGCCGGATTGTTTTCCACGCGCAAACGCTCGGACGGCGTTCTCGATTTTCATGATTTGGAACAATTTGCCCTTAAACTGCTCTGGGATTACCAGACCGGGCGGCCGACGGACATCGCCAAACGTTGGCGCGAGAAGCTGCGTTTCGTTTTTGTGGATGAATACCAGGACATCAACCCGGCGCAGGACAAAATTATTGGCGCCCTTGCGCGCGAAGGGAAAGAGGCAAACCGTTTTCTGGTCGGCGACGTCAAGCAGAGCATCTACCGTTTCCGGCTGGCGGACCCGGGAATTTTTCGGAATTACGCGCGGTCGTGGCGCGGTGAAAACGGCCAAACCATCCCCTTGACGGAAAATTTTCGCAGCCGGGAATCGCTGTTGGATTTTGTGAACTCGCTGTTTGAACCGCTGATGCGTGAAGAAGCGGGGGGCGTGGAGTATGACGAGGAAGCCCGATTGAAATTCGGCTCACCCGGGACGCGCCGGCAGTTGACGGTGACGGAAAGTCCCCCGCCGCGGACGGAATGGCTGTTGCGTTTCAAAAATAATCGCGCCGGGCAGGAATCGGACGACGACGGCCTGGACGATTTGGAGGAGGTGGAAAGGGAGGCGCGAATGCTCGCGCTGCGCCTGGTGGATTTGAGAAATTCGCGGCACGCAATCTGGGATGAGGAGAAAAAAGAGTTTCGCGCCGCCGAATGGCGCGACATGACCGTGCTGCTGCGCGCGCCCAAGGGCAAGGCCGAAATTTTTGCCAGACAATTCGAGCGGGCGGGCGTTCCCCTGCTTGTCCAACGCGGCGGTTTTTATGAGAGCAGCGAGATTTCGGATTTATTGAACCTGCTGCAATTGGTGGACAATCCGCTGCAGGACGTGCCGTTGATAGCCGCGTTACGCTCTCCGTTCGTCGGTTGTTCGCTGGATGAACTCGCGCAAATCCGTTTGCTGCAGAAGGGACGATTCTGGTTCGCCCTCAACCGGGCGCCTTCCGCCTCCGCCCTCCCGGAGGAAACGCGGGAAAAAGCCAAAAAATTCCTCGAACGATTTGCGCGCTGGCGCAGAATCGCCCGACTGATTTCCCTATCGGGTTGCCTCGAGGAAATTCTCGCGGAGACGCACTACGACGACTGGCTGTTGTCGCGTCCGCGGGGCGCGCAGCGTCAGGGCAACGTGCGGCGGTTTTTGAATTTCGCGGGGCAATTCGACCAGTTTCAAAGGCAGGGACTTTTCCGCTTCTTGAGGTTCATCAAGGCGCAACGCGAAATCGAGGCGGAGCCGGACGTCGCGCCGGTGGCGGAGGAAAATGCCGTGCGGTTGATGAGCATCCACCAGAGCAAGGGGCTGGAATTTCCGATCGTGGCGCTGGCGGACCTCTCCAAGAATTTCAACGAGCAGGACCTGCGCGGCGAATTTATTTTCGACGAGCGGTTTGGCCTGTGTCCGCGCGTCAAGCCGCCTGACGCGGGCGGCCGTTACCCGTCGCTTTCCTATTGGCTTGGCCGGCGAAACCAGAGGCGGGAACTGCGCGGTGAGGAACTGCGGCTGCTCTACGTGGCGCTCACCCGCGCGCAGGACACCCTGATTTTGTGCGGCAGTATTTCGGAAAAAAAGCTGGCGCGCGTGAAAAGCGATGCCATTTCGACAAGGCAAATGCTTTCCGCCCGGAGTTACGCGGATTGGCTGGCGCTATGGTTCCGGCTGCGGCATCCGGAAATTGTCATTGAAAACGGAGCGCAAGGGGAATTGCCGCATCTGCGCTGGCGTCTGGTGGATGATGGGGAATTGCGTTCCGCGGCGGGACCGGGCGGGGGTCCGAGGGAAACAACCGATCCACGCGGCCACGGTGACCCGATGGAGGTTTTTCCGGGAGAATCGCGCATTGGATCCCCGCTGCCGGATTCCGAAACCTG
>DATJSQ010000037.1:0-3848 GCA_035503995.1 Verrucomicrobiia bacterium | reverse complement strand
TCATTGGTCGGGGCGGGATTCGCCTCCTGCAACGGCGCATCGAGCAACACGGTTTGTTCGGGATGGAACGATGGTGATGCCAATTTTTTCAGCGTCAGAAAGCCATTGGTGCCGGTTTCGCCAAAAAGATACAAATCGTTCGCGCTTAAACCGTTGGTGGTGAAATTTTCCAACTCGGCGGCGGTGTTGGTCTGCCAATCGGTGTACAGTTTTGCCCGGGGCAACGCGCCGGTGAAGTCATACAACGCCAGCGGCCCGTTGTCATCGGCCACGACAGTCAGTTCCGCAGTGTCCCCGTCATATTGCTGGACGCCGGGTTTGAGCGAGATGGAAAAACGCCGGACAATTTGAAAACGGTGTTGCACGGGATCCAGTCCGCTGTTCAACGCCTCCACGGGAATGTATGGCCCGAGGATGTAACGCGTATTGGTCAATTGCCAGTTACGGGCATACACAAATAGGTCCGCCTCGCTTTGCGGCATAAACGCCTGTTCGTAGGCCGCCAAATCAACCGGCTCGCGCGGCATTTGTATCTTGTCGAGCGATTGGATGTCGTAATAGGGAAACAGGTGCTGCGCCCATTCGATATAATACAATTCGGCAAAATTGTCATATCCCGGTGACCCCTGAAATGGCCATTGCGCCACGCGATGTTCGTAGGGCTTATGGCGCAGGAAATCCACGATGGGATTGAGCATGCCCACTTCGTATTTCTGAAAATAATTCCAATGAATGATGAACGGCAGGTCGGCGCGCCCCAGGTCAATCACCAAAAACGTCCCCAGCAACAGACCTCCCCAATTGGCGCGGGGCCCGTTAAAAACTCCTTTGAGCACCACCGCGAGCAATGCCAGCGCGACGGCAAAGAAGAGCAGAAACCAACCCGCCTGCGCGATGCTGAATGAAGCAATCGCCTTCGCCATTTGTTCATCCCCGAATCCGCGAAGCTCCACATAGTGGACCAGGCTCGTCTTGCTTGCCGCATAATACAACCAGCCAAATACGCAAATGGCGAATACGCCTGCGGCCACGGTGAGCCAGATACGATCAAACGCCTCCCACGTCGGGCCGGTCTCTTCGGCTTCGCCTTCCAAAGAGGGAGAGGCGGCTACCTCGGATTTTCGCGGCACGAATGCCGGCGATTTCCCTTTCCCCTTCACCGGAACGGGTTGCGGAGGAGGTGGGGGTGAGTATTTCAGAAATTGCCGGCTGATGCCGTGGATGCCATACGCAAACAGCACGACGAAGGCCCACTCAACGAAAGTAACAAATTTGGCGGGATTCCGCATGTCCGAAAAATGCGGAACGTAATGGTAGAGCAAGCCGTAAAAGATTGGCGCGAACCGTCCCCAAGCGATCAACAGCGACACCAGCATGGTCACGCTCCAGAACCAGATGAATTTTTTCTGAACGCCGCTGAACGGCGATTTTTCCCGGCGAAACGACTGCGCGATGGCCCAAAAGGCCGCCAAAGCCACCAGGATGCCGCAATAATAACCGCCGTAGCCAAAGCGCATCGTGCCCGTCGGCGGATTGTCCTTTCCGCCACTGTCAAAATACCGGTCAATGGCCGGAGTGCGTCCCATCCCGCCCCAATAAACGCCGCCGCTATAGAACCTCTGCAGCCACGGCATCATATTCAGCGGTGTGTCCATCCGGTAACCGAACAAGCCGGGCACGAAGATGCCCAGTGTTTCCTGCTTGGGCAGGCTCCACTCCGTATCATAGTCCCAATGTTCCTGCGTGTCTTTGTCGCTTTGTGACATGCCAACGACGCCTTGAATTTGCGTTCCAACCAATGAAATAACGGTTTGCATGGCAATGAAGCCGGCAAAGCCGGCCACCACCGCCACGCGCGCGATGCCGCGGCCAATTTTTACCGCCTCCGGCGCGCCATCAGAGACGAGTGATTTGAACAGGATGTAGAGAGCCACGAATACGCTGCTCAACGCGCCCACGTCCGCCGCTTCCATCACGTTGATGCCCACGCAAAGCCCGGCCAGCGCGAAACGCGTCCAATAAACGAGCCGGAAGGATTCGTCGTCGTTGGCCTCGACGAGCGCCAGCGCCAGAAAGATGAAGCCGTAAGCGATTTGGTCGGAAGCCACCCCCCAGCACGCGCCGGAAAAGATTTGGGAGTTCAACATCATCGCCAGCCCGCCGAGAGTCGCCGCCAACGGCGTAAGTTTTAGTTTGCGGAAAAACGCCCACGCGCCAAGGCCCAGAATGAAGAGGGCCAATGGGGTGTAGGTATTTAGAAATCCGAGAGGCCCGAAAGGCCCTTTAAACAGGCCTTCCCAAAACAACTTGATAGTCGAAGTCACATTCAAGGTGGCGGAGCCTGAATTCGAACCGATGGAATTTAAGTCCTGCCAATATCCGGTGAAAGCCGCAGGCACGTGGTCCTGCGTTGCCACGATTTGGCCAAACGGACCGTCATTGGAAAAAAGAACAATGCCGGACTCGAAATTCTGATAAAACAGGGCGCATAATACGATGGCCAATAATGCCGCGATTTTGAAGATAGGCGGGATTTTGGCCTTTGCCGGACGGGCAGTGGCGGATGGCTTAATCATGCAAATGAGTCTGCAAGCATACTGGAATGCCCTGCTCCCTCAAGAAAATTCATCATCGTCAATCATCAGACAAATGAACGGCTAAAATGTTAGATATAGCGTGAAGGTTTTTAGTTTTAAATTGAATAGCGCGACCGTCCTATCGCATCGATAGCATAGCTACTTTCGTCCCCCTCTCAATCGTAAATCGTCAATCGTAAATCGCAAATTTCCTCAGTTCCCATTGAGCTGCAGCAGAAAATACTGGTTCGTGCCATTCATCTGAAGGGACTCCAGATTTTCATCGCCGATTTGCAATGGCGGAATCCCCACCGGGACCCATTGCGGCGGCGAAAGGGTGCTCGAGGTTTCCAGCACAAAATTCGACGGCGACACCGGCCAGAACATCAGGAGATAATTGCCCGAAAGGGTGTAGCCCAACGCCGGTTTGTTGAGGACATTAATGGCATCAGCCAGCCCGCGTGGGCCGGCGCTGTTGGTCGCCAGCATCACCAAATTGGTGATCGGCTGGGAAATCGTCACCGCCCCCGTCCACACGCCTTCAGTGAAATTGGCCGCAACCGGGGCGATGGGAATGCCATTGGTGGAGGCCAGCGAAACTGCGCCGTTGAAATTGGTGAACACTTCGTTCGTGGTGCCCAGGGCCTGGATCTCAACGTTGAAAGCGGCATTCACAAACTGCGGCGACGGAATCGGCGCCCAGGCAAAGGAATTCAGAACGTCATTCACCGTGAGCAAGGCGTTGGAGCTGTTGGTGGAAGTGAAGGGAGTGCTCACCGTCACCGCATAAGTACCGGCATTGGTGAACTGGACATTGTGCAGCGTCAAGGTGGCATTGGTGGCGTCCGGAATGTCGGTTGCGCCAAACGTCCACTGATAATTCAACGGCAACAAGCTGCTGGCGGACACACTGAAACTGGCAGACCCGCCAATTTTCACGGTCTCATTTGTCGGCTGCTGGGTAATTTCCGGCGGCGTTGGCGTAAAGCACTTTCCGGCGCTGCCGGCCAAATAAATGTCCTGGATTTCCGTGGAGGTAAGCACGCGGTTATAAACACTTACTTCATCGAGAGACCCCAGGAAACCCTGGTTCTTGGCGTCGGCATAGCAACCGATGCCCGCCGGGGTAGTGAATGTGAAAGTCACGCTGTGGGCAACCGAGTCCGCCAGATTTCCATCCAGATAAAAGTCCACCGTGCTGCCACTGTAAGTCACGGCTATATGGTGCCAGTTTGTATCAGTGATGGCCGGTCCAGTTGTTGAACTGACCTC
>DATJSQ010000036.1:0-23129 GCA_035503995.1 Verrucomicrobiia bacterium | reverse complement strand
CAGTTGCGGAAATTTCTGTGCGCCGGCGGAAAGGCAAAGCGCGCAAGTGAGCAGGCCGAGAGTCCTTTTCATTGTGGTGTTCCAGAATACTCGTTGGCGCGCACCGATACAGTTTCTTTTTTCCATATCAGCAATTTTGGGGAAGAAGGCAAACCGCGCCATTCCGCTCGACTAATACGTCAGCCCATACCCAAACTTAAACAGCGGCTTGCCAATCATCTTGTCCACGGCGAATTGTTGATCGTTGCGCGGCCATTCGCGGGGCAATTTGCCCGTGGGCCGCACGTCCCCGAATAAAACATCCGCCACACCTTCGCCTTCGGTGCCGGGTAGCCACGCCGCGATAAATGCGTCACTCGCATCGAGCGCCGGCCCCAAAATCAAGGGCCGGCCGGAAAGCAAAATTGTCGTTACCGGCGCGCCGGAAGCTTTGGCGTTTTGCACCAGCGCCTGGTCCGCCGCCGATAAATCCAGGTTCGTCCGGTCGCCCCTCATTTCCGCGTAGGGATGTTCGCCGACCACCACGATGATAGCGTCGGCATTGGTGATGCCACTGCCGTCGGGAGAAAAGGTCACCTGGGTTTCCGGTGAAACAGCCTGGCGAATCGCTTTCAAGATGGTTGTCCCCGTGGTCAATTGCCCGGAGCCTTGCCAGGAAATCGTCCAGCCGCCGCACTGAATTCCCAAGTCATCCGCGCCAATGCCGACGACGGCCAAATGTTTCAAATCTTTCCTGAGCGGCAGGGCATGGTTCTTGTTTTTCAAAAGCACGAGCGATTGCCGGACGCATTCGCGCGCGACCTGCCGGTGTTCCGGCGAGCCGATTTGCGCCGTGAGCGCCGGATCGGTCCACGGATTCTCAAAAAGCCCCATCTGAAACTTGACGCGCAGGATGCGCGTCACTGCATCGTCAATTCGCGATTGAGGCACTTTGCCTTCGGCCACCAGTTCTTTGAGATCGCGGATAAATTCGATGTAGTTGTTTGTCCTCCCCGGTCCGTTGGGAATCATAATCATGTCCAGACCGGCGTTGACCGATTGTTCGACGTCCGCTTTGTAATCCGGTGAGAGCTGGTCAATGGCCGCCCAATCCGAGACGAGGAAACCCCGGAAGCCGAGTTCACCCTTGAGGACGTCGGTGAGCAGATACTTGTTGCCGCTCATTTTTCTGCCGTTCCAACTGCTGTAGGAAACCATAATGGAACCCACACCGGCTTTGACGGCAGCGCGATAGGGCGGCAGGAACAGCTTTCGCAACGTCGCTTCGCTGCAAACTGTATTGCCCTGGTCAATCCCATTTTCCGTGCCGCCGTCGCCGAGGTAATGTTTGGCACAGGAGAGCACGGAGGTTGGCTGCGCCGAGAGGGTCTTTCCCTGAAGCCCTTGAACCGCGGCGAAGGCCATTTCGGAAACCAGTTTCGGTGATTGCCCGTAGCTTTCATAGGTGCGCCCCCAGCGCTCGTCCTGGACGACTGCGATGCACGGCCCGAATGCCCACCGGATGCCCGTGCCCGCCACTTCCGACGCGGTGACCGCCTCGGCCTGCTCAACGAGCTTCGGGTTGCGCGTGGCGCCCAAGCCGATGTTGTGGGGGAAAATAGTCGTGCCTATGACGTCATTGTGGCCATGCACGGCGTCAATGCCATAAATCAGGGGAATCTTGAGGCGCGTCCTGAGCGCATGGGATTGAAGATCGTTGACCGTGTTCAGCCACGTTTGCGGATTGTTTTCGCCCGGCGGTTTGGAATCACCACCGCTGAGCACCGAGCCGATAAAATAGGTTTGAATGTCGTCCTTGTTGGTTATCGCCAACAAATCCACCTGAACCATCTGGCCGATTTTTTCATCGAGCGTCATTTGCGCCAGCAACGAGGCCACCTGATTGTCGTATTGGGAAAAGGGCAGGGGCGCGGCGAAGCCGGTTGTCAGGATCGTGCAAAAAAGGAAGGGTGAAGCCATCCGGACGATGGGATTAAATAATACATTCGTCATGCGATTCAGGTTTGGTTCTGAGGTTATTGGCGTTACCGCCGGATGTTGAAATGGCCCAGCTTGGCGACGGCTTGTCCCCGCGAACGGACATGGAGTTTCTCATAGATCCGGCGGATGTAGGTGTTCACCGTTGCCACGCTGATGTTCAAACTGTCGGAAATTTCCTTGTAAAGATAGCCGCGCGCCAGCAATTCGAGCACTTCGTGTTCGCGGGGCGAAAGGTTGGCCGATTCATCCGCTTGCGGCTCAAAATGCTGAAACGACTGCACCACCTTGCGCGCGATATTGCTGGTCATGGGTGAACCGCCGGCATGAACGTCCTTGAGCGCGGCCAGCAGTTCCGTGCGCGGCGTTTGCTTCAGCAGATAGCCGCTCGCCCCCACCGCCAGCGCCTCGAAGATGTGGTTGACGTCTTCATAGACTGTCAACATGACAAATTGCGTCTGCGGCAGGAGCGGCTTGAGCTGGCGCACGCATTCGATGCCGTTTTTGCCCGGCAGATTGATGTCCACCAGTACCACCGCCGGTTTTTCCGCCGGGAGCTTCGACAACGCGTCCTCGCAACTTTCATGCTGGCTGACACACTGAAACCCCGGAGCGCGCCGGATCCAATCCGCAAAAATCTCGCGGGCGGGCGCGTCATCTTCAATGATGGACACTTCAATGTTCACTCTGGACTTCATTCTACTCGAATCTCCCGCGCAAAGATGTCGTCAGTTTTAACGACAACAGCGAGGGACAAAGGCTGGATGCTAAACGCTAAAGGCTGAAAACTAAAGATATTCTTTCGGGGTGGTCACCGTTCCGGCGCCACAGGCGCGGCATCGCGTCATCGTCCCTGCATGCAAAAAGTGAGGTGTGCTCCCGGTGACAGACCCTCAGTGGACGGCCTTGCTTTGAACACCGCAAAAACTATAATGAGATTCGTGTTCCGGCGATTCAAATTTTCAGACTGCATCAGACGAGATTTGTTTCCGGCCGTTGTGCGCCATCGCCAATCCCCATTTTCTGCATTCTTTGTTTATTTGGCCATGCTTCTCGGCGCCAATCTTTTGGGGCAGACGAATTCATCGCTGCCCGATTATTCGTCGAGTTGGTTGCAAATCGAGCAAGGTCTTCCGCAGAACACGGTGGATGCCATCGTGCAGGACCGTGAAGGTTATTTGTGGGTGGCCACCTACAATGGCCTGGCGCGGTTTGACGGCGTCCGGTTCACGATATTTGACACGGCGAACACGCCGGAATTCCGGGACAGCCGCATCACGAGCCTGTTCGAGGATGCGCATGGCACGCTCTGGATTGGCCACGAAACCGGCAGCCTCACCAAACTGGACCGTGGCAAATTCACCGACGTCAAACTGCCATCGGTGTGGCCGGGCGGGCCGGTCCTGGGAATCGGCACGGACGAGGACGGCGTGCTTTGGCTGCTTAATTACAGTGGAACGCTCTGTTCGATGAACGGGGACAAACTTTTCGCGGCCAGCCTGGGGAGCCAGGTGGGAGTTCCCTCGCTGGCCGAAGGCAACGACGGAGCGCTCTGGGTGGTGCGCAATGGATTGCTCGGTTCGTTGAGGCATGGAAAATTGCAACCGTGGCTGCCCAACGGCCAGCGCGACTTGCGCGACGTGCAACGGGTCTGCGCCTGCCGTTCCGGCGGACTATGGCTCCTGGGCAATTCCCGTGTGGCGAAATGGCCGGGCACCGGTCCAGTCCAGGATTTGGGACCGGCGCCGTGGGGATTCGATTATATTACCGCCCTGGGCGAAACTGAATCGGGTGATTTGTTTGTGGGCACGGAGGACGGTCTCTATTTATGGTCGCCGGACGGGGCTTATCGGCTGTTCAATCGGCGAAACATTTTGTCTCACAATTGGGTTTGTTGCCTTGCCGAAGACTACGAGGGCGATATCTGGGTTGGGACCGGGAGCGGGGGGTTGGATGAATTGCGCGTGCGGACGGTGGAAATGGTCCCGGCGCCCGACGATTGGCAGAACCGTGCCGTTTTGGCGGTGGCAACCAACGCCACCGGCGGCTTGTGGATTGGAACCGAGGGCGGTGGTCTTTATCAGTTTGATGGGCGCCAAGCAAGAGCCGCGGACGAAACCAATGGCCTGTCGAATCAGTTCATCTGGTCTTTGCGCGAGGACCCGCGCGGAGGCCTTTGGGCGGGCACTTGGGCCAATGGCTTGTTTGTTCGCCGCGGACAAATTTTTCAGCCGGCCACCAACGCCATCCGGGCGACTGAGGGTGTCCGCGCGCTATTTCAGGATCGCGATGGAATGTGGATTGGAATGGAAGATGGGTTGGTTCATTATGCGAATGGAGAATTCACCAACGTCACCCGTGGGGCCGGTCTGGTCCTGCCCGATGTGCGGGTCATTGCCGAAGGCCCGGACGGGACGATTTGGTTCGGAATGTCTGGCGGCGGCCTGGGCCGGCTCAAGGACGGCAAGCTTGGTCAATTTCTCACGCGGGACGGTTTGCCCAGCAATTTCGTCTGGTCGCTGCTCCCGGAAAACGACGGCACTTTGTGGATTGGGACCTTTGACGGCGGCTTGTGCCGGTACCGCGACGGAAAATTTTCAATTATTTCCACGCAGCAGGGATTGCCCAGCGATGTCATTTGCCATATCGCCGACGATGGTCGCGGGAATTTTTGGATGAGTTCCTACGGCGGAATTTTCCGGGTCAACCGCGACGAATTAAACGACTGCGCGGACGGGAAAATTGCCACCGTCAACTGCCTGGTCTTTGATGAGGCCAACGGGCTGGCGACCTTGGAGTGCTCCGGCGGGTTCCAGCCTTCCGGCTGCCGCACTGCCGACGGACGCCTATGGTTCCCGACCATCAAAGGGCTTGCGGTCATTGACCCGTCCAAAATCATCACCAACCCGTATCCACCGCCGGTATTGATTGAGGAAGTGACGGTGGACGACCAGGTGGTGATCCATGGCCCGGACGGGGCCGCGCAAATGCGGATTCCCCCGGGCAAACACCGGCTCGAAATCCGCTACACCGGCTTGAGCCTGGTTTCGCCGGAACGGGTCCGGTTCAAATACCGGCTGGAAGGACTCGAACAAAATTGGGAAGACGTCGGCGGGCGGCGCGTGGCGTATTACAGTTATTTAAAGCCGGGCCATTACACCTTTCATGTCATTGCGTGCAGCAACGATGGTGTTTGGAATGACGAAGGCGCCACACTCGCGCTGACGGTCATTCCCTGGTTCTGGCAGACTTGGTGGTTCATCAGCGCGGCCATCCTCGCGGGCATGCTCGCGGTCGGTGCCGGCGTCCGTTATGTGACCAAACGCCGGTTGCGCAGGCGAATGGAGCACTTGGAACGGCAACGCGTCCTGGAAAAGGAACGCGCCCGCATCGCCCAGGACATTCACGACGACCTGGGCGCCAGCCTGACCCGGATCATGTTGCTCAGCCAGTCGCGCCGCGCCGAGGACGGCCAGTACTCGGAGCTGCAATTGGAGCGGATTTACTCGACTGCCCGCGATTTGACGCGCGCCATGGACGAAATTGTGTGGGCGGTCAGTCCCCAACACGACACTTTCGACAGTTTGGTGAGTTATCTCGGGAAATATGCGCAGGACTTTTTAAGCGCCGCCGGCATCCGCTGCCGTCTGGACCTGCCGATGCAATTGCCCGCCTGGCCGCTGACGGCCGAAGTGCGCCACAACCTGTTTCTCGGCGTCAAAGAGGCGCTCAACAACGCGACCAAACACAGTGGCGCAACCGAGGTCCGCATTTCGCTCGGATTGTTTGGGTCGGGATTTTCGCTGGCGATCGAAGATGACGGCGGGGGATTCGATTCGAGCGAGGCCGGCGCAAAGCCCGCGCCCGACCAGCCGCGGATTCTGACAGGTCACGGACTGGCGAACATGTTGAAACGAATCGAGGAAATCGGCGGCCAATGCCGCATTCAAAGTATTCCCTCCAAAGGGACACGGGTCACGTTTATCGTCATGGTAAAATTGCCGGGCAATGGCAAGCAGAGGAACGGCGGGCCGCCGCCCGGCGGGGAATAAACGTTTTTACCGGGCAAAGAAGTTTTCAGCCGCTCCTGCTTGTATGTGAGCAGGTCACAAACCGGAGGGCACGGTAAAGTATTTTTGTAAAATCAAGGCAATGCTTCCTTGTAATCGGGGTGGCGGCTCGGAAGCGCTCGGCATAATCTTCACGGCGGCGTGCGTGGACACGCGTTTCTTGAGGACATCGGTGATAATGGGTTGGACCTTGTTCCAACAAAGGGTCACCTCGCCGACGACGGTGATTAGGTCGGGGGTGAGGCCGGCCACCAGCATGGCTATGCCCACTCCCAAATACTTTGCCATCCGTTCGAGAGTTTCACCGGCCCGGGCATCGTTCCGGGCCGCCAGAAGCAAAAGCTCCCCAAATGTTTTCAGCCGGCCCTTCCTGGCGCCCGGGGATTTCGCGGCGTTATAGTGGCGAAGGGCGGCGGAATTGGAGGCATAAACCTCCCAACATCCATAATTGCCGCAACTGCATCGCGGCCCCTCTTCGTTGATGGCCACGTGGCCGAATTCGCCCGCCAGACCCGAGGTTCCCCGGACCAATTGGCCGTTCAGGATCATGCCCACCCCAATGCCTTCCGAAACGGTCACCACGACCAGATTGCGCGCGTTTGGCGCGTGTTTACCGAACCAGAATTCGGAAAGGGCGCAGGCATTGGCGGCATTTTCCATGCTGACGGAAAGGCCGGTCGCTTTCTCCAGTTGCCTTTTCAAATCCGTGGCATGCCAGCCGAGGTTCGGCGCAAATATTAATTTTTGCGAGGACAAATCAATACGGCCGGGCAAACTCACGCCGATTTCCCCGTAGGTCATTTGTGGATACCTCGCCATCCAGGCCCGGATGCATTTGCCAAGCTGCTCGACCAGCGCGGCGGACGTGGCGGGAGTCAGCATGGCTTCCTGAACCAGGAGCCGTCCGCTTAAGTTTGCCAGCGCCAGTTCGGTGACGAACGGTTGAATATTGACCCCAAATATGCCCGCGCGATCGTCATTGAGATGCAGAAAGGTGGGCCGCCGGCCCCGGGGCAATAGGCCGACTTCGCCTTCACGCAACCAGCGCTCTCTGATTAACTGCTCGGTGATGACCGAAACTGAACTGCGCTGCAATCCCGAGTGGCGCATCAAGTCGGCGCGTGAAATCGGCTGGCGTTCGCGTACCAGGTTGAGAATGATGCGGCTGTTGATATCGCGGGCCGTTTCGCTTGTTGCCACCTGAAAGTTGTTCAGATCAATCTTTTGCATAATAACGGGACACACCCGTTCGAATGCCCCGGTTGAATGGTCGCAGTTTGAACACTTCACCCTGATTTTACAACTTAAATCGCTGGTTTCCCGTCCGTCCCTTCGACGTCTGTCCCCGCATAAAAACGGATTCTACCATTGCCATTGACGGGGAGACGCTCTATTGTGGCGGGGAAATTGCTGCCACAGGCAGACAGAATTAGCATGTCCAGCGCAACGTTGAATCCGGCTGAGGAAACTCAATTGCTGCAAACGATTGAGATGTTCGAGGTCATTGTCCAGTCGCAGCCCACCGATTGCCAGTCGCTGGAAATTCTCAAGGAAGCTTACACCAAACTCGGGCGCGAGGCCGACGTCATCCGCACCTCCAAACGCATTGCGGAGGCTTACACCCAGATGGGCCAATTGTCGTCGGCGATTCTGGAATACGAAACGGTATTGCAGCGTCGTCCCAATGACGAAGAGGTGCAGACGGCGCTGAAGCGTATCGAGGACACGGCGAACAATGCGGCGACCTCCGCCGCCGAGCCGGCAGCGCTCGCGCCGTTGCCCGAAACCGGGACCAAATTCAGGCGAAAGGCCGCCGCCGCCGCCGCGGCCAATGGGGAGGTGGACGACGGCCAGAAGACGATGCGCAAAATTTTTGTCGATAGCAAACTGATCAGTGCCGGTGATTTTGATCTCTGCTGGCGCCAGGCGGACATGAGCCGGCCGCCCCAGGACGCCACGGAGCCGTTTATCCAGATGCTTCATGACAAACAAATTTTAACCATTGAAAAATCGCTTCGTCTGCTCGCGGACAAATCGCGCACGGCATTTTTGCCGCTGGAGCGTTATGACGTGGACATGGAATTGTTGCGTGGTTTTCCGGCGGACGTGTGCCGGCGCTGGTGCGTGGCGCCGTTTGACCGGATGAGCAAGGCGGTGCTGGTGGCGACGGCCAATCCGTTTAACCAACGGGCGGCGAAGGCGCTTTCGGAGGCAACGTCTCTGCGGCTGTTATGGTATCTGACCGTGCCATCCGAATTGCTCGTGCTGATTCGCAAGGCGTTCCGTTGAAATTATGGCCAAGGTAAAATCATTTGGTGAACGCATCGCCGACGCCCTGGTGGAAGACAACCTGTTGACCGCGCGGCAGGTGGAGGAATTGCTCGAGCAACAGAAGAAAGAGGGCGCGCGCCTGGTCAAACTCATCGTCGAAAAATCCTACGTCAGCGAGCAGGATTTGGCCGTTTGCATGGGGCGGGTCCTCAACGTGCCGCCCGTCAATCTCGCGCGGGTGAATATTCCCGAGGAAATCGCCGAACTTCTCCCGCGCGAAACCGAATACAATCATAAGGTGGTGCCGGTTTCGCGCTTGGAGAACAAACTTTTCCTCGCCATGGCGGACCCGCTGAACGTCCTTGCCCTGGATGATGTCAAGCGCATTACGAAGCTGGACATTGCCCCGCTGATTGCCTCCGAGAAATCCATCACCGACCGTCTGGCGGCCCTCGATGCCGCCAAGGGCGGCTCGATGGAAGACATCATCCAGGAATCGCAAAAGCAGCAGGATGAAGATGCGACATCCGTTGAGGCGATCAGGGAAGGCGCCGAGGAAGTCAATCTGGACCAGCTCGCGGCTTCCAGTGAGGAAGCCCCGGTGATCAAGCTGGCGAATTTAATCATTGTGCAGGCCATCAAAGACCGGGCCAGCGACGTGCATCTGGAGCCATTTGAACGGACGATGCGTCTGCGGTATCGCATTGACGGCGCGCTGGTGGACGCCACGCCACCGCCCAAGCAAATGCAACTGGCGCTTGCCTCGCGCTTCAAAATCATGTCCAGCCTGGACATTGCCGAGCGGCGCCTGCCTCAGGACGGACGCATGAGGGTCAAAGTTGGCGGCAAGGATTACGATTTGCGCGTTTCCGTTTTGCCCACCGTTTTCGGCGAAAAGGTCGTCCTCCGGGTCCTGGACAAATCCAATTTGTCAGCCAGCCTCGACAAACTCGGCTTGGACGCCGATACCTTCAGGCAATTCAAGGCGGCCATTGACGCCCCGCATGGGTTGATTCTCGTCACCGGCCCGACCGGGTCCGGCAAGACCACCACGCTTTATTCCGCCCTCAATGAATTGAACAATCCGCAATGGAACATCGTCACGGTCGAAGACCCGGTCGAATTCCAGGTGCCGGGCATCAACCAAGTGCCCACCAAAAAGGAAATCGGCCTGACCTTTGCCAACGCCCTCCGCTCCATTTTGCGCCAGGACCCGGACATCATCATGATTGGTGAAATCCGCGACACGGAGACCGCCGAAATTGCCATCGAAGCCGCCTTGACGGGGCACCAGGTGCTTTCCACGATGCACTGCAATGACGCGCCCGGCGCCATTGCGCGCCTGGACGACATGGGCATCGCCCCCTTTCTGATTTCATCCTCGGCCATTCTTTCCTGTGCACAACGGCTGGTGCGCCGGATTTGTTCGCATTGCAAGGAGCCCGTGACCTATCCGCAAAAGATGTTTGAGGATCTGGGGATTGACCCGGCCAGCTTTCAAGGTGTGCAACTGTACCGCGGGCGCGGATGCGAACGTTGCAAAAATTCCGGTTATTCCGGCCGCATGGCCATCATCGAAGCAATGACGATTTCCGACCAGGTTCGCAAGCTGATCATCGCCCGGGCCAACACGCGCGAAATGGCCAAGGTGGCGATCAAGGAGGGGATGCACACGTTGCGCATGGCGGGGCTGGACCGGGCGCGGGAAGGTCTCTCGACTCTCGAACAAGTCCTCCTCGTCACCGCCGCCCACTAGCCGCTACCATGAACAGTTTGGCTTCGTTTCCCTGCCGTCCAACGAACTTGAATTGTTCCTGCCTGTAAAAACGATTCAAGACGCATTGGCACCGCCCCCCACGAAGCGTGGCTTTTCGGGATATCCCTTGATGAAACGTGCTTATTTTGGTTTGCTGTGCCCATGCCGCGCCGCGGCAAAGATGAAAGCGTCGAATTGCTGAGGGCTAGCTTTCGGCGCGCGTAACGCCTCACAATTTCTTTATGTAATTTTCCGCGACCCGTTATGGCCTTTGTTTCATACCTCAAGAGGGTTGAGATTGATATGAGGCGCGATATGGTCAACTAAGGGCGGTCTTTTTTGGGTTCATAATCTTGAGGCGTTTTAATCTCACGGTGCAGCCATGCCTTGGCGAAAGCCCATTGGCGTTTTGCCGTGGGTTCGGAGATGCCAAGAATTCTTGCGGTTTCCTCAAGCGTCATGCCGGCAAAATAACGAAGCTTGACCAAATCCGCTTTGGACTTGTCTTTGATCGTCAACTTTTCCAGGGCATCATTGACAGCGATTAATTGCTCGCTGTCCTCTGGTGCGGCAATGTCGTGGTCATCAAGGTCCACATGCAGTTTTCCGGCCCCATGACGGGCGGCGTGTTTGCGGCGTGCGCGCTCAACTAGAATGCGCCGCATGGCTTCCGCGGCAGCGGCGAAGAAATGCGCCCGGCCATCCCACTTTGCTTTTTCGTCTCCAACCAACCGAAGCCACGCTTCGTGGACCAGCGCGGTGGGTTGCAGAGTGTGGCCGGGAGCCTCTCGTGACATTTTTGCCGCCGCCAGCCGGCGCAGTTCTTCATAAACCGGCGGCAACAATAGGTCCGCAGCCTTCGGGTCGCCCTTCTGAATGGCCTCCAGAATGTGCGTAACTTCGCTCAATCCGCTACCGTTACCAGATTCGGCGACGCCGCGCCAGTGAATCTTTCCAATCCTCATGGTAATCGAACAACGCCTGGCGTGTCTTTGAGTGGCTTTTCCGCGCCATCACCGTGGAACGATCCAATCCGATCAATTGTCCGCGGGTTGTTTCATGCCGCCTTGGATGCGGCGATAGTCTGGCATCTCGGCGGGTGAAATTTCCTCCATCATGAGGCAATTCGCTTTTGGCGCCTGCCATTTCCAATGGTCAACGTGCCCGTCGGCAAATGCCAGGTTGGCGCCCTGGTCATGCCGGTCGGACGGCACATCCCACCAGACATTCTGCTGAACATAGGGCGAACCAACCGGCGGATTGCCGAATTCCGCATCTTCAATCGTGCCGGCACTCTCATCTATGAAAGTGAAAAGTTCGCCGGGTATTGGATGGCCGATTGCGGTGTATTTCGTCCAGGCCGGGATGTAAAAGAACTGCGGAGCCCCCTGGGGGTAGCCATTCACGGATTGACTGAGGTTGTAGCTCCGCCAGCGTAATTGGGGCAAGGGTTGGCCGGCGGGTGTCTGCAGGGTGGATTGGTCCGCGGGACAGTGATAAATGGGCAGCGATTTGTTATAGGGAAACAGCAGGCCATTGATGATGTTGGAAGGGCTGATCTCCGTGCTCGCATCGAGGTCCGGCAGCCAGGACAGTCCGTATGCATTGGTGCTGGCGGGGTTCAGATTAAAGACGGAATCGTTGGGCACGAAATAATCATTGTTGTCGCCGACGTAAAGATGAAGACACAGGTCAAGCTGCTTTAAATTGTTCAGACACTCGATGCTTTTTGCCCGGTCCTTGGACCTGGAAAGCACCGGCAAGAGCAGTGCGGCCAGAATCGCAATGATCGCAATGACGACCAGCAGTTCAATCAGGGTGAATGCTGCATCGAAAATCCGGCGTGGGTTTAAGTGTGTCATTTGATAAATCGCCTGCGCGGGTCCGCGCGCCGGCTGCAGACGTCACTGGCTTTGGAGCCGGAAGAATTGCCGGCCGGTGACAGAGGGAACAACCACCTGATTCTGGAGGTTTGTGAAATTCAAGATCGGAGGCGTGGTCAGGTTGGTCCAGTTGGCCGCGCTTGGATTGGGGCTCTGTTGCAATGCGAAGTTCAATGAGGGAACGGTCCAAGAAAGCACGGCGTTTGCGGCCGAATGCTGGATGCTCAAGCAGGGAGTCGGGGTGGCTTGCCAGATGTAGATACCGCCGCCACTGACCGAGGCCACAAGCTGCCTGCCATCCGCCGAAGCGGCGATGGAAGTCCACTCTGAATAGGGCGCATTCATGTTGGTCCAGGTGTTTCCGGAATCTGTGGATATGTAAATATCGCTTCCGCTGGTGGTGGCGGCCAGTACTGTGCCATCGGCTGAAGATGCGATGGCTGTCCACGGTTCGATCGGCGCGCCGCTCATCGTCCAATCCTGGCTGTAATTCGTGCTGACGTAGATGGCTTCGGCGCCAATCGCCGCCGTCTTATTGCCAAGAGCCGAAGATGCCACGGCCAGCCAGCCACTGGACGGCGCATCGGCCTGGAACCATGTGCCACCCGAATTGGTTGAATAGAAAATCGGGCTGCTCCCAGGCGTCTCGGCCACTGCCACCAGTTTGCTTCCGTCCGCGGAACAAGCCAGCCCGGTCCATTCCTCTCCGGAAATCATGGCCTGGTTCCAATTGTTGCCGGAATTGGTTGAAGCGTAAACCGGACCGGTTGGATAGACCTGAGACGCTGCCATGAGTTCGGAGCCGTCAGCCGAGGACATCACGGTAACCCAATCGCTCGCGGGCGCGGTGGTGGGTTGCCAGGCGCTGCCGAAATTGGTTGAGACGTAGATCGGGCCGGTGGGAAATTCATCTCCGACGGCGACCATTTTGGAGCCGTCGGCTGACATGGCGACAGCTGTCCACTCGTGCGATGCCGCTGTAGCTTGCACCCAATTAGAACCCGAATTGGTCGAATAGTAAATCGGGGCGGTCGGATAATCGTCAGCCACAGCCACCAAGGTGGCGCCATTGGCGGAAGAGGCAATGCCCGTCCAAGAATGCGCCGGAGCGCTGGTCTGGACCCAGTTCTGCGCTGCCGCTGGACCGGGCAACGCAAATTGGCCGGCCGCGACAAACACGGCAAGGAGCGGACTTGGCACGATCAACTTATTCATAGGTTTTCTTGTTTGGTTATTTGGCTGATTAAAAATATTTATACATGCTTTGCTGGCCGGCGGCAACAAAATTTCAATATGGAAAGGAGAAATGTTTTCATCGTATCATCGCTCCGGCTTCTTGTTGGAGAATGTGGACGATGAGAAAGTCAGGCCAATCCCGGCCGGGATCGCCTCCGTCAAAAGGTGGCAGCTCGGTTTGCACAACTTGCATGCCTTTGGCCAGGGCAGCCCGGGCTTTGTCAGTTTGCTGCAATTTCTGGAAGGCCATGGCTTCCAAAAACCGGGCCGCAGCCATCCGATTTCTTGCCTGCTCGTGAGTCCAGCCAGGCTGGGCCGGGTTTGCCGCATTGGCGAGCAATTTCTCACTCCACTCAATTGTGTCCGAAAATTGTCCGCGCCGATAAAGCGCGAGACTCTCAGTCAATTGCCGGCCGGACAGACTGGCGTCGGCATAAGCCACTGAAGCGGCGCGATCCGCCCAGTCCCCGGCCGGATTGAGTTCGTTTGCGCCAAAAGGCGTTAGCATGGCAGCCCTCGCCATGCGTTCCGCCACCTGCGGATTGGGTGGTTGTGCGAAACGTTGGAGAATCTCCAGGCGCGCGCTTTGGTAATTGGATTCTTGATTCATTGCCACGAGTAGCGGTGCCAAGCCGTACCAGGCCGCATCCGACATCGGTTTCAGCGCGGTCGCTTTAACAAGATCTGTGTCGGCGTCTGACATCAGTCCGCACCGGACCAAGGCGCTCGCGCGGCCAACGTAAAGTTCGGCTCTTTGCGGCTCGTTGGTGATCGCCCGGTTGAATTCCTGAATGAGGCCCGCCCACCCGCGGTTCGGGTCTGGCATAACATAAAGGCTCGCGCCAAGCTGGGTGCCACCGTCGGCGACTTCACAGTGCATGGCCAGAACGTTGGTGCCCGGGTGCAGGGCAGCCTGTGCCGCGGCTGAACAAGGCAGGAGCACGTCGCAATCGCTCCAATCTGTGACTGGCGCGACCGGAACGCCATTCAAGAGAACCTGCGCGTCCTGGTTGCGATTGAGGCGACAAACCAGCTTGCCTGCCGGCGCACGACTCAGCTCAAAACTGGTGCGAAGCCACAAGTTGGTCCGCGGAGTGACGGCATGTTCAGAATGGGGAAGATAATTTGTAAGGCCGTACAAAGCGGAAGCGGACCGCCAGTTCGCATCGGAAAAATTAGGCGACGCCCAGTCCGGGGGCGGCAACACAGAAGTAAATCGCCAAACGCCCGGAGCTGAGGGCGAACCTGCGATTGGAGTCAGAAACGGCTCTACAAGCAAAGCCGCGAACCCGTCGGCGGTCAGTGGGTCCGTCGGATTCAATTGGAGCGCCTCGCGAAACAAACTGACATCCCCGGATAAAGCGCCGCGGCGCCGGAGTATAATGGCGAGGTTGTTGCGAGCCGATGCCGTGTTCGGGCGGTCCGGGCCGACGAGTTTCGTCTCAATGGCAAGGGACTTTCTTTGCGCCGCCTCCGCCCCCGCAAGATCGCCTTCATCCCGCAATACCAACGCGAGGTTGTTGAGGGAATTCGCCACCTGTGTATGTTCTTCGCCGAATAGCTTTTTTCTAACGGCAAGTGCCTGACGCTGTGCCTCTTCGGCCCCGGGCAGGTTTCCGCGTTCCCACCGCACTAGGCCGATATTCCCCAAGGCCACGGCCACTTCCGGATTCATCTCGCCGAACTCGCTTTTGCGAAGGGACAGCGATTTGCTGAGTGATGCTTCCGCGCCGGAAAGATCGCCGCGCGACCAGAGTACTAATCCAAGCTCATTGAGCAAAAATGCTGTTTCTGTTTGTTGCGGACCTGGCAATTTCGTTGTCCGCGCCAACGCGTCACGCAATATATTTTCCGCTCCAGCCAAATCGCCTCGTTGTTGCAAAATCTCCGCGAGATTGGCCATGGTTTCGACCACTTCCGGGTTCTCTCGTCCCATCACTTTTTCTTCCACAGCCAGCGCCTGGCGAAGCGATACTTCCGCGCCCGCCAGGTCTCCCCGCTGACCTTGCACCAACCCCAGGTGATGAATCAGCTGAGCGACGGATTCATCGTCCTTTCCGGCGACTGATTGCTGCAATTGAATGGCCGTGCGGCACATGGCTTCCGCTTTGGCGTAGTCGTCCAATTGGTCGTAAACTCCCCCAAGCGTCGAATACAGCCGCGCCTCCACCTCCGGCTGAGCTTTTAATTCCAGTGCTATCCGCGTCTCGGTCTTGTCCAGAATCGCCCGCATCAGCGTCGTATCACGACCTTGCGCAACTTCCGGGCCGACCGCTTCAAGCATCTCCTCCAGAAATTGAGCGACTTGCCGGCTCTTTTCGGCTTCGACCTGCGCCGCCATTTGGGCGGCTGTCGCCCGTTCCTTTTCCCGTTTCTCACAAAAGAACAGATAAGTGGAAATCGCCAAACCTATCAACAGGGCGGCCAACACCGCCCCGGCCGCGGCGAACGCCATTTTGTGACGCCGGACCATTTTTTGAAACCGGTAAAGTTTGCTCGCCGGGCGTGCCAGCACAGGTTCATTCGCCAGGTAGTGTTGCATGTCCGTGGCCAGATCGTTGGCGGTTTCGTAACGGCGGGCACGGTCCTTCTCCAGCGACTTCATCACTATCCAGTCCAAATCGCCCCGAACCATTTGAATCAATTTCGGCGGCTCCGTCCGCCGGCGCTGCGCCGTCGTCGTCAACTCCTCCTTCTGCATCGCGCTCAATCGTGTGGACGGTTTGGGTGGATCTTTTTCCCGGATCGTCCGGCGCATTTCATCCAGTCCGGCGGCCAGCAACTCTTTCTGTTCAAAAGGTGTTGTGCCCGTGAGCATCTCGTAGAGCAGGACGCCCAGCGAATAAATATCGCTGCGCGTGTCAATGTCCAGGCTCGTCATTACGGCTTGTTCCGGGCTCATATAGGCCGGTGTGCCCAAAAATTGCTCGAAGGCGGTAAAAAGCGTCCGATCGGTCAGTCGCCCCTGCGTGGCTTTGGCAATGCCAAAATCAATGACCTTTGGCACGACGACGCCATCATTGATGGTGACCAGGATGTTTGAAGGTTTGATGTCACGATGAATGATGCCTTTTTGGTGCGCGTGCTGGATAGCCTGGCAAACTTGGATGAATAATCTAATCCGCTCCCCGGCGGAATAATTTAGTTCGTCGCAGAAATCGGTGATTTTGGTGCCGCGCACCAGTTCCATGACGAAGTACGGGCGGCCCGCCTCCGTCGCCCCGGCGTCAAGGACCCTGGCAATATTGGAATGATCCATCAGGGCCAGTGCCTGGCGTTCGGCTTCAAAACGGGCGACAACCTCCTTGGTGTCCATGCCCAGTTTGATGACTTTCAATGCCACACGACGACGGACAGGCTCCTCCTGCTCCGCCATGTAAACCACACCGCATCCGCCCTCGCCGATTTGCTGGAGCAATTTGTAGCGTCCAATGCGGTCGCCAATTTTTTCGGTCAGGGAGACAGTGAGAATGGCCGTGCGTGTGGACGTTAAATCCTGCGGCGGTTTTTCGAGAAAATTGCTGTTCTCATCGTAGGACTTAAGCAAGGCTTCGACACTTTGCCGCAAAACGGCATTGCCGGCGCAGGCCTGGTTCAAATAAACCTCGCGCTCGCCGCGCGGCAAGGCAATGGCCTCGGCAAAAATGGTTTCTTCTGATTTAGGCTGATCGCTCATGGTTCCATCGCTCGCATCGAATGTTCAAACATTCATGCGAAATTTCGGGGAAAGTCGGCTCAAAAAAAATCCCCCAAAATTTCTGATCCGTTTTGGCCAATAATTTCGCATTGATAGGTGACGGGCGAAATTCGCCCGCCGCTAAACCAAAACGGCCCTTGAGCCAATAATAAGAAAGGTGAAGGTAACTATGAAGAATAAAATAATCAATCAGACGATACGTAAAGGCGTAACCGCTTCGGCATTGGCCGGGTTGGCTGCGCTTTTGATAACGACAGCGCCCGCCGTGGTAAATGCCCAAGTGATTCCGCCTGACGCGGGTCTGGGGAAAGCCGGCTACGGAGATTTGCTGGCAAAATGGTGGCAATGGACGCTCGCGTTTCCGGCAAATGCCGATCCGGCCGCGGACACTGCTCCACAGGAAGCCAATCAATCGGGGCCAGTTTGGTTCCTGGCTGGTTTGCACGGCAGTGAAGCGGCAGGCGGTATCGGCGCCGTCACCCGCCAAATTACAATTCCCGTGGGAACGGCGTTGTTTTTCCCTATTCTTGCCCTTGAAAACGATAATACCGGCTGCCCTGACTTCACGGACTATACCGCGTCGGAGTTGCGCGCCACACTTACGAACGAATGGAGCGCAGTCACCGAAACCACATGCACCATTGATGGCTTTGCGGTTCGAAGGCTCGAAAATCCTCAATCCTCGCCTTTTTTAATCCAATCCCCCGTATTCAGCTATACGCTGGCCAGTTCAAACAACATTGTAGCGGCGGACTTCGGCGAACCGTGCGTCCCCGACGGAATAACCGTCTTTCCGGTGGTCGCGGAAGGCGTTTGCCTGCTGCTGGCTCCGCTCCCGCCCGGGCACCACGTCATCCATTTCGTCGGAGTTGTCGGGCCGGTGAGCTCGCCATTTGTTGACTTCAACGAAACTTACGATGTCACCGTGGCCGTCCCGCACGGCAATGGAGGTTGCAAGTAAAGTCAGTAAACAAATCTCTCACTCAAGCTTCCCGGAAGTTTGAGTGAGAGCCTTTATTTGCGGACGACGCAAGCGAATTTGCACGTCCCGCCGACTGTGGAGAACGAATTCTGTTGATCACAAATACGAAGCATCCCCAGGGTCATGGATTAAAATGTTCGGGCAAATTGCTGGCAAAAATTTTGGCGATGGAGAAACTTGGCCTTGTCATCTTCATCCGATTGCAGCGCTATGAGAAGGGGCTTGAATATGCGGACAGCCATTTTCGTTATACGACAGCCGTCGTAACGATAGATGAAAAGCTAAAACTGACCTGTTTTGCCGGCAAGGTTGACTGGTCGGACAAGTCGGAGAAGCTGCGGCCTTGAAGCAATTCTTTATGACCCCAAAAAGGGTCAAGGCAGAATGGCGCTTGGTTAAGACGTCAATCGCTAACTTCCACTTGCGAAGTGCTTTGTCCAGCCGACTTTGATTCTGTTA
This sequence comes from Verrucomicrobiia bacterium, assembly GCA_035503995.1. Classification (GTDB taxonomy): domain Bacteria; phylum Verrucomicrobiota; class Verrucomicrobiia; order Limisphaerales; family UBA11358; genus UBA11358. Next base: position 4,798 of record DATJSQ010000036.1, on the reverse strand, counting down.
CACTCAAGGCAATGTGACAAGCACGCGATAATAGGCCTGTGTATTCGCCGGAGCAGGGTCTGCCATTTGGATGGGTAGATTCGAGTTTAAAACGCCGTTGGTAACGATGGAATTCCATGCTGGCGGCGACAGTGTGGAGGATTCTTGCAAAATGTAGCTGCGTCCGGCCGCGCCTTGGAGCGTGACAACCGCATGCGGAGGAGAACCTGACAGCGCCGCCGTGATGGTGAAAAGTGAATTTGGATTTGTAGGGTCCAAACCGGCGATAAAATCATCATAATTGCTGACGCCATTGCCATCAGGATTCGCTGTGGGGCCGGCGATGGCTGGATTTGCCGCATTGGTTCCAAACCAGCTTGCCGCCCAATTGTTGTAGAGGGTCGTCAGGGACGGCGCATTTGTTGTGCTGGCCCAAATAGCGTGTTGACCGGAGCCGATATTAGTCAAAGTCAACCAAATGTTTTGCATAGCGTCGGTGGACAAAATTCCGGAAACCACATCGCCGTCCAAAATAGCGGCGGTGTTCGTCGCCGGCAGCATCACTGTCGCCGTAACGTTGCCTGGAACGTTGACCAGAAGTTGGAACTGCCCCGGCGCATTACTGGCGCAAATGAATACAGGCCCGCGGATAGTGGGAATAGTTCCCTGGACAAAGGACAAGGTTTGTCCGAGTTGCGGCTGAATAAGGACTTGTCCGAAACCGGCGTCGAGCGGTCGCAGCCCCAACACGTAACGCGGGATGAGATTACCGGGCGCCGAACCCCAGGCGTGGTTCCAATCCTCGTTGTTTTTGTCGGCGGTGCTCCAGGCTTCATCGGTAATCGTGGAGCCGATATTGATCATGTTCATCCAACTGCGGGTGTTGTTCGTGGTGATCAAACCCAGCGCGGTATTTGCGTCGCCGGCCAAAAACAGGCCCTCGAGCAGATACTGCGCGCCATAGACGCCGGCCGGCATGCAATTGGTGGCGGCAATCCGGGAATGAATATAATTGACGACGGCCGCCTGGTTGCCGGCCGGCACCAGCCCAAAAACCAATGGAAAGAAATTGGCGTCCGCGGACGAATGCGTGGTGCCTTCGCCATCAAGGTAGCTCTGTGTCCCGGCGTTCCAGAAAACCCGATTGAAATTACTGTAAACCAGGCTGGCACGCGCCGCAAAATTGGACGCGTCCACCGCATGTCCAGTGAGCTGGGCCATTTGCGTCATAAGTGTCATGACCCGGTAGTAAAACGCGTTGATGACCGCGTTGGTCGCCTCGGGCACGTAACCGTCTATGTTACCCATCCCGTCTCCGGAGTCCCGGTACCAGTCAATGATGTCTCCCGAAGCCGTGTTGCCCGTCTCCGGATAGCTTTGCACTAAACCAACCGTCGGGCTGGCCCGGCTCGACAACAGACATTTGTTCGTAAGAAAATTATAATACTTGGTCATCAGATAAGGATCGCCCGTCTGCTGATAATCGGCCCAGGCGATGAATACCATGTGCAGCGGCCATTCGGTCGGCCAGGTCAGATGGTTGGTGAGATATTCAAAGGTGCAACGCGGCATGGTAAAGTCATTGTTCACACCATAAGAACTCATCATGTGAATGTAAGTATCAGCCTCGTAAGGCGTTCGTTCGCGGTCCCCATCCACATAGATGCCGTCAAAACTCAATGCCTTCATCGAATAATGGCACAGATTCCACACCGCATTCAACGCCGTGCTGGAGCTGTTGAAGGTGGCGGCATTGTCATCGAACTCCGTTTGCAATCGTTGTTGCGTAAAGTTATTGGTCGTAAGAACAACTCCCGCAGGAACGCCAGAAAGCTCCAAATAACGAAACGGCGAAACGATTCCATATGTCGCCGTCGGCGGGCTGATGGTTCCCACAGCGGTGGTGGAGCGGCAGACATAATTGGAGTTTCCGTTCCCGAGCGCAAAACTCCCCGACCAGTACCGGATGGTTGCGCCGGGACTGGTATTAACAATATTGTCGCTGGCCAGCTCGCCAAGTCCAAAATTGACGCTGCCGGTGAAGTTTCCATTCAAATTCACCGTGGCGTAACCGAAGGCATCATTTCCAAAATCAACAAACCAATGACCGAGACTGTTGGTGGTGACCAGGACTGGTACGACCGTGACATAGCGGAGGGGGTAACAATTGGCGGAGCCCGCGGCGGGTTGCTGATAGATGACGCCGCCGGTGGTCAAATTGTCGAATAACTGGCTGGCAGTATTGAATTGTTGAATCCCGGAAAACGCGTTTGTCTGGCCAAGGCTGTTTACCGTTTGGACACGCCAGTAATAGCTTGAACCGGGCTGCAACGCTGAACCGGCATATACAACGTTAAGCGAGTTGGAATTACTGATAAATCCTGAGTCCCACATGTCTCCCGTGTCCGCCGCCGCCAGGGCCTGGCTGGATGCCACAATGATTCGATAAGCGGTTTGATAATCATTCCGAAACGACGCCTGATAAATCCAGCCGAATTTAGGGGCGGCGGCGGTGATGACTGTTTCTTCCGGATGCCCCAGCAGTTCGCAGATCATGCCCGAAATGGGGCTGGAATCCGCCAAAACTGTCAATGCTGCCGGGCTGCTCGACGACGTCTGGCCGCCGAGACCTGGAGGGTTATTGGAGGCCATTAAAAAATAACTGCCGTTGTCATTGGTTTGAGTGCTGGCAATGACGTAGGTGGAGTTTGTGGCGCCGGCAATAATTGTGGTGCCGCCACCGTTAGTCGTGAAGAACCATTGGTAACTAATTGGTTGATTTCCCGTAAAAGCCGCCGAGAGCGTGACCGGATTTCCGGCGAAAACTGTTGCTGGAGTTATCATTGTGTTAGTAACAACAACGGGGCCGGAGGGGGCTAAAAGAGTCAAAGTGGCGGGCGTGTTGGTGACCATGCCCGCGGAATTCGAAACGACAAGGCAATACTGATAAGTTCCCGCCGCCATGGCGGCCGTATTTATCGAATAGGTGTTGGATGATGAATTCGGAAGGTTGGTCCAGATGACACCGCCGGTGCCGCCGTCGCTGCGCCACAAATAATTAATCGGCAGCGTGCCGCTGACAGTCGCGCTCAAGGTAATCACGGTGCCGGCATAGACGGAATTGCCTGGCGAAATGAGCGTGGCGGAAGCGGAAATGGAAGCTGTCCTGGAAGAAAAAAGCATCTGGTTTGCCGCGCGGGCTACGTTGCTGATACGTACTTCATCAATCAGGCCCTGAAAATATTCGATGGCCGGGCTGCGCGTCCTGTTGCCGATGCCCAACGAACCCTGCACCGCGCCAAACGACGGCCCTACCGCCACGGCATTGGTGCTGATTGGATTATCCGCGGTGGTTGTTGGAGATACTTTTGTCCAATAAAGCACTATATTGGTTCCATCGTAGGCGGCGGCAACGTGATACCAGTTGTTGGCCACAAATCCGTTCACGGGATCGGTCGCGGTGGTGGGAATGGGAGTCGTTATGTCGGCGCCGCTGATTGCGATTAGATTTAATTCCAGGCAACTCGAGCTATTGATCCGGAATTGAAACCCCCGATTCGCGGGGCTGGTAGCAGAGCAATCAGTGCAGATTATTTCCTGATTTCCGTTGGCGACGGTTGAGGGACAGATCATTGCTTCGAGGGTCCATGGCGTCTGTCCGCCGTTGCCCATGTTCAGCACGCTCATCGGAAAACTGTCGGCGCTTAATTCCGAGGAGCCGGCATCGCCGTCGTAACGCCCGTTGTTGTTGTAATCAAAACCAATCAAATCGCCCGGCGTCAACAGCGCCGCATTGCCAAAATTGGTGTAAGACGCGGATCCCAATACGCCCGTGACCTCCGGCGGATTGGTCGAACCTGGATCTTGGTTTACCGTGTAAGCGTTGCCGCCCAGCAAACCGGCATTGGTGGTGACCGATCCGCCTGGCTCGTCAAGGTGAAACAGGAAAAGCGTGTTTGCATCCGCCGTGTACGGCTGCAAAGCCGGCTGCGCATGAAGGCGGATGTTTAATATTCCAAATAATAAAAGAGACAGGAACCTGATTGCAATTAAACGGCAAACATTAACGTTAATACAAGCGGAATTTGCCGGCTTGGCAACTATGCAAAAAGATAGAAACTTCATCAATGATTTCAGTATAGAATAGGCGGCGGAATGAAAATGTCAAATGATTGTCATAGTTAATGGTACTTCGACCATAGATGAGACGTTGTCATTTACTTACGGTACGCCTATTAACGCGATCGGTATCTACGCCGACCTTCGCGATTCAGGCGGCACCACCCTTGGCGGCTATTCCGACTTGAGCATTGAGACGGTTCCTGAACCAGCGCCGAATGTCTGGCCCAATCCTGCAACGTGGGCCATGGGCTATCAATATTACAGGGACATCAATTATTGGATACTTAACGGAAGTCAAACCCCGTCTGGAAGTCCAATTAAATCTTCCACCGCCAAGGCATCATGAATGCTGGCGGCGGATTTGATTATAGATTTTGCGGCGCCGCCTCAAAAACAACGGAGTTTGGCGGGACAACCCCCGACCAGCGGTTGGACTTCCCTTCCGCCTCATGCAGAGCATGGTCAGCCCGTGGGTGGCAACGAACTTTTCGCCGATGGATCTTCAAATAGGCTCCCTCAATTAGGGGATATTCAAAATGTCCGCTGGCATGGTAAATTGGGGCGTCACAGATGAACAAGAAGAATCGTTAACAACATTATGAACAAAATCAGTGCAATCACAATTGTTGTGGCGTGCTCGTTGGGCGTGGCGGCACAGGGCCAAACCATAATTGACCCCCTAACCGGCAGCTTGATA
>DATJSQ010000035.1:0-6676 GCA_035503995.1 Verrucomicrobiia bacterium | reverse complement strand
ATACGGTGCCGGCGTTATCCTCGGTTTCTCTATGGACAGCTCACTGGCAAATAAGCAATTGGAGGAAAGAAGTGTCAGACAAAATATGAGAATGACGGTTTTCATGGTGAATGAGGTTTTTCACCTCTCCGCAACGTTTCCACCGGTGCCGGACGATTTCATTTCCAACGCACGCATTTGGTTCAATTTTGCATTTCCCATATGGTTTCTTGCCCCGTGGTCGTGGGCCCTTTTCGTGATTTTCTGCCTGCTCCACACTGTGGCAAGCTTTTTTCCAGTCCGTCCTGGGTTTTTCTTCGGCAAAGAGGGCGCTTCGTTGCCACAATAAAGGTTCTTTTTTTATCTAACAAAAATTCTTTCATCGTCGCCGCGAATGAATTCGAAAGTTGTCATTCCAAGCCACGGGCACGTTCCTTGTCTGAATTGTGGCAGTTTCCGCTTCAGGCGTTTCTTCCCCCCCCTCGCTTTTGTTGTTGTTCCAGCTTCTTTTCGGTATTTTGGTCTTGTGCGGAGAACCATCTACCTCGATTACAACGCCACCACCCCGCTTGACCCGGCGGTGCGCGAGGCGATGATGCCGTTCCTCGGCGAGGTTTGGGGTAACCCCTCAAGCATCCACCACGTTGGCAGAAAGGCCCGCGCCTTCCTCGATGATGCCCGCGACCGCGCGGCGAAATTTTTGGGCGCTAAACCCAGCGAAATCATCTTTACCAGCGGCGGCACCGAATCGAATAACCTGGCCATCTTCGGCGCGGCGCGTTTGCTCAAATCCAAAGGCCGTCACTTGATTACCTCATCCGTCGAGCACCACGCGGTCTTGCATTGCTTTGACTTTCTCGAACGGGAGGAAGGTTTTGAAGTCTCACGGTTGCCGGTGGATTGTCATGGCCGGGTTTCCCCCGAAGATTTGAAACGGGCGATTCGGTCTGACACAATTTTGGTTTCCGTCATGGCGGCAAACAATGAGATTGGAACGATTGAACCGGTTGCCGAACTTGGCCGCGTCTGCCGTGATCGGGGGGTTCTTTTCCACACCGACGCCGTCCAATGGTTCGGCAAACAGCCTTTCGAGAACATCTCCCAATTCAACGCCGATCTGGTTTCCGTGTGCGCTCACAAATTTCACGGTCCCACGGGCGCCGGCTTGCTTTGGGCCAAGTCTCCTCTGTCTCCGGTTCCTCTTCTTTTTGGCGGTGGCCATGAAAATGAACGCCGCGCCGGCACTGAAAATCTTACCGGCGTCCTCGGCTTGGTCTCTGCTTTGGTCAAGTTCGTTTCCCCGCCCGTGTTTGAACGGCCGAAACTGGAGCCGCTGGTGAAAAATTTGGCCGCCTCCGTGGAAAAAATTGACGGTTGCGAGATAGTTTCTCCGCTTGAAAACTGCCTGGTCAACACTTTTTCTTTCGTCGTCCATAGCGCTGACAGCATCACCCTCCTGGCTGGTCTGGATGTTGAAGGTATTTGCGCTTCAAGCGGTTCCGCCTGTTCAGCCGGTTCTTTGGAGCCGTCGCACGTCATTGTTGCCATCCGCAGACCGGATGTCGCCAACTCTCTCGTTCGTTTTTCTCTCGGCAGGGAAACCACCATTGAAGAAATTGATTTTGTCCGCGCCGTTTTGCCGGAAATTATCCGGCGCGCCAGATAATGATACCGATTCCAACAATCCATCGAATTGTGTTCCAATTGCCGGTTAATTGTTTGGGAACAATGCGAACAACTTTGGCTTTTAAATTTTGTTGGTTTCTTTAACTTCATTTGTGTGACGGTGAACGGCTTAAAAAACGAAGCAGCAACCTTGACAGGTGAAGTTGTTTGCATTATTCACCACCCTTAATAATAAGAGATTTTATACAAAGAAAAGAAATATTAACCATGAACCTGACCATCTCGAAGGAACAAATCATCGCCGGACTGCAAGCCGTCCAGAATGTCGTCAACTCCCGGACGACCCTGCCGATTCTCTCCAACGTCCTGTTGCGGGCCGAAAAGGACCGGGTCGAGTTCACCGCCACTGATTTGGATGTCACAGTCGCTTGCACCGTGGAGGCCAAGGTGAAAAAGCCCGGGGCGACAACCGTACCGGTAAAAAAATTATTTGGCATCGTGCGGGAATTGAATGGCACCGAAATTGAAATTGAAACCGATGATAAAAACGTCACAGCCATTCGCTGCGGACCGTCTTTTTACAAAATTAACGGTCTGGGAGCCGATGAATTTCCGCCGTTGCCGAAATTCAAGGACGAAAAAAAAGTTTCACTCCAGCAGGAAAATGTAAAAGCGATGATGCGCAAAACGTCTTTCGCCATTTCAACGGATGAATCGCGATACGTCCTGAATGGCATTTTTATAAGTCTGAAAGACCACAAAATGACGATGGTCGCCACCGATGGAAGGAGGCTCGCGCTCGTGGATGAGGAAGTGGACCTGTCGGAAAAGAGCAGCGGAGAATTTATCGTTCCAGGCAAGGCGGTGGCTGAATTAAATCGTTTGCTTCAGGAAAAAGGAGACGTGGAAATCAAATTTGGGGATAATCAGGCTTCGTTCGCCCTCAAGGATGATAAAGGTCTTTCCGTCCTGCTGATTACCAAACTGATCGAGGGAAATTACCCCAATTATAAGCAGGTGATTCCTTCCGAAGCCAGGGAGCGAATAGCGCTGGTGCGCGAGGAATTTTTGCAGGCGCTGCGCCGCGCGGAAATCATGACGAGCGAAAAGGCCAATTCGGTGAAGATGGCCTTCGGTAAAAATAATCTCGCGATCACGGCGAACTCCCCGGAAGTCGGTGAGGCGCGCGAATCGCTAGCGGTGAATTACAAGGGAAAGGAATTGGCCATCGCGTTCAACCCTCGATACCTGATAGATGCGCTGGCCGCCCTGAACGAGGACGAAGTGTTTTTTGAATTGATTGACGAATTAAGTCCGGGCGTTTTAAAAATCAACGGGCCATTTCTTTATGTGGTGATGCCGATGAGGTTGAGTTAGTTTCTCATGAATTCGACATTGGCTTCGCGGATCGCCGCGGCCATTGGGTTGCTGGCGGTGGCCCTCGGCGCGTTTGGGGCGCACGCATTAAAAGGGGTCCTCGCCCTGAACGGCACCAGCGCCATCTGGCAAACAGCTGCATTTTATCATTTCATCCACGCGGTCATGCTCTTCGTCCTGGCGGAACGAAATCCCTTCCCGGCAATTGCCTGGTGGAGCTTTCTCATCGGAATTTTCATTTTTTCCGGGTCGCTTTATTTGCTGGCGGCGACGGATGTCCTTTGGCTCGGCGCCGTCACGCCGATTGGCGGATTGAGTCTTCTCTTTGGATGGGGATGGCTGGTCTTCGCATCCAGCCGGCGAAAATGAGCCAAAAACCCCCTTGACCGGAGCCTGCTCCGATGGGAGATTTCGACCGAAAGGAGATTATGAAAAAATACACATTGGCAGTCGTTTCATGGGCTTGTTTCAGCGCCGCGGTTTCCCAGGCGCAGGATTATTATCTCCCGCCCGGCGCGGGCCTCTATTTTCGCGCGGGGGTGGGTCCTTCCTTTTACCAGGACGGGCGGCTCACCTACTTTGGCTATTCCGGCGGCACCACCAGTGGCGCGAACGCCCCGGTAAAATACGACACCGGCGTCGCCGCCAACGTGGCCGTTGGTTGGGCGTTTAACCGATATATATCCGCGGATTTTGAAACGGGATATCAAGGCACCCAGATTAATTATGTCCCGGGATATACCCAGTTTCATTCAGACGTTTATGATATGCCGTTCTTGGCAAACGTGACGCTGTCCTGTCCCATCCCTCGCACCATCGTGGTCCCTTACATCGGCGTGGGGGCCGGCGGGGCAGACACGTTTTTCGACGCTCACAGTCTCAGCGATAACGCAGACCCGGCTCTGGGGACCGTTTATGGACACGAAAACGACGTCGAATTCGCCTGGCAGGCCTTTGCCGGCTTGCGATTCCAGTTGGCGCCGAACGTGACCCTCGGCGCTGAATACCAGTATTTTACAACCGCGGACACAACCTACAGTTATAACAGCTATCCACCCCCGAATTTCAACGTGGGATTCGATGGAGTGAGAACACACTCGGTTCTGTTCACGTTTGAATGGAAATTCTGGTAGCGTGCGCCATTGCGTTCGGCGCCGGAAAATTTGTCATTTCACGCCAGAGTGATTTCGATTATTGCTGATGGCGTGAACCGTTCTGCTTCGAGCGCACCGGATAAAATCGCCCACGCCCGGGGGTTGTGTGACAAAGGCTCCTGGAAGGAGGCGCTGGCGTTTGCGCAGGACTGGAGCGCGAAGGAGCCGACGGCGGCGAAAGCGCTGTTTTTTCAAGGGGTCGCTCTGGCGGCCATGGGGCGATATGTCGAAGCCGAAACGTGCTATCGGCGTGCGCTGAAGCTGGATGAGAATGATTTCAAAGCGTGGAATAATTTGGCGGGAGTGTTGTTTGATTCGCTAAAGAAGCCGATGGACGGGTTGCACTGCATGGAGCGGGCCTTGAAACTGGAGCCGCGCAACAAATTGGGCTGGTCAAACCTGGCCGGCATGGTCGGGCAGATGGGGCGACATGAAAAAGCGCTGGAATTCGCCGGACGCGCTCTCGCCCTGGACCCTCAATTTGTCGAGGCGCTGTTGCACAAGGCCGCGGCGGCCAAAGAGCTGGGCAGAATGGAAATCGTCCGGGAAGTTTCGCTCACCCTGGCCTCCATCGAGGCCGACAGGTTCCGACGCGGCGCGTAAGCGGCGGAAACCAGGTGAAATGGCGGTGTCCAACCCGGATATTTCATAGCCGCTTTTGGGGGAGGCGGGCAAGTCGTTGTAGCGCAGGTTTCCAAACCTGCCGTATCCACCCTCCGCAGTACTGCTACGGAGGACGGGTCGCCGATTTCCAAATCGGCAGGGCCTCGAACCTGCGCGTCGTTTTCGGGTTGCGAAATCCGTGATACAGCAGTCAAAAGCCGGTGCAAAGTTTCCGGCCGCCTTCGCCGTTTTTTAAACGCGTAATAAAATTGTTCATTCTTCGAATCTCTGTTAGATTCCTGACAATCACACAGAAGGTGTCGCCATGACAACTTTTACGCTCTCCACCTCCGCCGACAGCGATCGAAACATCGCCGGGGCGGGCGGCGAGAAAATAATTCAAAGGATTTTTGCCTCCACGGGTTCAAAGTTATCGAAAGCACGATGCATGGCTGACGCCGATGATGATCTGGTGTTGCAATGCCAAAAAGGCAATGCGTTGGCGTTTGAAACGCTCGTGCGAAATCATCAACAAATGGTGCATGCGTTGACATTTCGAATGACCGGCTCGGTCGCGGACGCGGAGGACCTGGCCCAGGAAACCTTTGTCCGCGCGTATGAACAGATCGCCTCGTTCAACGGCAACGCAAAATTTTCGACCTGGCTGTACAGCATCGCGGTCCACGCCTGCCTGAACTGGCGGCGGGACGAAGCGCGGCGCGCTCAGGCCCTCCACCGCTGCGCCGCGGAAATTTTGACGGAAAAACAAGGCGAAAGTCCGGCGCAGGAAAACGAAGTGGCGCAACAGGCGCAGGCGGCCCTCCTGAACTTGCCCGCCAAACAGCGCGCCGCCATCGTCTTGACGGTCTATGACGGCCTGAGCCACGCCGAGGCGGCAAAAATTTTGCGCTGTTCGGAAACGACGGTTTCCTGGCGAATCTTCGCTGCAAAACGAAAGCTGAAACGGCTGTTGTCCGGGAATGACCATGACTGATTTTGAACTGGAATCAAAATTGAAAGCCGTCCGCGTCCCGGGGCGAGCGCCGGAGTATTGGGAGGATTTCCCCTCGCGCGTGCGCGCCGAATTGCCCGCGCGGGCAATGCAGCGTCCACACCAGACGGCAATGCCGCGCTGGGCCTGGGCCGGCGGTTTGGCGCTCGCTTGCGCGCTCTTCGCCTTTGTGATTGTGCCCGGCGTCCAAACCGCGGTGAAGGACGGGCGGATGCTGCATCGCGAAATGGCGCAGTTGCCGGAACATCTGCGCGTCTTGATGGCGGATGAACACGGCCTGCATTATTTGATCGCCGACCAGAAATAATTTTATGCTGTCAGAAGCCAAACTGGCCGGGAAAAAAACGGAGCTGTCCGCGCCGAAAATCCTGGAGCAACTGGTGCTTCAGGCGGAACGGGCCGGCGCCAGCGACATCCATCTGCAAATGCGCGGCCATGCCGCCGAAGTAGCCTTCCGGCTGGCCGGCGTGATTTCCCCGGCGACGGAATTGTCCGCCGACGTGGCCGAGCGCGTCTTTGGCCGGATAAAATTTCTGGCGCGGCTGAAAACCTACCAGGAGAGCCTGCCTCAGGACGGCCGCATTCCCCGCGAGGAAATGAAAAGTCGGAACGATCTCCGGGTCGCGACCTATCCCACCGTGACGGGCGAAAAAATCGTCCTGCGCCTGTTCAATTGCGACACGGTCAAAACGCTGGGCGAAATCGAATTTCCTGACAACGCGCGGATCGAACTGGAAAAATTTCTCAGCCAACCAAGCGGTTTGCTCCTGCTGACCGGGCCCGCGGGTAGCGGGAAGACAACGACTATTTACGCCTGCCTGCGCCATCTGTCCGAACGGGGCGGACGGCATATCATCACCGTCGAAGACCCGGTGGAACAGGTGGTTCCGGGCACGATGCAGACGGAGATCAACGAAGCCGTGGG
>DATJSQ010000034.1:0-12755 GCA_035503995.1 Verrucomicrobiia bacterium | reverse complement strand
CTCGCGCCAGCCATCCGGGAAGGTTTGGCGCATTTGCGCGGAGAAGATCCGCACGAGAAAAAAAATGGACCCATTTGGACGAAAAATTGATTATCTCCGGATCTCGGTGACCGACCGGTGCAACGAGCGCTGTCTCTATTGCATGCCGGAAGGCTACAAAGGGTGGGAGCGCGGCGACGACCATTTGAGCGCCTCGGAAATTATCCGTATCGTGGGCGCCGCGGCGGATTTGGGATTCCGGAAATTCCGGCTGACCGGCGGCGAACCGCTGATGCGCGACGACCTCGTGGACATCGTCCGCGCCATGTCAAAAATTCCCCGCGTTGAATCGGTTGGGCTTTCGACCAATGGAATGAAACTGTCCGCCGCGGCGAAACATTTGCGTGAGGCCGGATTGCTCACGGTGAACGTGAGTCTGGACGCGTTGGACCCGAAGATTTACCAGCGGGTGACCGGCGGCAATGTCGCCAGGGTGCTGGCCGGCATTCGCGCGGCGGTCGAGGCGGGTTTTGAACGCGTGAAATTGAACTGCGTCCTCATGCGCGGCGTCAATGAGCAGGAGCTTTGGCCGCTGGCTTTGTTTTCCGCCGAGCACGGCCTCCCCCTGCGGCTCATCGAATTGATGCCCCTCACCACCACGACCGTCTTGACCGAAAAAAACTTCCTCTCCTGCGGCGAGGCCATGCAATTGCTGGCGCAGAAGGACGAATTGATTCCCCAACCCGACCGCAAGCTGGGCCACGGGCCGGCGCAATACTACTTGTTGAAACAGACCGGGGTGCTCGTTGGATTCATCGGCGCCATGACCAACCGCCATTTTTGCGACCAGTGCAATAAGATGCGTCTTACCGCCGACGGCCGCGTCCGCCCCTGTCTGGGCAATCATATCGAGGTGGATTTGCGGACGGCATTGCGCCTCGGCGCCAATGACGCGGCGTTGAAGGAATTATTGGAGACCGCCGTGCGCCTGAAACCCCTCGAACATCAATTTCGCGACAACTACCAGCCCTGCCGTCCCATGACCGCAATCGGTGGATGATGGCCACGCGCTACGAGGGGGCCGTCAAAGATTTTCCATTGTCGGACGCGGAAATTTTCAATAGAAACGGCACCGCGGTTTTTGCCCATCGCTCCGGCGGAGGATAGCCCGAGGCGGAAACGCCGAAGGAACTGCGCAGCATGTCAGTCGCTATGATTCCGGGATTGAGCGGCACCGCCGCCATGCCCGGCGGCAATTCCTGCGCCAGCGCTTGCGTCAGCCCTTCAATCGCCCATTTGGTTGCGCAATAAGGCGCCACGTTGGCATCCGTCGAACGCCCCCAGCCGGAACTGAAATTCACGATCACCCCGCTACCCCGCTTCAGCATCGCGGGAAGAAAATGCCGTATGACATTGACCGCACCCTCGATATTCACCGCGATCACCTCTGAAAATTCCTCCGCCGGCACTTCCCAAAGCGGCGCGCTGCGGTTGATTAGCGCGGCGTTGTTGAGTAGCAAATCCGGCGCGGTATGTTTTCCCAGCACCTCCCGCGCCCACGCGCCAACCGCCCGGTCATCTGCCACGTCCACAATGTCAAAATCGTGCGGCGGCTGGAATTTGGTTTGCAATTCGACGATTCCCGTCTCAGACCGTCCGCAACCAATGACCGTATGTCCCAGCCGGATGAATTCCTCCGCCATCGCCCGCCCCAGCCCGCGCGTGACACCGGTAATCAGAATAATTTTTGCGCCCATATCGCCTCCTTCTTCCATCACTTGCCATCAAGTTTTAGTCATCAGGATTCAGTCATTAGTCATTCCATCTCGATCCTAGCCCGATCAAGTGGCCCTCGGTTTGAACCCTGATTCTCTCTTCAATTGCTCCCATAACTTTTGTTCGGCTGCCGAAATCTTCTTCGGCACCGCGATATTGGTCACCACAAATAAATCCCCCTTGCCCCCCTCGCGATTCGGCAGCCCGCGGCCGCGCACCCGCAATTTTTGTCCGCCGGACGTGCCCGGCGGAATTTTGATGTTCACCCGGCCGTCAAGCGTCGGAACGGAAATTTCCGCGCCGAGCACGGCTTCCCACGGCGCCACTTCCAGCTCGTAAATCAAATCATGGCCGTCCACGTCGAAGTCCGGATGTTTGGCCAGGCGCACCCGCAGGTATAAATCGCCGGACGCCCCGCCGCCCGAGCCATGCTCGCCGCGCCCGGCCAGACGCAAACGCTGTCCCTCCGTGACCCCGGCGGGAATTTTCACCTGGTGGCTTTCGTCCCGCGAACCATGGCGCACCGTGACATTGCGGACCGATCCATGCGCGGCTTCGTCAAGTGTGACCATGATGTCCCCTTCGACGTCGCGCCCGCGTTCGGCCGCTTCCTCCTCTTCCATATTTGAAAACCTGGAAAATCCCCCTCCCCCATGCCGTCCGCGCATCGAGCCGAAGAGTTGCTCGAAGAAATCGCTGAAGCCCGTGCCGCCAAAATGAAATTCAAACTCTTCCGGATTGACGCCGCCGGGGCGTCCGCCGCGGAACGTTTGCCCTCCGCCGGACTGCGCCCAACCGGGCGGCGGGCGGAATTCCGCCCCGGACTTCCAGTTGGCGCCCAATTCATCGTATTTTTTGCGTTTGGCCGGATCGCTTAACACCTCATACGCCTCGTTGATCTCCTTGAACTTTTCCTCCGCGCGCTTCTTGTCCTTGGCCACGTCCGGATGGAATTCGCGGGCCAGTTTGCGAAAGGATTTTTTGATGTCCCCGTCGCTCGCGCCCCGCGGCACGCCCAGGACTTCGTAATAATCTTTGTATTGCACAGCCATCGCCCAGCACATTAACCGCGCCGCCCCTGAATTTCACGGACAAAATCTTTCTTAATCCGGGACCCTCTTCGTTGTATCACAACGCGTATCCACCCGGCAGAATCACCCATCCGAAGATTTTTGTGGCGCTGTTCTTTCCCTTTTGCGGTTTTCCCGTCTCCGCTGACTTCGTTATCTTTGTTTCCTTCTGTTCAAAATCGTCTCAGTCCCCGCTTTCCTTTTGTGCGTTTTTGCGGCCAAACAATCCGTGTTCATCCGTGCGAATTCGTGGTTAAAATCGCGTCTCCTATTGATCTTCGTAGGAGACGTGAGGAGTCTCTGATTGCGAAATTCGATGCCGGAAACAACCAACTGGAGAAGAATTCCAGAGACCAATTACCTGGTTTCCTGCGGCTTGGATTTCAGTCGCTCGCCCTTATTTTCGCTCATTCGCGGTTTATCTTCCGGTTTTATTTTGCGCGTTTTGTGCATTTTTGCGGCTCTCATCTTTGGTTGCGCCTCCGCCGTGCAGCAGGAAAAAGTATGGGTCAAATATTGACACGGGCCCTCGGTGATTTCCACCATCAGTGGCGGGTGAAATCAAACTGATATGCCATGAAATCTTCTCCCGTTGCCAGATTCCTGGGGGCCGTCCCCAATCGCCTGCAGCTCGCCGGCGGCTGGATTGACCAACCCTTTGTTTCCAGGCATAACCCCGCACCGCCCGGCTCTATGGTTGTGGTTCAAATTGAGCCGGATTTCCGGCCAATGGATCGTTCCGGCATCGCCGGCGGCACCCGGCATGTCGCCATGAAACTTTGGAAAGGCAAGCTGCCCAACCGTCCGGCCGATGAACTGGTGCGGATACTTTACGACGCGGAAAACAAAAACAAGGCCCAACCGAGCGGTTCGCAAGACATGATTGGCCTCATCTATCCCGGCATCAACCGGCTGGATTACGAGTTCAACATTCATGGCGGCATCTTTCCCTCGCACATCGAATCGTGCAACCGTCCCGGCGTCGCCCGCTGGTTGGGTAATGTCCTGCACTTGATTGCCGTTGAACCGCGCCCGGACGGTTACAATCCCATTCGCGTCAAAAATCTGGAGCCGAAATGGGTCGCCAGGCTCGGCCAATCCGGCAAGGACTGCTATAACGCCATTATCAATCGGGATGCAAACGCGCTCGGCGCATCGCTCAACCTGAATATGAAATGTTGGGAAACCCTGTTGCCAAACGTCGTCCGGCATCCCTTGCTGCGGGTGGATCTAATGGGACTGCTCAAGGCCTATCAGCGGCAGTATCCCGGCGCCATGTATTCCGGCTGCGGCGGCGGTTATCTCATCGTCGTTTCTCAAAAGCCGGTCCCCGGCGCTTTCAAGGTCAACGTCCGGCTGGCGCAAAAATGAGTTCCCCCAGACAAATCATCGCCTCCGGCGGCTTCGACGATCTGAAGTCGCGCGACCTCCGTTTTCTCGAAGAAGCCGCAAAACTTGGCCAACTCACCATTCTGCTTTGGACCGACGACCTCCTTCAAAAGCTGACCGGCAAAGCCGCAAAGTTTCCCCTGGCGGAACGATTATATTTCCTGAACGCGGTGCGCTTCGTCACTCGTGTCGTTCCGTGTGGCGACCTGACGGCTCCCGATTCGTTGCACCAAATTCCCGGCCTTCGCGGCGACATCTGGGCGGACGTTGCCCCCGCCGCCAATTCCGCGCGGGAAAGATTTTGCCGCCAAAACAAAATTGCCTATCGCGTGTTCACCGCGGATGAATTGAAAGGCTTCCCCGAGCCGCCGCCGTTGCCGTCCACGCCCGGCAAAAAGAAAGTCGTCGCCACCGGCTCCTTCGACTGGCTTCACTCGGGCCACGTCCGCTTCCTCGAGGAAGTCAGCCGCTATGGCGACCTCTCCGTCGTCGTCGGCCACGACGCAAACATCCGGTTGCTCAAAGGCGAAGGCCATCCGCTTTTCCCGCAGGAAGAACGCCGCTATGTTGTGGGCTCGATCAAATTCGTCACGCAGGCCCTGATCTCCAGCGGCGAAGGCTGGCTCGATGCCGACCCGGAAATCCGCCGGCTTAAGCCAGAGATCTACGCGGTCAATGACGATGGCGACAAGGGTGGCAAGCGCGAGTATTGCCAAAAACTCGGCATCCAATATCTGGTCCTCAAACGCGCGCCCGCGCCCGGTCTGCCCCCGCGCAACAGCACCAACTTGCGCGGCTTCTGACAGACATTAAAATCCGTAGGAGACGCCGTCAGGAGTCTCTTGCTGGAGCTTTTCAGGCGATTGAGTTTAGGCGGCTTGCGTCTTGGCGGCTCCTCCGGGGCGATAAAATCCGCGACAGGAAACCAATGGACGCCAGCGCCAGGAGAGCGCCACCGGCGTAAAGTGGCCGCCAAAAATATCGGTTATCTATGCTTCCAGCCGCCAGTGGAACTGCCTCCACGCTGCGCATCGCCACGTACTGCTGCCACATGGCAAAAGCCATACAAAGCTCCCGGCGATTGTTGCGATGATTGAGAGAATTTTTGTGTTCAAACTTTTCTTTGCGTTCACGCGGCCAAACGTCCCAAAGAGTCACGGCCATCGGCGTCCGGCTCACCGCTGCAATCTGGACTTTCAAATCTCATCGTCCAGTCCAAAACTCAAGGGGCGGTGGCCGGGGTTGTCATTCTCAGGAATCCGGGATGCGGATGTTTGGCCCCTACTAGTGCATGAATACCGCATGTTTGTACGGGACGAACCCCGGAAATCAAATCTGAGCTTATTTGGCCGTCTGGGGGGTTTCCTGGATCACTTTTTCTTTTTCGAGTTTCTCAAGTTTTGGGGCGATGACAATCTGGCAATACCCCGCGTTGGGATTGTTGTCGTAGTATTCCTGGTGATAATCCTCCGCGGGATAGAATTTTTTCAATGGAACAATTTGGGTGACGATGGTGCTCCGGAAGTTTTTTTGCGCCTCGAGTTTCGATTTTTCCGCTTCCAGTTTCTGTTTTTCATTGCGATACAGGATGATGGAGCGGTAGGACGTGCCCACGTCCGCGCCCTGCCGGTTCAGCGTGGTGGGGTCATGCGCCTGCCAGAAAACATCCAGCAATTGGTTGTAGGAAATTTTCGAGGGGTCAAAGACGATTTCGGTGACTTCAGCATGGCCGGTCGTCTCGGTGCAGACCTGTTGGTAGGTGGGGTTTTCAGTTTGGCCGCCGGCGTAACCGCTGGTGACGGAGATGACGCCGGGCAATCGCTCAAAAACCGCTTCCATGCACCAGAAACAGCCGCCACCCAGGTCGGCGGTTTCCGTTTTTTGGTCGGCACTGTCAATTTTATTGGTAGTGTTCATAAATGCGGCTGGTTGTGCCAGGGCGGAGAAATTCAACACCCCGACGACTGTGGATAGAATAAGGATTCCCGCCCATGAACGGGGGAAACAAAAGGATGGGAACCCTCCCCTTCGAGCGAAATCGGAGTCGCGGGAGTCGGTCGCAGTTTGCAGTCGCGTTTGTGGCGTCTGGTTTTTCATTTTAGTCCTCCGGTTTGTCAAGATGTTGGCCGGGCGGCAGGTCGGCGTAATTTTCAAAATGCTCCGGCCGCAGCGGCTCGGAAATAACGTGCTCGCCGCCGAACCATTTGCCCAAGTCAATCAACTTGCATCGGTGCGAGCAGAAAGGGGCGAATTTGCCGCTCAACCAATCGCCCTTCTTTTTGCAGGTTGGACAAGCCGTTTTTGGGCGGCGTTCATTCATCAATTCGCAACCATGGGATGATTCGACGACGAAAGCGAAATGTAATCCTCCAAAATGCGCTCGGTTTCGTCGAGCATGG
This sequence comes from Verrucomicrobiia bacterium, assembly GCA_035503995.1. Lineage (GTDB taxonomy): Bacteria > Verrucomicrobiota > Verrucomicrobiia > Limisphaerales > UBA11358 > UBA11358. Next base: position 6,142 of record DATJSQ010000034.1, on the reverse strand, counting down.
CATCCGGCGGCGGCTGGGTGACCACGGTGGCCACCGACGCATTAGTACCATTGGAATTGAGTTTGATGCCTACGATAAGGTCCTGGTTGGTGGTCATGCCCGTGACGCTGCCATTGGCGTTGGTATCAAAGAGGGTGACGTCCTGGTTGGTGGCGAGCAGCGGGGTCGGAGCGGGCAACCCGTTTGTCTCGATATTTTCCATGGTAATCTCGTACTTTGTTTCATCGGGCACGGGCCGCACGGCGCGCTCGGCGGCGCGGGCCAGTTCGCGTTCGGCGAGCTTTTGCCGTTCCTGCAAGGCTTGGCGTTCGTTGAGCGGTTCGGTGGGGTCGGCTTGCAGCTTCTTCAAGTCGTCAATGTCCTGCCGCGCGTAAATGAAATCCTGATTGGTGGCCACGCGCTCATCGGAAGCGGCCTGCAAAAGCGGGAGGTAAGGCTGGACCCGGTTGAATTTATTGAAGGGCACGCTGGAAATAGTGTCCCACGGCAGCGCGTATTGAAGGTTTGATTCGCCGATCTCGGTGGAATAACTCAATGGGTCCGGCAGAACAATGTCGGGGATGACCCCTTTCAACTGGGTGGAAGCGCCGGTGACACGATAAAATTTGCGGATGGTGATTTTGACGATGCCGGGATCATTGGTGGCGCTGGGAGTAGCCGGCCAGACGAAGGGGCGCAGCGAGGTAAGGTCCTGCACGGTGCCCTTGCCGAAGGTGCTCGAGTCGCCCACGACCAAGGCCCGTCCGTAATCCTGCAGGGCCGCGGTGGCAATTTCGGCCGCTGAAGCGCTGAGGCGGTTGACGAGCACGACCAACGGTCCGGCGTAAAGCTGGCCGGGGTCCGAGTCAGAATACACCACGACCTGGCCGTCGGGATTTCTGGCCAATACCACCGGGCCATCCTTGATGAAGAGGCCGGTAAAATTCACGGCCTCATCCAACGACCCGCCGGGGTTGTTTCGCAAATCCAGAATAATTCCCGAAACTTTTTCCTGCTTGAGTCTCTTGATCAATTTCGCCACGTCCATCGTGGTATAATTTTCCGCTGAATGGTCTTCGTTGCCCGGAACGTCTATCGGGGCGTAGAAAGAGGGCAAGTCAATGACGCCAATGCGTTTGGCGCCGCCGTGGCCGTCGGACACTTGAATCAGATCGGCGCTGGCATGCTCATCCTCCAGCTTGATTTCGTCGCGGACCAGGGTGACCACCCGATTCACTGTGGGATGATCCGGCGAGGTGACCGTGAGGCGGACTTGCGTTCCTTTCGGGCCGCGAATCATATCCACCACCTTGGGCAAGTCCATGTCCACGACGTTGACGGGAGGTTGATTGCTTTGGGCCACAGCGACGATGTCGTCGCCCACCTGGAGTTGCTTGCTCAGTTTGGCTGGACCGCCGGGGACGAGCGATTCCACTTTGCAATTTCCCTCGTCTTCCCCGAGTTCCGCTCCGATGCCAAATAGCGTCAAGCCCATGCTGATCGAAAAATTCTGGGCATTTTCATTGTTGAGATAATCCGAATGTGGGTCATAGGCATGGGCCAGCGCGTCCAGATAGACCTGCAAGACATTGCCGCTATCCCAATTGGTGACACTGCGCAACCGCCAACTGTACCGGTGCAAAAGGTCGTCGGCGATTTCGCGGTCGGCTTCTTTGGGGAGGGACAAAACCACCGCGGCGTTGGTTTTTGAAATTTCCCGGTCCAACCGTTCCTGCAAAAATTCCAATTCCAGTTCCTGCCGCCATAGTATCTGCGCTTCGGCCAAATCCTTGGGCCACGGGGCGTTGTCACGGTCAATGGTGACGCGTTCATCGGTGTCAAACGTGAAACGATTTTGCTTGAGCAACGCCGTGACGTAGGCCGTGTGCTGTTCGAGCCGCTGCTCGAAGCGTCCAAAGATGACATAAGCCGGCGTGAGGTCGGCGCGGGACCCGCTGCCGACAGTATAGTCACCCAGATTCGTGCGGTAGGACGCGAATTCGTCCAAGTCGGATTGCAAAAAGTTTTCCCGTTGTCCGTCAACGACATCGAGCATTTGGACATACTGGTCGAAGAATCTTTTCGAAATTGTTTTATCGAGCGGCTCCTGCAAGTAATGCATTTCTTCCAACAACCGGGCGGTCATGTAGGCGATGCGGGGATCATTCGGGCCGGGCGTCAGTTGGGCGGAAGCCTGGGGGGCGGCGGTGAGGTCCGGTCCGGTATTTTTGGCGCCGGCGCAGCCGGCGGCGAGGAGGAATCCGGCGGCGGCCACGACGGCGAAAGGCGCACGCAGTTTCAATTTCAAAGATATAACCATTGGCACAATTTGACCCAGTCTAACTCCATTTGTTCAGCAAAGAAAAACATTTTCAATCCTCCCGCCATCCGCGTCAATTGCAATCCGCAAAAACCTGATTGCATTTTGACTGAAAATTGCCCAGAATACGGTTTCAAAAGATTGATTATGAAAAGAACCATTTTATTTTTGGCCCTCTCGTTAAACGTTGCGCCGCTGCTGGCGGACGATTCAGCGATGCAGAGCACCAATTTATCCTCCAATGACCGCGAACGGGCCAGCTATGCGATGGGCATGTGGTACGGGCGCTTTTTGCAGCAACGCGGGATTGACGACGCAATCGTGGATCGTGGCGCGCTGATGCGCGGTCTTAACGACTCTCTCACCGGCGCGCCAACGCAACTGACGCTGCAGGAAATGAGCCAAGCATTGAGAGACTATCAAAAGACCATCGCCGCCAACCAGGCGCAGATGCAAGCGCGGGCCGCGGCGACCAACCTGGCCATTGGGGAAGCGTTTCTGGCGACCAACAAGGATGCCGCCGGCGTGGCGGTTTTGCCCGATGGCTTGCAATATAAAATTCTGACGGATGGGTCCGGGCCGGTTCCCGCGCCGACCAACCGGGTGACGGTGAGCTATGAATGCGACCTTTTGGACGGCACGGTCATCGAAAACAGCGCCCAGACGGGCCGTCCGGCCCAGATCCCCATCAATGCTCCCGGGGTCATTCCAGGATTGAAGGAAGCTTTGACCCATATGAAGGTTGGGTCTGTGTGGGACGTGTGGATGCCGGCGAATCTTGGTTACGGCCCGCGCGGTTTTCGGGACATACCGCCCGATGCCAGCCTGAAATTTCACATTCAACTTTTGGGCATTGCCCAACCGCCTGCGTTGCCTCCGCCGCCGGCACCCCTGACCAGCGACATTATTGCCGTGCCGTCCGCCGCGGACATCGCCAAAGGGAAGAAGCCTTATACGCTAACGCCGGACCAGGTTCGGCAAATGCAAATGGAGGCGCAAACGAACCAGGCGCAATCGAATGGAATGAAATAAGCCGGGTTGAACATTTTCGCGGCAACAGTGTCACCTATTGAGGACATACCGGGACTTGGGAATGCCTGAGTGTTGCTTAATGGACGAGGAGTTTTGGTTCTGGAATATTTTGTGCTCCAGTCAGGGATTTTGAAAGAAACGAGTTTATGAAAATGTTTTCCAAATCATTGGCGGGATTTTTCGCCGGAGCCGTTGGCGCGGCGGCCATTGTGACGTTGGTTTATTTCAATTCCTGGGGCAAGGAGATGCCCCTCAATATCACGGTGGACAGCACCCCGATTGCACGCAGCCCCAATGTTCTGACCAGCTTCGCGCCGGTGGTCAAAAAGGCCGCGCCCAGCGTGGTCAATATCTATTCCACCACCATCGTTCACCAACACCTGCTTAACAACCCGTTTTTCGGAGACCCGTTCTTTCGGCAGTTCTTCGGGGACCAGTTTGGGGGCGGAGGAGGCGGCCGCGAAATCACCCGCAAGGAGGAAAGCCTCGGCTCTGGTGTTATCGTCTCGTCGGACGGTTATATTTTAACGGCGAATCACGTGGTGGCGGGTGCCGACCAAATCAAGGTTTCCATAGCCAACGACAAAAAGGAATACGTGGCCAAAGTCATCGGGACCGATCCGCCCACGGACGTGGCGCTGCTGAAGATTGACGCGACGGGCCTGCCAGCCATTACCCTGGGCGACAGCGACCAATTGGAGGTGGGTGACATCGCTCTGGCCATCGGCAACCCGTTCGGCGTGGGTCAGACGGTGACGATGGGAATTGTCAGCGCGTTGGGACGCGACATTCCGGATTTCGATGACGACAATCAGGCGCATATCCAGGACTTCATCCAGACGGACGCGGCGATCAACCCCGGGAATTCGGGAGGCGCGCTGGTGGACGCGGAAGGGCGGCTGATCGGCATTAATACCGCCATTGAAAGCAGCAGCGAGGGAAATGAAGGGATTGGTTTTGCCGTGCCGGTCAACATGGCGCGATACGTGATGGAAAGCCTCATTCACAATGGCGGTAAAGTGGCGCATGGCTACCTCGGAATTATGCTGTCGGACATCACGCCGGATTTTGCCAGCGAATTCAATTTGGCCAGCCAAAACGGTGCGCTGGTGGAGAGTGTAAATCCCGATACGCCGGCGCAGAGGGCGGGGCTAAAACCTGGTGACGTGATAATCGAATTCAACGGCAAACCGGTGAATGATTCGCAGGATTTGCAATTGATGGTTTCTGAATGCGCGCCCGGCTCCAGCGCCACAGTGAAGGTGATCCGCAAGGGAGAAACCAGGACCTTCACGGTCAAATTGGGCAACTTGCCCGGATCCTTTGTCTCCACGAGCAACGGCGAAAACAATTCCGGCGCCGCCACCACGGACTCTCTGAGCGGCGTGAGCGTGGAGGATTTGACGCCGGACGTGCGCGAGCAGTTGAGAGTGCCCGATGATATCAAGGGCGCGGTGGTGGTGAGTGTGGACCAGGATTCGAATGCCGCCGATGCCGGGCTGCAGCCCAACGACGTTATCGTTGCGATCAATCAGCAGCCGGTGACCAGCGCGGATGACGCCGTGAAACTTTGCAACAACGCCAAAGGCGACCATATTCTTCTGGAAGTCTGGCGGCGGGTGGGCGGGATGGCCATGACAACGTTCATTTCAGTGGACAACACCAAGCAGCAGGACCAGAGCCAGCAATAATAAAATTCTGCCTTCGGGCGATACTTGAGCATTGCCCTGAGAGAGGCATTGAATCCAGGAGGGACCCGGCGGGATCAAGGGCAACCAACTCAACGCCTCTTTGAAACGCGCCTGTTTGCTACGCCATCTGGAAATATAAAAGCGTCTGGCCAGCCGCATCCCGTATTTGGGGGATTGAAGCATTTAACGGAATGGGGATATAATAGTTCACTAGACTGGACCAAACTGGTTGAGCGAATTGAAACAACCGGGTTTCTGTTTATGAACAAATCCAAACTGTTCCTTTGGTTGCTGGCTGCCTTGCTTACTCCGCGCCTGGCCACAGCGCTTTTGGTCGGGCCTTACACGCCCGACGCCAACACGCTGGTGCTTCTGCACTTGGATGAAATGGCCGGTGGCTCGGTGACGACCAACACGGGGACCCTCGGCAAAAATTTTTACTGCGTGAATTATTCCTCTGAATCCACGCCGCTGCCGTTGGTCACCACCATGCTGGGCGCCCCGTCTTATTCGACCAATTCTCCGACGACCATCACCTTCAACAATTGCGAATCCAACAGCACCGCCGGATACGAACTGGGTTTTGACTATAACGGGGACGGTGTGTTTGAGCCGGACACCGGGGGCGGCACCAGTGTGGATTTTCTTCCGATGGCGGTGCTGGGGATTGGCAATGGCGGTCAATCGCCGTTCACGCTGGAAGCCTTGATCCAGCCGACGAGCACGGCTGGGAACCAGGAGATCATTTGCACGGACAGTGACGCCAGCAGCCGCGCTTTTCAATTTCGGATTACGTCAGGTTCGCTGCAATTCCAGTTTATCTCGGGTTCGCAGGCGGTATCGGCACCCATTCCGACAACGGGGACTGACGCTTTTGTGCCTGGCGTGTGGTATCACGTGGCGATGGTTTATAACGGCACGACGGCAACGCTATACTGGACGAGGCTGGATCCGTCGGTTGGGGCAGCCCATGTGCTGGGAACGCCGGCGACTCTGACGCTGGGCACGTCGGACGGGTCGGTGACGGGGCCGCTGGTGATCGGCAACCGGGGCCGGCCGACGGGGACCGAAACGTTTCTCGGCGCGATAGACGAGGTGCGCATCAGCAACGTGGCGCGGG
>DATJSQ010000033.1:0-7146 GCA_035503995.1 Verrucomicrobiia bacterium | reverse complement strand
CCGTTTGGTCTCGGAACAAGGAGAGCTAAAAATAAAAATACCCGGCGCGTTGAAACGCCGGGCGAAGACCCGAAAAGAAAGATCACAATGAAAAAACCAAGTCAAGTCCGCCGAAAAAATGCCAATGGCACCAAACCCCAGGAATGTAGGACAGCGGAAGATCTGAGCAAAAAAATATTGAAGGCTTGGGGGGAAGCCGGCCCGGAAGAAAGATTGGTAATTCTGGACGGCCTGTTATTGTCCCTGGACGTTATGGAGAACCAGACCCCGCGGCTTTTTGAATCGGTCCCGCGGAAATCTCCGGTGGAGTATTTGAACTAACCGTGCGGCGTCCGCCCCGCGCCGGCGGCGCAAAACGAAACACGAAAATGAAAAATGAAACGGGATTGGGTACGCCACGATTTGCCATAATTAACGGGCTGCGATTTGACTTTGATAAATCAACGACGGTCGCAGCCGGCCAATTTTTACATATAAAGAAGTTCAAGGAAACCATCAGGCCCGTTCTTCTCAAAACCACAAAAGGAAATTTCTTTTCCTGTTGGGAAAACAGTGAAGGAGACGTAACCTGTTTTGAAGCTTTGAAAAGAGAGAATGCTTTCAAACTGTGCTGCGACCTGGACCCGGTCGCGGCTGAAAAGGAGTTTTCTGAAATGATTCAGGACGGCTAAATGAGACTGCAACCCGCGCTGCTCGCTCAACGCCGGCCCAGCGCCTGGCGTTCGCGCGGCCCCGGCGTCCGTCTCGCGAATGCGGCGCTAAAATGCCGCGCCCCCGCTTCCCGATGATAAGAGCCTCTTAAAATTGTGAATTTTTCATCCGAACTTTCAAAAGTTGGCCCCATTTGTGCTACTTCCCAAAACAGGCGATTTTTGGCCTCCCTGCCCTTTTAAACTCCGCTGTGGAAAAAGCGTTAAATGCTGGCATTTCACGTTTTTTTTCCGACAAGTGACCCGTCAAAATGGCATGCCCGGTTTTCGGTCATTCAAGGTTGGCCATATCTTGATTATCCCTTTATTAATCAAGCCTTTCCAAGCCTTTCCACCCCTGATCAACCTTGCGGTAAGTGACTGACGCATGACCAAAACACCAGTAAAAAATGGCGGGAGTGGCGGGGCTCGAACCCGTAACCTCTGCCGTGACAGGGCAGCGCTCTAACCAATTGAGCTACACCCCCGCGAAGGGGAAAGTCACATTAAAAAAATTTTCCGCCGGCGTCAAGGTTTTCGCGTCCTCAAAAAATGTCTGGTCAGCCCGAAAAACCGGCGCGATCACCCTTCCTGCGGCGGCGCTTTGGGCTTCGGCGAACGCATTGGCCCGGGCGCTGGCGCGGCTGCGTTCGGCGGCGGGCAGCCATTTTCGTTTTGCCCAGCGGCGATGAAGGAAATAAAACCGCAGGATGAACGAGGCATTACGGCGGCGGAGGGGCGCGGCATTGAAAACGCGATTCGAAACCCGCGTAAAATTTGCCGCCGGAAGCCGCACGCGCGGTGCCGGCGATTCGGACGGTGATGATTCCCGTCGGAAAGCCGGCGCCGCGGGGAAGGAACGTCAGGGTGTCCTTCGAGGGCGACCAGGAGAGGCGACCTTTTACCCGTGGGACCGTTGAGAAGGCATGTTTGACGCTGGCGGCGTTCATGGGCTGGCTGAAATGGATGATCACCGGTGATTTTGGCGAAATGTCATGGGAATCGTGCGCAGGTGAAATTTCCGTCACCACCGGATCGAGCGGCCGGATTTGAGACGCGGGGATGAAAATTCTTGCCGAAGCGCCGGGAACGACGTCGGGCGGCGTTTGCCCATCCGCGCCGATAATCAATTTGTCGTTTTCATTGAACAGGTTGTTCAATTTTGTTCCCTCGGGATAGATCATCGGACAGGGGGGGAGGGTCTGGTTTGTCTCCGCGGTATTAAAGACGACGAGGGCCTGTTGATCGCCGAGACGGCGGGTATAGGCGAACAGCCCCGGTCCATCGGCGTTGCTCCAGACATTGGATTGCGCGCCGGTTTGCAATTCCGGGTAGAGCCGGCGGAAGTTGTTCAGGGTGGCGACAAAACGATAGAGCGGATGGGTCATGTTGAAGTTGTCGCCGAGGGACGGTCCCCATTCAAATTTCCCGGCAAACATGTCCTCGCGGTCCCACGGGTCCTTGCCGCCGTTGAATCCCTGCTCGGTGCCGTAATACAAACAAGGGATGCCGCGGGCCGTGTAGAGAAAGACGAGCGCCACCTTGAGGCGGTCGGGGGTCGCGCCGCGGACGTTTAAAAATCGGCGCTGATCGTGGTTATCGAGAAAGGTCACCAATTGATATCGTGAAGCGGGGTCGTAGTCGGCGTCAACGGCGTCGTAATGCTCGATTAACTGGCGGGTGTTGCCGGTGGCGCTGGCGAAGATGGAATTGATGTCGAAATAGAGGGTGTAATCCAAAACGGCATCCAACTTGAAGGGTCCGCCACCCATCGTGCCGGTGTAAGAGCCGCAACGGCGGTCATCGGTGTCCTCGACTTCACCGAACATAAAGAAATTCGTTTTGCCATGGGAAGCCGCGAAGGCGCGGATGGCCGGGCACCATTGCTGCCAGAAGCCCATTTCAACGTGTTTGACGGTATCAATGCGATAGGCATCGAATCCGGCCGCTTTAATCCAGTATTCGTAAATTTTTATCATCTGCCGGCGCACATAGGGCGATTCCGTCCTGAAGTCGGCCAGGCCGGCGAAAGAGCCGAGGACAAGCTGCGTTTCATCGTTGAAGTTCTGCACGTACCCGTTGTTGTGGAAAAGGTTGGTGAGCGATGGATTGGCGGCGTTTAAATCAAATGGCGGGGGAAATGTTTCGGCCGGGTTGCGGTAGCGCATCGTGTATCCGTCGGGAGGATATTTGAAATTGGGATAGCCGGGGTCAGTGCTGTAAATCAAACCGCCGCCGTGGTTGACGACGATATCGTCAATGACCAGAAGGCCGCGGGCGTGGGCGGCGCGGATGAGGCGGCGCAAGTCGGCCAACGAGCCCCAATGCGGGTCCACCTTGTAAAAATCCAGGCCGGCATAGCCATGGAATTCACCGTGCGCGTTCAGGACCACGGGTGAGATCCAGATGGCGGTGGCGCCGAGCGATTTGATGTAATCCAACTTGTCCTCGATTCCCTTGAAGTCGCCACCATGTACGGAGGTGCCGCGGTGTCCGGCGGGATCGTAATTGTGGTCGGCATTGTTGTTGCCGGGGTCACCGTCAAAAAAGCGGTCGGTGATGATTTGATAAATGCTTTGTGTTTGCCAGAGATGATTGCCGGCATCCTGGGCAAGGGTCATTCCGCAAAAACCGGCCGCGATAACCGCGCAGAGAAACAGGCGGATTATTTTCATTTTTGAACAGGATGTTCAAAACCGGGCGATACGTGAACCGCATTTACATGCCCGCATTTTCCGCACAAATATGTGGTGGAAGCGAGGGTTATTTGGGCGACAATATGAAAGGATGCCGTCGCATGAATGAGTGAAATAGCGAAACGGAGGCAATGGTGTCGAATTGACCCATACCTGAAATAATAAATTTTGTGGCCCGGAGGCCAGTTGGGCCAATCCTTCGACCAATGCCGTCATTTTCCGGCAGGGCGGTGTTGAAGTGCCGCACATCACGAACCCATCAGTGGCGTCATACCCGGGCAGGGCGCAACGACGGACTTTCTTGATACCAATCCGGAAGCCCGGAAATTTTACGAAATCGAAGTGGTGCCGCAGGGTTGATTTCGACGAGGGGCGGCGAATCAATCATTCGTCCTTTTCAAAGCGCCAGAGGACTGGCGCACTCCAAAAGCTGGCGCAAATTTCCGGCGGCCTCCGCGCAGTCGCTTTGCGTTTTGGACTGATACGGCAGTCTTCCGCGGCTTTCACACGCACGGTGAGTTCAAAACCTCGCGGAATCTCGATCGAAGCATTCAATTCACGGTAAAAGTCCAGCCCGTTATCGTCCACTCTGCCGGAGCAATTCCCGCAGGACAGAATTAAAATCTTTCGCCTTCTGTAATTGCTCCAGGGACAAGTGTATGCGGTAGCGCCAGTAATGTTTCGGATCTGACGGGATGTTGATGCGCTCGGCTTCGACGTTGGGATGGCGCAATTTATCATCCATGCCCAGAAGGTCTTGCAATTGAAAGATGCTCCATAGTGCCGGCGAGGCGAGGTGTTGCTGCACAATAGTGCGAACAATTTCGGGGGCGGCATGGGATGGGGCATCGCCGGGCCGGCCGAGTTCCTGGTTGAAAAATTTTTGTGTCACGGCGGGGTCCTCCTCCCACCACCCGCGAATCGTGCTCATATCGTGCGTTGACGGCGTCACTACGCTTAGATAAGGCGCATCCTTCGGACGGGAAAACTCCCGGCCAAGCGCCTTGGGCATCCGTTGCACTTCCAGGCTCAACAGGCCAAGTTCTTTCATCAGGATCGGGACGGAAGGCGGCACCATGCCCAGGTCTTCGCCGCAAATCAGCAGGTCCGTCACCCTTTTGAGCGCCGGCAGTTTTCGCATGGCCTCCTTTTTCCAGAAATCGTCCTGTCGCCGGAAGAAATAATCCACATAGATCTCCAGCAGTTTAGGACGCACCTCCGGCGCCAGCCGTTTGTAGGAAGTGGTGTGCTCGATGCCAAGCCGGAAATGGAGTTTTCCCTCCACGTCGAGCAAAATTACGTTGCTGATCAAGTCGAAGAGGCCAAGCTTGGTCCTGGCGGAACGACTGTCCGGCTGGCGCTCCGCGAAATAATTTTCCACCTGCCGTTGGGTCGCGAACTCCGGTTTCAATGAATAAAGGCCGCTCGAATGCGCCGTCAGAAATTCGCGGCGGATGAGGGCGCTTTCATCCCCGAAAATTTCCTCCAGCACCGGGTCGGTGATGAACGGTTTGAGGAATCGTTCGCGATCATACGGGATGCCGCGCGCGGCAAATTCATCTTCCTCCACCGGAATCGCGGGCACAAAATGACCGAGAATGCCCTCGACCGCATGCGTGGGAATACTCCAGATGCGAAAAAAGCCCAGGATGTGGTCAATACGGAACGCATCGAAATAATGGCCCATTTGCGAGAAGCGCCGTTTCCACCAGGCAAAGCCGTCGGCCTCCATTCGGGGCCAGTTATAGGTGGGAAATCCCCAATTTTGGCCTTTGGCGGCGAAGGCATCCGGGGGGGCGCCGGCCTGGATATCGGTGTGGTAGAGTTCGGGATCCTGCCAGACGTCCGCGCTGTGGCGATAGACGCCGATGGCGATATCGCCTTTGACGATGACGCCGTTGGCATGGGCATACGCGGCCGCCTCTCTCAATTGCCGATGCAAATGAAATTGAAGGAACAGATGAAACGCCACGTCATCATTGTCTTTGGCCAGCGCGGCGATTTTTTTGCCGTCATAACGTGTGTGCCCGGGCCATTGCTTGAAGTCCGCCGTGCCGAATTTATCGCGCAGAAAGCAAAAGGCGGCGTAGGGCAGGAGCCAGTGCTTGTTTTCGGCGAAGAATTTTTTGTATTCGGCGCCACGAAACGTCGCGGCCTTTTGCGACGGGAAAATCTGTTTCAAAAACCCGAGTTTGGCTTTCATCACCGCCTCATAATCCAGTTCCGCAAGCGCATTGAGACGATGACCCTCGGGTTGGAGGGCGGCCAGGAGGTTTTTGTTTTTCGCGTCGGCGACGGCGGCGAGGTTCAGGTAAATCGGGTGCAAAGCGAACGCGGAGATGGCTGCGTAGGGATAGGAATCGGCGGAGGTGTGGGTGGCGGTGGTGTCGTTGACCGGCAGGACCTGAATCAATTTCAGGCCGGTGTCGCGCGCCCAATCGGCCAGGGGCTTGAGGTCAAGAAATTCACCGACGCCGAAGCTGTGCTCACTGCGGAGGCTGAACACGGGAATCGCCACGCCCGCGCCGCGCCAGGTATTGGCGGGCAACCGCACAAAACCGTCGGCAACGAGTGTATGTTTGCCCGGCGCCACGGAATCGTTCAAGACGCGGTTATCGCCCTCTTCATAACGGACAAACGAGTTTTGTTCGATATCAAAGACGCCGTATTTGTAGGCGAGCGGAAAAGTCTGTCCGCGCAAATCCACCGCGCCGCTTAATTCGTTTTCATTGGCGCTCCGCTCAAGCAGCAACGGTTTGGCGGTGTTCCAATTTCCCAGCAAGCCGTCGCCAAGGAGGCAGAGCGTCCGACCTTTGGGGAGCAGAGGGGCTTTGACCCGGAAGGTATGCGTGGCCTCGGATGGGCGGGGCGGGTGGACTTCGGTAAAATTTCCGGCGAGCAAAACTTTCCTGAAGGGTTCGGTATAAAACACGTTTTGAGCGGCGCCCGCGTTGTTCCAGGAATCAATGACGAGCAACTCGTCGCGTCCAAATTCGGCGGGAACCAGAATGCGATCCCGTCCCCAATCCTCCACGGACGAACCGTCGGGCTCGCGGAGAAGGTAGTGGTAGTTGAACGGCTCGTTGGCTGCGGCCGGCGGTACCGCAAAGGCGGCCTGCCATGATTCGTTGTCCAGGTAATCGAGCGGGGCCGCGTCTTTTTTTTCATCGCCGCGCGACGGATGATGGCCGGTCATCCAGAGTGATTGCCCGACGCGCGTATGATAACGCAAACGAAACGTCAATTTCATGAACCCCGATACTGTCGCCCAACGGAGGTGAACTGCCAGTAAAAATTGGCGCATTTTTATGCGGTGAAATAATGGAAACGGAGATTGAAGCTTGAGAATGGAGGATGGATGGCATTTACAAAGATGCCAGCCCTACGGGCTTTTTGCACCCGACGTAAACGCAACCTCGACCACTTGTCTTCTTGAGACCGGCGCGGCGGGCAGGGTGATTTCAAATACGTCTCCATCGGGCGCGCCGGCCAAATCGCCAAAAGGCATGGCGATGGCGGCGCGGGCGAGGCGGCGAATCGGCCAATCCAAAATCGCCATTTGCCGGCCGTTGATTTTAATTTGCGTTGGCTGCAAATCCGCCGGCCAGTTTGCGGGGCGATGGATGCGAAGGATCCAACCACGCCTCATTAACGCGCCATCAAACTTTCCTTTGGTCGCACCGATGTCCACGCGGACAGTCTTTTGGGGGTCGTCCATCGAGGCGGTGATTTCCGTGGTGCGAAATGCGCCGTGCTGATAC
>DATJSQ010000032.1:0-11876 GCA_035503995.1 Verrucomicrobiia bacterium | reverse complement strand
CCACGCCAGAGACCCAACGATATTCCGGGTGACCCGGGGCCTTGCTGCCCAGTTGGCGAAACCGGCGGATGTCATCCAACGTCACCGACGGTTGGCCAACCATTTCATAATCGGCGTTTACGGCCTGCACCCCGGTGAGGTGGAGGATGGACCAGAGCAGCATCGAGGCGTGTCCATTTGAAAGCACGAATCGGTCGCGGTTCGGCCAAATCGGATCTTGCGGATCAAAACGCATGACGCGATTCCAGATTGTATAGACCAGCGGCGCCAGCGCCATGGGCGTGCCGGGATGACCGGACTTGGCCGCTTGAACGGCATCCATTGAGAGGGTGCGGATGGTGTTAATTGCCAGTTGTTCCATTTCTTTATCAATCATAAATTTATTCTGGTTATTCAATATTTTATCCTGCTACCGGCGGGGGCGTGGTCGGATTCGTCTGTGGCTTGGCGGGAATTGGTTCCGGTGGTGAAACTATCGCTTGATTTGCATTCGCATGCTCTTCTTGCAATTCTTCCTCCTCTTCCTCCTTCGTCATCACACGAATCAAGTGCCCGATAAGAAAGCCACCAAAAGCAATGGCGCAGAGCGCAGCAACAAGTCCTTTATATCTTCCATTATACGCGAGCGCGGATCTCATGTGATAAACGATAATCGCGGTTACGCTGAAAGCCATCAGGACGATCAAACTGGCGAAAAGCCGGCGTTTCCTCCGGGCAGCAGGGGCTGTTAAGCGCGGTGGCTCGATTGGGTGGTCGGAATTCGTCGCTTGAACGGCTTCAATCGATTTAGCGAGGCCGGTGTTGGTGGTCGGGTGTTTCTTGTTTGACTCGTTCATAAGTTTTCGCCTCTGGTTGTCAAATCAAATTCCGTTTCCATTATTTGAGCTTTGTCCTATGTCATTAGCCGATTTCGCTCGTGGCAAACCCAAGCCATCGAGGGTTTGCAGTATGGCCTTTTGGACCTCCGATTGGTTCAGGTTTCCCAAATGGCCGCCTTCCGGGAATATTGTTCGTTGCTGAGGGGTAAACGTTGATTCAATCCAGGAGACGTCCTGAGTCGCTAATAGAAAGTCGTTTCGATTGAGGATGAGTCGGACATCGGGATTCTCTCGCAATTCGGCAGTGTAGGTTGTCAGGTCTGTGCCCCGCTTTACAACGATTGGATTTGATAAATCGATACCGCGAGTTTTGTCATAAGGGGTCGCAAATTTATCAATATAATCCTTTAAAGAATATTTTAGAATTTCATTGTAAATCGCACGCCTGCGCAATGTTTTTACCGGCTGCCGTAGGATTTTTTGGTTACAGCGTAGCTGGCTGCTGAAAATCATATCGCGTAGCGCCAAACGAAAGCTCAGCCCGATCAAAAATTTACTCTCGATCGCATTGAACGGCAGGTTGGTCTGTAATGCCGGTTGCGTGGCTAAAAACGCCACCTTGAGAAGCGTATTTTCGATGTCAGCCTCACGCTTGTCGGCGGGCCAGGCCAACGGGGCGTTATAATATTGGTCCAGATTGGTGACTGCATAACGCAAACGAACCGGTGCATCAATGGCAACATAACGTTGAAACTCGATCAAGGGATGATTGACGTCTTTGGCTGCAGCCAGAAATAAAGACTGAAAAGCCCCCATGGAGTATCCCATAATTGCCCTTGAGCCAAGACGACTAGGATATGTCGCGTCCAAATAACGGTCGATGACGGTCAAGGCTACATGAAGATCATGTATGCCATTGGGAGGGTAATCCGGAATTTCCGAGGTGGATGCTCGGTTCATAAAATCGGGATTGTACGTGCTGCTAATGGTCACGACTGAAAACCCATTCGAGACGAGAAGATCGGCTATTTCTAATTCGTTCCTGGCCAGACGATGGGCGCCGAATCCGGGAATGAGATAAACGACTGGCGCGGTTCCCGGTTGAAGCCAGAAGGTAAAGTCCAATTTCCTGCCCGTGGCAGGAATCAATACCGCCCGCGTTTTTCCCCGATCTAGAAATTTAGGATTTGAATAACCGGAAAAAAAGGATTGAAGCGTTTCCAGAGATGCCGGGTCCTGATTTCCAATGAGGCGGAGGTCAACCGGGCGGTTTTCGTGGGTGAAAGTCCATGCGTATAACAGGATTGAATACGAATCAGGTTCGACCTGGCTGAAGCGGACAGACTCATCCACGGTATCGCTGAAATTGTTGGCCGTAACGCTAGGCCCTACGCAGTCGTACGGGAAAAAATAAGTCAGCGGATTTGCGGCAAAATCGGCCACCAAGCCGGAGCCATCACGTATGTCGCTTGGGCCAAAAAGGGGTAGCATCAGGAAGATGCCCGGCTGACAGCCCCATTTCTTAAAAGTCTGACCAAAATCGGCATCCCGCTTGGGGATGTTTGCACGAGTGGCAACATCAAAGATGCCACCAAGACCAAAGATTGTATTGCAAAGGCAACGTGCGGTTTCATCACCCATTGCCTTGAAATTTCCTTGAAGGAATTCGTTAATGAACCGTCCTGGGAAGGCCAGATTCCTGCCAACGTTTGCGATTCCCTCACGCGCGGGCTTGGGCACCACGAAACGATAGCCCCTTGAGGCTGGTTTGATAACCGATGTCATCAACTCCGTGTCAAAACTCCAAACCGCGCGATTGAAGGGTTCGATCGGATCACGGAGCGGCGATGGCGGGATAATAGTGTTGGTCTGCTCAGGTGAACCCATAGCCGGCACGGAAGCCGGTGGTTGAGCTGGGAGGGCGGTCACAAGGAGAGAGGCCAGCGCTATAAGATATGGCGTACAATATTTGGATTTCATCATTGAGGAGAGGTTCTTTCCTGGCTGATTAATAAGGATTCTGATTGTCCTCCCCCGGTCGCACTTTGCCGGCGTAATAGCGGTAGATGAACAGGAAATAGACCACGGCAAAAGTGAGCGCGATAGGCCACCAAACCAACGCGACGGCAAGCCCGTGGCCGGCCGCCGCCATGTCATAAGCAGACAAGGAGTATTCGGGCGCAAGGGTCGAATACATCATGACTGGAAAAACGCCGGCCGCACCAGCGATCATCAAACCAGCAATGAAGGCGCTGGAACCGATGAGCGCACGCAATTCCATTCCAGTTCGCAGGCCCGTGAAGATTCCTATGATTCCACCAACAACACAGATCAGACCGAACCAGCCGAAGGGGTGATGCGAGATTCCCAAAAGCAGCTTCGGTCGTACGTCCCAGGTTTCAGCCGTGATCACCACCAGCAGCCCGAGGACGATTTTCCACAGCGACCTGGCCAATCGCAGGCTTCGATCATGCACCGGGCCTTCCGTCTTTTGTGCCAAACCGTTTGCGCCGTGTGCGGCGAAGGTCGCGAGGATAAACGCGGCGACAGACACGGTATACCAGTCCAAGATGCCGACGTTGCCGCGCGGGCTGAAATTGGTGAAAAACGCGAGCGCGAATTTGCCATCGGCGCCCAACGGCACGCCACGCAGAACATTGCCCAGTGCCGCGCCGATGAGGATGGCGAGCAAGAGATTGGAGGCCACAAAGATGAAGTGCCATCCCGTTCGCCACAGTGGGTCTGTTATATGGCCGCTCAGTTCAAGGGAAACTCCGCGAAGCACCAGGCACCAAAGCAAAAGAAAGAACGCCAGGTAAAATCCGGCAAAGGAAACGGCAAGGATCGGGGGAAACGCCACCATCAATGTCCCCCCAAAACCTACCAGCCAGACCTCGTGCCACGACCATAATGGCCCGATAGCGGCAATGACCATCCGGCGTTCAGCCTCCGTTTTGCCGACGACGTATTGTAACATACCCGCGCCGATGTCAAAGCCCTCCAGCACGACAAACATCAGAAGCATAAAGGACAAAATGGCATACCATATTTCAATCATGCGACACCTCCAATTTAACCGCCAAAGAGGCATGTTCCGGACCGTGAGCAACCTCGCGGCCGACCATGAACAAAAACAGGACTCCAAGAACGAAATAAAGCCCGGTAAACCCAATCAGCGTGAACAAGACATTCCCGCCGTTCACCACGTCGCTCACACCCTGGCTGGTGCGAAAAAGGTTAAAGACCAGCCAAGGTTGACGGCCTAACTCCGCCGTCATCCAACCCGCAGTGGTGGCGATATAGGGGAACGGAAAGGCCAGCATCAAAGCCCAGAGCAAACCTCGCGATGTCTCGAGACGCCCACGCCAGCGTTGGATGTTGGCGATGACCATTAACAGAATGAACAAGGTTCCCAGACCGGCCATTACATGGAAGGCGTAATAGAGCAGAGGAATGTTCGTCGGCCATTTGTCCGGAGGAAAGTCATCGAGCCCCTGGACATTGGCACCGCGATAACCAAAGGCGAGCACGCTCAAGATGCTCGGCATGGCGATGGGATTATCCAACCGGTGTCTGGCGATATCGGGTTGGCCGATGAAGACGAGTTCGGCGTTGGTGCCGCTCTCAAAACGTCCTTCCATTCCAGCGAGGGTGACCGGCTGATACTTCGCCACCATTTTCGCCTGCCGGTCGCCGGTGGGAAAAGCAACCAAAACGCACGCAAACAAACCCACCAGCGTGCCGGTTTTTAGAAATTGCGAAGCCTGTTGCGCGTGTTTGCCGCGCAGAGCATAAAGCGCGCCCACCGCGGCAACGACAAACGAACCGGTGACAAGCGCGGCGCACTGATTATGCAGAAACATGATCAGCGCCCACGGATTCAATAGAAATTCAGCGAAATCTTTCAGGCGCAACGTGCCATCCGCCGCCGTGGTATATCCAACCGGATGTTGCATGAACGCATTGGTCGCCAGAATGAAATAAGCCGAGAGCCAACTGCCGACCGCGACGCCCAGAGTGGCGAGAAAATGGTTGCGCGGTCCCAGCCGTTTTTCGCCCCAGATCATTGCGCCAACCATGGCGCTTTCGAGGAAAAAGGCGAACATGCCTTCCATAGCGAGCGTCTGCCCGATGATGTTGCCCGAGAATTTAGAAAAGCCCGCCCAGTTCGTGCCGAATTGAAATTCCATTGGAATGCCGGTCACCACGCCGACGGCGAAGTTGATGCCAAAGATACGCGCCCAGAAACGCGCGGCATTGCCTAAACGCTCTTCCCCGGTGCGCAGATGCAGCCACTTGAAATAGACGATGATCCAGGCCAGCCCCATCGTCAGTTGCGGAAACAAATAGTGGTAACTGATGGTAAAGGCAAATTGCAGCCGGCTCCAAAAGAGTGTGTCTTCCATACCCTACCTCTCTTGATCCTCCAGCGCGGCGACCTTGGTTAATCTTCGGACATGCCGTGGAGCTTGGCTGAACCTGGCGGCGAGGAATGTCTGGATCAAATCCCACGCCAGTTCCGGACCTTCGATGCGTCCACCTAGACAAATCACGTTTAGGTCGTCGTCCTCAACCCCTTGCCTCGCGGAAAAATTATCTTCAATCAGACAGGCGCGGACTCCTTTGACTTTGTTCGCACAGACGGAAGCGCCGACGCCGCTCCCGCAAACCGCCACGCCGCGCTCTACTGTCCCGCCGGCCACCGCCTGGCCGAGCGGGATGACGAAGTCGGGATAATCATCCTCCGGCGTCATTTGTTGCGCGCCGAAGTCCACAATTTCGTGACCCGCGGCGCGAAGTTTCGCGGCCAGTTTCTTTTTCAACTCGAAGCCGCCGTGGTCGGTTGCGATTCCTATGCGCATGAGACTCCTTTCGCTGCTAAATCAGTACCGCACCCCGCTGCAAGGTCGGCCATCACCACGGCTACGTTCTGATGGATGCGGCTCGCTGGGATGGATGCGTCGCGGTCGCGGAGGCGTCCTAAGATTCCGGCTTTCTCCGCGCCCGTTACAAGCCACAATATGAGACGCGCCCGATTGAGGATTGGGTAGGTCAAGGTCATCCGACGTCGCCCTAGATAAACCCGCGTCACGGCAACATCCCGGTCGGCAATCTCGAGAACCGGGTCACCGGGAACAAGTGATGCAGTATGCCCGTCCGGTCCAAGTCCCAAATGCACGAGATCCAGCACGGGCGGCGAGCCGGCAATCTGGCGAAGCAAGCGCGAGTATTTTCTGGCAGCAGCCTCCAAATCATTTTCCTCCACGGGCATGACATGGATTTGCTCTGGAAGCAATCGCACGTGCGAGAACAGACTTTCGCGCAGGTGCGTCGAGTTGCGTTCCTGATCACCCGCTGGCGCGACTCGTTCATCCACCTGGACCACATGCATAGCCTTCCACGACACCTGTTCGTTTGCCAAGAATCGGAACATCCGCCACGGACCATGCCCCCCGCTGACAGCCATGATAAAACGGCCACGTGCGGCCACAGCTGTTCGAGCGACGGAGGCGATAAATCTTGCCGCCGCTTTAGCAGCATTGTCGGAATCAACCTCGACATGAATTTTCATACAGATGGTTTGATGTGCTCACGATTGGATTGTCATGGGGTCTGCTCCTCCTTCACAACAGGATTGTGCCATCCCCCCTCCGGTGAGAAACCTCCGTTGGCGGCCGCCGGCCCCCAGGTCCCGGGTTCGTATTCGTGTACCGGTGTGTCGGCTTTCAACGCTGGGTCCACGATTCGCCACGCTTCCTCCACATAATCCTCGCGGGCAAACAGCGTGGCGTCGCCATTCATCGCATCGGTGAGCACGCGCTCGTACGCCTCCATTTCCACCGGGCTGGTTGGCCGATTCACTTTTAATTCTATCAGCTGGCTCACCGATTCGTCCTCCGGCGCGACGGTATTCAAGCCGAATGCCGCCACGACGTGCGGACTGATGCGGAAACGAAAGTAGTTCGATTTGAGATCGTATTGGTTATACATCGTCGGCGGATAGCGAAGTTTAATTTGCAGTTCCGTGCAGGTGGCTGGCAGATTTTTTCCGGCGCGGATGTAGAAGGGAACGCCGCGCCAGCGCCAGGAATCTATCTCCATTTTGAGCGCTGCAAAGGTTTCGATTTTGGAATCAGGGGCCACACCCGGTTCATTGCGATAGCCCTTGAACTGGCCGCGCACGACATTCTTCGCATCGAGCGGCGGGATTGCTTTCAGAACTTTCACCTTTTCGTCGCGGATGGATTCACTGTCGGTGCGGATCGGCGGCTCCATCGCCAGATTGGCCATGATCTGGAACAGGTGGTTCTGAACCACGTCCCGCACAGTGCCAACCTGCTCATAAAAAGCGCCCCGGCCCTGGACGCCGAAATTTTCCGCCATGGTGATTTGCACGCTTTCGATGTGATGCCGGTTCCAGAACGGTTCGAGCATCGCGTTGCCGAAGCGGAAGAACAGCATGTTATGGACGGGCGATTTCCCCAAGTAATGGTCGATGCGGAAAATCGCGTTTTCATCAAACGTTTTCAGCAGAACGGCGTTCAGCTCCCGCGCCGAGGCAAGGTCGCGGCCGAACGGTTTTTCGATAATTATGCGGGCGTTTCCAGTGCAGCCGGTCCGGGAAAGCTTCTCTATAACGACTTCGAACGCGGCAGGAGGGATGGCGAGGTAATATGCCGGACATTGCGCCTGCCTTATCTCCCGCCGAAGCGCCTGGAATGTGGCGATTTCGTTATAATCGCCAGCTACATAGCGCAGCAAGCTGGACAACTTCTCAAATGCCACCGGATCCAGCCCGCCATGTCTTTCCACGCTGTCCTTCGCCCGAGCTTTTAGTTGATCCAGGTTCCATCCGGCTTTGGCCACACCAATGACCGGCGCGCTCAGATTGCCGCGTTTCACCATGGCTTGCAGAGCCGGGAAAATTTTCTTGTAGGCCAAATCACCAGTGGCTCCGAAAAATACCAGTGTGTCAGAACGCAAATTGCTCATTTTGTTTTTTCTCCTTTTTTCTCCAAGTGTCCGCCAAAACCAAAGCGCATCGCCGAGAGTAATTTATCCTGATAGTCGGCCTCACCGCGCGAGGTGAATCGTTCATAGAGCGCTGCTGTCAACACCGGTACTGGGACGCCCTCATCAATCGCAGCTTTGATCGTCCAGCGGCCTTCACCGGAATCGGACACGTGGCCGGCAAACTTGGTGAGATTCGGATCTTCGGCCAATGAAATCGCCGTCAAATCAAGCAACCACGACGCAATCACGCTACCGCGCCGCCAAACCTCCGCCACGTCGGCAAGATTAAGATCAAATTGATAATGTTCAGGCTCCCGCAACGGCGTCGTCTCGGCGTCTATTTCGTTTTGTTTTTTTCCAATATTCGCGTCGCGCAAAATGCCCAACCCTTCTGCATATGCGGCCATAATTCCATACTCGATGCCGTTGTGGACCATCTTGACGAAATGCCCGGCGCCATTGGGGCCGCAGTGCAGATAACCGTGCTCTGAAGTGCCGTGGAGTTTCTCACGCCCGGGCGTACGCGAAATACTACCGATACCCGGAGCCAGCTTGGCAAAAATGGGATCCAGGTGTTGAACCACATCCGGTTCTCCGCCAATCATCATGCAGTAACCTCGCTCCAGACCCCAGACACCGCCGCTGGTGCCGACGTCCACGTAATGAATTCCTTTCGCTGCCAGTTCCTTGGCCCGGCGGATGTCGTCCACATAATACGAATTGCCGCCGTCAATCAGAATGTCATCCGCTGCCAGCAGGGGTAATAAATCGGCAATTGTTCCGTCCACCACCCCTGCCGGCACCATGAGCCAGATCGCACGCGGCTTCGTCAGTTTTTTCACAAACTCGGCCACTGAACCTGCACCCACCGCCTTTTCGTTCACCAATTGTTGCACGGCTCCCGCTGAGCGGTTGTAAACCACGCACTGATGTCCGCCTTTAATCAAGCGCCGCACCATGTTGGCGCCCATTCGCCCGAGTCCGATCATTCCGAGTTGCATACCTAAACTCCTTTCTTGTTGTTGTTCATTTGAAGTTGGCTGAATCTCTGCAGGCGGTCATCGTGGTGGACGCCTCGTAAATGCTCTGAATGGTGGAATCGAGCAAGGCGTTGAACTCCGCGTCGGATTGCTGAACCGACAAGCCTTCAACCAGCGCCCGCGAAAAGCTAGCCAGGACGCCGTGATTCCGTCGAAGGCGGTTGTTGCCTTCCTCCCGCGAATAACCTCCTGACAACGCGACCACTTTAAGAACCTTCGGGTGCTTGACGAGTTCGGCATAAAAGTTGTCCCGCTCCGGCAGTGTGAGTTTGAGCATGACCAACTGGCCGAAAGGAAGCGTGTTGAGCGCTTCGTTGAGGGCCGCCTTCAGTAGTGCTTCGGCGCCTGCCTTGTCCGGGCAATGAATATCCACCTCCGGTTCGATGATCGGCGTGAGGCCCGCTGCCAGAATCTCTGCTGCAACCCCGAACTGCTGGTTGACCACCGTCTTGATGCCAGTGGCGTCGGCCTGGTTGATGACGGAACGCATCTTGGTTCCGAAGATGTTTCTTGCGTCGGCCTTGTTTAGCAGCACCGGCAGACCGGGTATGGGTTTCATCAAATGGACGCCGTTGCTCTCGTCGGCAAGCCCTTTGTCCACTTTCAAAAACGGCACGACCCGCTTTACGTTCCAAAGATAATCCGCGGCAGGTTGCCCCTCGATGTCCCGATCCATGGTGCCCTCAAAAAGGATTGCGCCGAGAATCCGGTCGCCGTTGAAACTTGAACTGGTGATGATGCGTGCACGCATCTGATGGACCAGCGCGAACATCTCTTCATCGTTGGACCAGGTGCCTTGCTGGATGCCATAGGCCTGCAATGCTTTGGGTGTGCTGCCGCCACTTTGATCCAGCGCGGCAAGGAAACCGGGCTGTGTCCTGACTTTGCGCAACTGTTGTTCTTTCGGGCCAAGTGTGTGCATCAAGTGTTCCTCATTTTCCGGTAACGCTGGATCAAATTGTTCGTCGAACTGTCATGTTTGAGCTTGGGTTCCGTCTCACTTTCCAGTTCGGGAATGATGCGTTTCGCCAGGGCCTTGCCCAGTTCCACACCCCATTGGTCGAATGAATTGATGTTCCAAATGACGCCTTGGGTGAAAACGCTGTGCTCGTAAAGCGCCACCAATGCGCCGAGAATTTCCGGTGTCAGCCGTTCGGCAAGAATCGTGTTCGACGGGCGGTTGCCTTCAAAGACGCGATGCGGCACCAGCCAATCCGGCGTCCCTTCGGCTTTGACCTGCTCAGCCTTCTTGCCAAAGGCCAGTGCCTCGCTCTGCGCAATTACATTAGCCATTAAGATGTCATGATGACGACCCAACGGCTTCAGCGCCTGGCCAAACGCGATAAAGTCGCACGGGATCAGCCGCGTGCCCTGATGAATCAACTGGTAGAACGAATGCTGGCCGTTGGTGCCGGGTTCGCCCCAGTAAATCGGGCCGGTGTCGTAGGTGACCGGCTTGCCTTCGAGTGTGACGTGTTTGCCGTTGCTCTCCATCGTCAACTGTTGCAAGTAGGCTGGGAAGCGTTTCAGGTATTGCTCGTATGGCAGCACCGCGATGGTTTGGGCATCGAAAAAGTTGGAATACCAGACTGCCAAAAGTCCCATCAATACCGGCAGGTTTTTCTCGAATGGCGCGGTGTGGAAATGTTCGTCCATCTGATGAAAACCATGGAGCATCGCGCGGAAATTGTCCGGCCCGATGGCCAGCATGGTCGAAAGGCCGATGGCCGAGTCCATCGAATAACGACCGCCAACCCAATCCCAGAAGCCGAACATATTGGCAGTATCAATGCCGAACGCAGACACTTTTTCCGCGTTCGTTGAGACGGCGACGAAATGTTTTGCGACGGCTTTTAAATCTCCGCCCAAGCCATTGAGCAGCCAATCCCGCGCCGTTTCCGCGTTGGTCATCGTCTCCAGCGTGGTGAATGTCTTGGACGAAACGACAAATAGCGTCTCCGCCGGGTCCAAGCCATGCACCGCCTCCACAAAGTCAATCCCGTCCACGTTCGAAACGAACCGAAACGTCAGATTGCGGTTGCTATAATGTCGGAGCGCCTCGTAAGCCATCACCGGGCCGAGGTCGGAGCCGCCGATGCCGATGTTGATGACGTTGCGGATTGGCTTGCCGGTATGGCCTTTCCATTCGCCACTGCGGACGCAGTTGGAAAAGTCCGCCATTTTATCCAGCACGGCATGGACCTCGGGCACCACGTTTTTGCCATCCACCAAAATGGCAGCGTCCCTGGGAGCGCGCAATGCCACGTGCAATACGGCGCGGTTTTCCGTGACGTTGATCTTTTCGCCGCCGAACATCGCGTCCATCCTGGCGCGCAGGCCGGATTCGTTGGCCAATTGCAGCAGCAACGTCAACGTTTTTTCCGTGAGGCGGTTTTTGGAATAATCCAGAAACAGTCCCGCGCCTTCGGTCGTGAACCGTTCGCCGCGCTTGGAATCATCCGCGAACAATTTTCGAAGGTGAATTTTTTTGATTTGTTTGCAATGTGCGGCCAGCGACTTCCAGGCCGCGCGTTGGTTGGCAGGTTTGATGACGGTCTTTTTCATATTTGGTTTTTACTCGTCCTTTTTAAAGGCTTTAAGGTGCCCCCAATTGCAGCCGATTGCAAGGGGTCGGAAATCCCGGTAGTGCCTTAATTTGAATTTAGCCATTCATTTATTGCATTTTTCAATTCTTCTAATCGCTTTCGGGTCGCTTCAATTATTTCCCTTTTTGCTTCTGGGTCCCGCCATTCGCCTAAAGATTTCAACATTTTTATCAGCTCCGTTATGTCGTGGTGAAACTGTTCAAAAAACTCCTCAAATTCCATTCGCCCCAAATTTACCGCCATTGCGCGGTTCATTGCGCGTCTGATTAAAAACTTAAAATGTCTTTTGTTTTTGTAAAATTGCAATTTTTCGCTGCCATAATGCTTCGCATAAGCTCGCTTCGTTTCTTTTCGTCGAAATGCACCCCCTGCCGCCATAAAATTAATCCAGCGGTTCA
>DATJSQ010000031.1:0-8483 GCA_035503995.1 Verrucomicrobiia bacterium | reverse complement strand
CGCCTTTTCCTTCACCATCTGCACGGTAATTTTTTTCAACGGTTCCCCCAACCAACCCTGGCGGGCGGCGAAGTAGAGGATGACGACGACGATGAGCGCGTGGAAGGTGAACGAGATGAAGAGGTTCACCTTTGACGAATTGCGCTTTTTGCGGGCGTGGGTGTGGGGAAGCATTTCAATGAAAGAATGAAGAGCGCAACTTGAAGAATGGCTTCATTTGGTCAGGGCTTCGGTGGCCAAATCCACTTTGGGCAGGTTGGCCTGCTGGCAGACGTCCAGCACCGAGCGGATTCCCTCATATTTGGTCTTGCTGTCGCCGCGGATAATGACGTTCAGGTCCGGGTCGGCGGTGCGGAGGCCGATGAGCGTTTGGAGCAGGTCGTCCGTGGAGGAGACCGGTTGTTTGTTCAGAAACATTTTGCCGTCGGCCTGCACGCTGATGTAATACGCCTTACGGGGCGGGTCTTTGAGATGTTTGGTGGCCTGCGGCAATTTCAAATCCAAGTCGGTGACGGGCGGGATGGTGGTGATGATGAAGATGACGAGCAGGACGAAGGCCAGGTCCAGCAACGGGGTAATGTTCAATTCCGTCAGCGAATGATGGGCTGAACGCGAGCACTTTTTCATTCTTCAACGATTCCGTGGACTGTGGCGCTCTCGACACGTTTCAAGGCGCCGGCAATTTTGTCCTCGATGTCGCGGCGGTCCACATAGACGTGTTCGATCTGGTTGGCGTAGCGGCTGGCGAACCCGTCCAATTCCTGGGTGATATGGCGGATGGTGGTGACCATGAAATTGTAGGCGAACATGGCGGGGATGGCGACGAGGAGGCCGGTGACGGTGGCGACGAGCGCGGCGGCGACGCCGGGGGCCATGGCGGTGAGGGTGGCCGCCTTGGATTCGGCGATTCCGGCAAAGGTGGCCATGACGCCCCAAACGGTGCCGAGGAGGCCGATGAAGGGACCGCCGGCGACGGCGGTGGAAAGGACGATCATTCCTTTTTCCAGGCCCATGGCCTCGCCGCCGGCCGCCTCCTCCAAAACGACTTTGACGGCTTCATAGGAGGACATGCTGATTTTAGTGGTGACGGAGCGGGCAAAATGGTCGGTATTGCCTTCGCCGGTGGACGCGAATTTGGGCGTTTCAACGACTTGGACGGGATTGTTTTTCAATTGATAGGCCAGTTCATCCGCGCCGCGGATGTAAAGTTGATAGGCGGGCGCCCCGTCGAATTCCTGGCCTTTGCGCTGGATGTCCAATGGATCGCGAGTGGAAGCGTATTCGGCGAGAAATTTCCTGGTGGCGCCGCGCGCAATCATCAATTGCCGGAATTTGGAGATAATAATGGTCCAACTGAAGAGGGAGAGGAGGAGAAGGACGACGACGGTGATTTTGCCCTCGGTGGTGGCGTTTTTAATCGCGTACACCAGGGCGTTGGCGGCGAGCACGGGTTGAAAGCTTATCATGGTCAATCCTTATTATCTGGTCTTAATTTCGTAACAATTGTCGTGTGTCAACAGCCGGTGATTCATTGAAAACATTCGAACACCAAATGCATAATCAGCTTTGGAGTTTATCCAAATTTTGGCGCGGGACAGGTTACAAATTGGTGAAATCGGCGGGGGCGATTTTGGGGCGGAAGAGTGGTGAAATTGCGATAAATGAAGATGGGATTGCAATGGCTATTGGATTCTTTCGACACTGATTTTGGCGGGGTCGTTGAACCCGAGTTCGAGGAGGGCGGCATTGGTGTAAACGTCGGTTTGAACGGTGAATTCGGCGGCCTGATGGAAGAGACGCTCCTCTTCGAGTTTGCGCACGGCCAGGGTGTCCAACGCCACCGGGTCGCGGCTGAACCATAATTGGTCCAGAACGTCGGAATACTGCAAGAGGCCTTTCGGTCCACCCTCATATTGACCCAACAACGCATCGGTGATGTTCAGGACCACCTTGTCGCCAACGGAGGGAAGGGCATAAATCTCGGGCACGGCGATGGCCAAGCGGTTGGCGTCTTCCTCAAAACGGTAGGTATTGTCCACACTGCCGAGGGCGACGTTGTAAAGCTGGCCATAGACGCCGACGTCGTTGTTGTTCAACAACGGGGCGATGCTGATGATTTTGGTCAATTCACGGCTGACCAGCCTGCTAACGAAGGATTTTTTTCCGACGTCGTCGCCTTTTTTTCCAAATTCCAGATCGCCGTAATGCAAGGTGCCGATGACTGGGCTTTCGGGCAGGTAGAAATTCGTGGGGTCGTATCCGACGGCGGTTCCGCTGGCGACGCGCACGCCCAGTTGCCGGCCGAGGGCAAAATAACCGGCGGCGCGCAAATCATCCCGGTCCTTGTCCCAAATGACGATATGTTGCGCGGGAAGGCCGGCGGCGAGCAGTCCGCGAACGACGGCGGCGACGACGGCGGGGCGGGTGCCGCTGATTTCGCCGCCCGCGGAAAAGACCTTGATGCCGACGATGTCGTTGGTGGAGACAAAAGTCCGCCAGGCGGCGGGAGGGGTTGGGGTGGCGGCGAGGGTGGCGATGCCACGATCCACCATGTTTTGGACGATACCGGGCAAGGGCTGAAAATCGGAGAGGGCGTTGGTGTTGGTGACGACGACCACGCGGGAGAGGGCGTTGGTGACCGGCAAAAAGAAAGAGTCATCGGCGCGGCCCTGGAGGACAGGCAGGCCGAGGGCAAAAAAAACGGATAGAATCAGCGCGTTTCTTGACACGTTCGGGCGCGAATGCTAACACCAACGGCGATGCCAGCCAAAAAAAATCGGTTATACGCGCAAATCCTGATCGTTGTGACACTGACGGTCGTGGCGGCGGGATGCGCGCCGCCCGGGCCGGGGGCGCTGCTAAAGGGCAAAAAGCTGTTGGACCGCGGGGATTACGCCGAGGCGGTGTCGGAATTGAAGACGGCGACGACGCTGCTGGCGACCAATGCGGTGGCGTGGGATTATTACGGGGTGGCGTTGCAACATGCCGGCGAACTGGCTGACGCCGAGGCGGCGTATCTGAACGCGCTCCACTTTGACCGTGATCTGGTGGAGGCGCATTACAATCTGGGCTGCCTTTACATGGAGGAGGACAAATATGGCGAGGCGCGGACGGAATTCACCGCCTATACGCTGCGCCGCAGCAACACGCCGGAGGGCTGGCTCAAGCTCGGCGACGCGCAATTGCGGGAGGGCGACGATTTGCTGGCGGAGCGGAGCTTCAGTACCGCGCTTTCGTTGAGTCAGGACAATGCCGAGGCGCTCAACGGGCTGGGGCTGGCCCGCATGCACCGCGGTAAGACGCACGATGCCGCCGAATTTTTTGCCGCCGCCGTTCAACATCATCCCGATTTCGGCCCGGCCTTATTGAATCTGGCCACCGTCGAGGCGGAATATTTGCATGACAACCACGCCGCGCTGGAAAATTACCGGAAATATCTGGCGCTGACGCCGCCTCCGGGCGACGCGGACGCGGTGACCGCGCTGGTCCGGAAGCTGGAGCAAATGCCGGGTGCGGCGTTGTCGGCACCCAAGCCGAAGCCGGCGCAAAATGCGACGTCCGTGTCGTTGGAGCCGGCGCCGGAGCCGCGCGTGAGCCGGTCGGAAACGACTGCCGCCAACACCGAACCGCGCGAGAATCCACCGTCGGAGCCGCGGCGTTATATTTCGAATCCGCCGCCGGAAGTGGTGCGGGTGGCGCCGGAGCAGGAAGTGGCGACGGCGGGGCAACCGGGCGAGACCGAAGGGGCCGCGCCGCCGGGCGAATCGCGGGGGATGGGGTATCGGCTCAACCCGGCGCAAAGGTTTAATTCCGCGACGGGGCAGGAGGCTTACACTGACACCGGGGTGACGCCATTGCCGCCGGAGAACGGCGGTCCGGCGGCGGCGGCCCCGCCGAAGCCGAAGATCATCCCGCGGGCGGCGCCGGTCTTTCCGCGATACTTGTATTTATCGCCGCGCAAACCGGGGGCCGGCGACCGGAAAGCCGCGACGCGCGCGTTTGCGCAGGCGCAAGAGGACGAGCAAGGCCGGGACTTGGCGGGCGCGATGAGCCTGTATGAGAAAGCCACGCAACTGGATCCGTCGTGGTTTGAGGCGCAATATAATTATGGGGTGCTGGCCTACGAGCGGGGGGATTATCCGCGCGCGCTGATGGCGGATGAGATGGCGCTGGCGATCAAGCCCGGCTCGACGGAGGCGCGTTATAATTTTGCGCTGGCGCTGAGGTCGGCGGGGTATGTGACGGACGCGGAGAGGGAATTGGGAAAAGTGATTGCGGCGGACCCGGACAACGCGCGGGCGCATCTGGCGCTGGGGAACCTCTATGCGCAACAATTGGAGGACCCGGGGCGGGCACGGACGCAATATCTGAAAGTGCTTGCGCTGGACCCGGGCAATCCGCGCGCGGCGGACATTGAGTTCTGGCTTTCGGCGAACCCGCCCTAGCTAGAGGATTGCCGATTGGCGATTGGCGATTGAAAACGAGGATGGAGGATGGAGGAAAGAGATCGGAGGTCAGAGCGTGGATTCACTGAAAGGACGCGACAATTTACGTTTAATGTCTGGCAAAGGAGGTGAGGCGTGTTTGCAGAAGGGTAGCGACACTGTCGCGACGATTAAAGGCGCGGGCTTGCAATTTCAACCGCGCGGCACTAAAAAGTCTCGCGACTTATCCTTTGGTAGCGAGCGCTTTCCCCCGCCGCGCGGTTTCTCTTTTTTCAGCGGTCTCAGCCGCGGCGCGTATGGACAAGCGGTGGTGGATGGGGAATAATTCCGGGCGGCGGCACGGGAAATTTTTGCGCGCCGAATTTTTATGAAAAAAACACTCCTGGAAACTTTAGGCCAACGGCGGCTCGTGTGCGACGGCGCGATGGGCACCCAACTGATGCTGGCGGGGCTGGCGAACGGTGATTGCGGCGAGGTGTGGAACCTGACGCATCCGGAACGCGTGCTGAAAATCCAGCGTAATTACGTGGAGGC
This sequence comes from Verrucomicrobiia bacterium, assembly GCA_035503995.1. Taxonomy (GTDB): domain Bacteria; phylum Verrucomicrobiota; class Verrucomicrobiia; order Limisphaerales; family UBA11358; genus UBA11358. The sequence continues at coordinate 3,504 of DATJSQ010000031.1, read as the reverse complement.
AGGGGCGGATTGTTTGATTACGAACACGTTTGGCGGGAGCCGACTCATGTTGAAACGGCACGGCCAGGTGGAAGATTTGCAGGCGATCAATAAAGCGGGGGCGCGCATCGCGCGCGAGGCGTTTGGCGGGCGCGAGGGCTTTGTGCTGGGGGATTTGGGGCCGTTGGGCGCGATCCTTGAGCCTTATGGGGATTTGCCGCCCGCCGACGCGCGGGCCGCTTATGAAGAACAGGCGCGCGCGCTCGTCGAGGGCGGGGTGGACGGCATCATCATCGAGACGCAGACATCGCTCGAAGAAATGGGGGTGGCGATTGACGCGGCCAAGGCGGCGGGAGCGCCATGCGTGATTGCGTCGTTTGCGTACGATCTTTCGCAGGACAAAAGTTTTTACGTGACGATGATGGGCGTGACGCCGGAGGGGGCGGCGGAATTTGTGGAGGAACGGGGCGCGAGCCTTGTGGCGCTGAACTGCGGGACGGGGATGGACATGAACGGGGCGGCGATGGTGGCGCGACAATACCGGGCGAGCTGCCACCTGCCGGTGATGGTGCAGCCGAACGCCGGCCTGCCGGTCCTTGAAAACATGAAAGCGGTCTATAAACAACTTCCAGCGGACATGGCGGTGAGGGTGCCCGAAGCGCTTGCCGCCGGGGCCAATATCATCGGGTCGTGCTGCGGGAGCACGCCGGAACACACGCGGGCGATTCACGAGATGGTGGAGAAATTCAACCGGAGGCTTTGATTGATGAATGGGATTAGCCCCGAAGAACTCGCGCGTTGAAGCGATGAACCAAATTTTTGAATGAACAAGGGGGCCGAGCGGAAAAGGAAACCGCACGTTACGGAGATGGGAAAGCGGCAGCCGACTGCCGCACTCCAAAACGCTGGCGCGTTGGCGGAATCGCCCAAGCCATCAGCGCCGGTCAATCCAGGAGGAGGAACGAGGATGGGGCGCGGTCAAACTTCGTTCACGGTGCCCCAATAGACGTCGAGTCTCTTTGAGAGGTAGCGTTTGACGGCCTTTAACAAGACCTGCGCCTCGAGTTTTTGCCCGGTGGCGACGATTTCGGCGAGGGTCATGCCGGGCCGGATGGGGAAACTGCCTTGCGCGATGATGGGGCCTTCGTCGAGGTGCATGTTGACGAAGTGCGCGGTGACGCCGGCGATTTTGACGCCTTTTTCATAGGCCTGCCGATACGCTTGTGGCCCGGGAAAACTCGGCAGCAGCGACGGATGGATGTTGATGATCTTGTTTTTGTAACGCCAGACGAAATTCGGCGAGAGAATTTTCATGAACCGGGCCAGGACGACGAAGTCCACCTCGTGTTCCTCCAATAATTTCAGGGCGGTCATCTCGGCCTTCGGGCGGTCTTCCCACGGCACGCAACGGAACGGCAGGCGGTATTTTTCCGCAAAGGGCGCGAAGCCGGCGTGGTTGCCGACAACGAGCGCGGGGTCGGCGACGAGCGATTTGTTGGCGACGGCCCGGGCGATTGTTTCAAAACAGAGGGGTTCTTTGGTGACAAAAATCGCGAAGCGCTGGCGACGTCCCGGTTCGGTGACGCGCAACTTTATCTCCATGCCGAGCGAGCTGGCGATGCGTTCCAATCCGGACCGCAGGGCGTCGTCGCGAAATTCCTTTTTCGTCCACGAGGCCTGGAGGGTCATGCTGAATTGTCCGCGGGTGACCTGTTCCTCGAGCGCCTCGATGTTGGCCCCCTGCTCGAAAAGGAATCCGGTGATCCGGGCGATGACCCCGGTCTTGTCGCGGCCAATGACGGTGATGGTGGCGTATTTTTTCATTTGGGCTCCCGATTTGAGGTCCGCATTATTGTCCACGCACTATAGCAAGATTGGGAGATCGGGGAAGCTTGTTTTCTTTACGATGCGCCGGCATCCGAAGGGTCCAAACGCTGAACGCCAACGCGGAACGATTGAACGGAAAGAATGGCCTCACGCAAAGAATACGAAGATCGCAAAGGATTTATTCAAAAAAGGTCAAAAGAGATTCTCGCCAGACGGTGCAAGCTGGTTCTCTTGAAAAAACCCACACTAATTCGCGTTCCCTTCGCGTCAATTCGCGTCAAGTCTCTCCCGTCTTTCCAAACTTTGGGTGAGATCGGGCCGAATCGCTCCGGCTATGGCGCGCCGGAAACGAAATACGAGACCGGGGCGCTCAGGTGGTCGCGGACACAAGGTATGCCAATGGCGTCAACATAAAGCTGATAGTTTCCAATCGCCAGACCGAAGCGGCCCACGTTGGTCCGATGCACGCCGGCAACGGCGGAACCCAAAAGCGCGGCGTTGACGCCATTAGTCGAGGCGTAGATTTGATAGTGATCAATCGTTCTTTCGTCGCCGCTGGTGATGGTCCAGGACAGAACATGGTTCGTGTTGACGCTGGCGGTTAGAGCAAAATGATTCTCAATTCCGGCTTCCACTTCGGTTCCTTCCTCCCAATCGCTCCAGGTTGCCCATTGCATGCGCGTGATGTTATCGGGGATCGCCGCGTTGATGGCGGCGGCGCGTTGAACGAGGCACAGGCCATTGCCGGACGGAAGATACTTTCCCATGGACCAATCCACCAACCGGGTCAAGGTGCCATTGAACTGCGAACAGATGGCTCCAAACGCCTCTTTGCCCGAACTCCGGATCGCGGGATAGTCCGAGGTCACGGCGCGCAAATTGAACGGATCGCCCGGATTAACGCCGTGCTTAAAATTCTGGGTCCATTCGAAGCATTCGTCCTCCCAGGATTCGCCGAGGTAGCCGGTTCCCTGCTCGACCCAAACCATGTTGCCGCCCGTCCGGGCTTTCAAGTCCGACATGGCGGTCGCGCCGATCGAGGCCCGCACGCCGAAGAACATCAAGATCGGCTTGCCGCCGGCCAAAGGCTCGTGTTCGTAGTTCGTGTCACCAAAATATTGCCTCCGGCAATATTGAATTTGTCCGGCGAGATTGTCAGTGCCGGTTCCACCGCGAACATTTTTGTCGAGCATGATGATGTAGGTGAACGTGTTTCCGGGGATGCCGGCCAGATAGGATTTTATCTTTTGGACAACGCCGTCCGTGTTGTTGCCGAATCCATACCAATCAATAATGACTCCATTGAAACCGCGATTTTTCATATCGGTGATCATCGCCGCCACGTAGCTCGCGGTGTTATTGGTCAAACCGATATTGATGTGTGAAGAGCCGGAGCCGAACCAGGGAGTGGCGTGCGCGAACCAGCGGAGGTCCGGGCGGCCGGGAATCAATGTATGCACGTCCATCCCGGAAACGTGGCCGGGAGTCACCGGGTTCAACGACTCATCCATCTGGGACGGGTCCACGGCGATGGTGGCGCCGTTTTGGCTGACCCAACTGCGGGTCCCGAAATTCGCGGGAAAATTTGCCTGATTATAGGCGGGATAGGCGGACGTGTTGTGGTTGGTCAAAGATTCCAGCGTCACATTAAAATTCAATCCAAAAACCGAAGAGGCCGGAACGATCAGCCAAAGGAAG
>DATJSQ010000030.1:0-17301 GCA_035503995.1 Verrucomicrobiia bacterium | reverse complement strand
ATAACGGGCGCATTGAGAAGTTCAGCCCGGATGGCGTCGCCATCGAACAATGGAATTGCTCCAACCACGATGTCGCAGTGGACGCGCGAGGAAATGTGTATGTTGATGGCTTCGATTTCATTCAAATGTACACCAGCAATGGCGCCCTCCTGACGCAGTGGGGGAGCAAAGGCAGCGGCGCCGGACAGTTCGGCTTCGCGGCCCGCGTGGCGGTTGACCCGACCGGATCAAAGGTTTTCGTAACCGATGCCCAAAACAATCGCGTGCAGCTTTTCGCTTATCCGCCGGCAGCGGGCAAGTGATTGGCCCCTTGAGTTGGTTTCCGGCTCGCCGACCCTCTATCTTATTGCACCGGCTCCCCGTTGTAGGTCCAGTTGATGTCACTGCGCCCAGGGTCGGCAACCTTGGTCACCGCATTCGAACAGACGTAGGCATATTTGTAGTAGCCCACGTGGCCGTCGGCAAAGTTCAGGTCCGCGCCGGCGTCGTGCCGCGAGGATATCTGGCCCGCCCAGCAATGCGAACAGCCGACCTCATTGGCTGGGTTCGAGCCGTAATACGGGGTCTCGCCCGCGTGCGCCCGCACGTCGGAAAGAAATACGAACGCCGACGGATTCAATACCATGGTGGCGGAAAAATTGGTGCCGTATCCAATCCCCGTCAATCCGGTGCTGCCTTTGTAATTCATGCCGTAATTGAAAACAATGCGGTCGGGGTCGGACGCGAAATCGGAAGGCACCATCGCCGCCGTGGCACAATCGAAAATTTTTCGGGCATTTACGAAATTGGCCGGGGCGTTCGCGATCTGCCAAAGCGGCTGTCCCCCGACATACGACGGGAGTGCATTATACCAGGCACTATCGCCCTGGCCGGCGGCGTGGAAGGCAATCAGGGCGCTCCACGTGGGATCATCTTCATTGTAACCGGCCGGCGCGCCGGGCGTCCCATTGGGAATTTTCGCAAAAGGAAAAATCTCGCGATTGTCATCCAGATACATCGTCAGGGCCAAACCCCATTGGCGCAGGTTGCCCAGGCACGCCGTGCGGTACGCGTGTTGTTTGGCGCTGGCCAGCGCCGGCAACAGCATCGCCGCCAGAATGGCGATGATCGCAATGACCACCAGCAATTCGATCAATGTAAATCCGCGTTTTGAATTCTTCCTCATCACGCGGGAAATCCTCGCAGAAACCGTTTTGCGCCGCTAACGGCGCGTTGCCATTTATTGACGTTACATTGCTATCGCAAAAACAATATCTGGTTAGCTAATGATTAGCGTCTGAGCAGCGGATACAGGTTCGGGCAGCAACCCATTCACTGCTTTCCGCCCTGGGAAATAAAACGCCGCGCTCGATGGCGGCAGCGCCTGCTTGCTTCCGGCCAACACAAATTCCGCCTCACCATGCGGGTTCAATCAGAAGTTATTTCTTAACATACCCGTTCGCGCGAAACCATTCCACGGCGTCGGCGAAGGCCTGTTTGGGCGGGGTCTGCGGCAAGCCGAGTTCCTGAATGGCTTTCTTCGGGTTAAACCACATTTTATATTTGGCCATCCGCACTCCGGCCAGCGGGGCCTTGGGTGGCTTTCGGGTAAAGAATGACGTGCCTTCGTCAATATGCGCCGCGGCCATGGCAAACCAATGCGGTATCTTGACCTTGGGGGCAGGTATGCCGGTGATCTCTTCCAGCATCTCCAGCGTCTCTTCCATGGTCCAATTTCCCTCCTTGTTTCCCAGAATGTAGCGCTGCCCGATTCTCCCGTTCTCGGCGGCAAGAATATGTCCCACCGCCACGTCCCGGACATGGACCCAGTTCAACCCGGTCTCCAGATACGCCGGCATCTCATGGTTCAGATACGCAACAATGATTTGGCCCGTGGGCGTGGGCTTCACGTCACGGGGACCGACCGGGGCGCTGGGGTTGACGATGACGACAGGCAGCCCTTGGCGCGCGAATTTGACCGCCACCAGTTCCGCCTCCCATTTCGAGCGCTTGTAATCGTTCGCCAAATCCTCCTGCGCAATCGTATCATTTTCCGTGGACGGAATCACTTCGCCGTTGCCTTCCTTGGGCAGACCGATGCAACCGACGGTGCTGGTATAGATGATGCGATGGATGCTGGTGTGGCCGGCCGCTTCCATGACATTGTAGGTGCCTTCGACATTGACCAGATACATCGGCTTGTAATCGGGCAGCCACAGATGATAGCTGGCCGCGCAGTGAAAGCACCAGTCGCAGCCGTCCATTTCACGGCGGAGAAAGGCGCGGTCACTCACGTCGCCCTTGGTCAATTCCACGGTCGTTCCCGCTATGCCACGCAGGTCGCTGTCCGGGCGCACCAGCGCCTTGACGTGATGTTTGCGCGCGAGCAGTTCGTGGACAAGATTCGAGCCGATAAAGCCGGACGCGCCGGTGACGAAGCATTTCATGTCTGTTGAATTTAAAGTGTTAAATCGGCGAACCGTTGAGCGGTTTGACGATTGGAACCGGCCAATCATCTGATTTTGCGCAAAACCGTCACCGGACGCCACAAAAAGTTTTTCACATTCCTCCTCTTGACATGCCGCCACAACATGCAAAGATTACTTGCAGTCGTATGCAGGCAAAGAACCGACCGGAAAGAAAACAGAACCGTATTAATCAGCGCGAGCTCGATACCAAAATCGAATTCATGGAAGGCGTCGTCCGCCGCGACCCCAATTACGTGGATGCGCTGCAACTCCTCGGCGACCATTACACCCAACGCGGACGCTATAGCGACGGCCTGCAGGTGGATGAACGCCTGGCGCGCCTCGAGCCTCAAAGCCCCCTCGTCTTTTACAATCTCGCGTGCAGTTATTCCCTGACCGACCAGTTCGATCGCGCCGCGCTTGCCCTGGAAAAAGCGCTGCAACTGGGTTATTCGGACTTCGCCTGGCTGGCTCGCGACCCTGACCTGAAAAAATTCCGCCAGCAACCGGCTTATCGCGAAATTCAGAAGAAAATTCGCGGGATGAAAATCAAGGTGCGTTGATTGGCGCGGGTTAAATCGGCATGAACGTCACTCTTCGCGGCCGATCACGCCATTTCCGCACCGTCACCTTCGAAGCCGCCCGAAACTCCGTCCGCCTCATCGAGCAACGCCGGCTCCCGCATGAATTCAAGATTGTGGCCACGCGGGACTTTCGCGAAACCGCAGCGGCGATTCGCCAGATGGTGGTCCGCGGCGCGGGGGCCATCGGCGCCACGGCCGCTTACGGCCTGGCCCAGGGCGCCCGCGCGTTTCGAGGAGATAATCTGAACAAATTCTCCGCGCACGTCGAAACCGTCTTCCAGACCTTGAAATCGGCGCGACCCACGGCAGTGGACCCTGTCAACGCCATGAATGAGGTCCGGAGCGATATGGCCCGGGGCCAAACCGTCGTTGACCAGCAAGCGCTCGCGCTCGCCGCGGCCGAGGAATTTGCCAATCAAGACGTGCGCCAGTGCGAAGCCATCGGCAGGCACGGCGAAAAATTGATTCGTTCAGGCGCGCGGATTTTGACCCATTGCAACGCCGGCTGGCTCGCCTTCGTGGACATCGGCACGGCGACCGCGCCGATGTATGCTGCGCAGGCGGCTGGAAAAAAAATCCACGTCTGGTGCGACGAAACCCGTCCCCGCTCGCAAGGCGCCACGCTGACGGCGTGGGAATTGGCGCAGCAAAAAATTCCCCATCAAATCATCGCCGACAACGCCGCCGGCCATTTGATGCAACGCGGGAAAATTGACCTGATCATTGTCGGGAGCGATCGCACGCTTGGCCGGACCGGCGAAGTGGCCAATAAGATCGGCACCTACACCAAAGCGGTCTTGGCCGCGCGGCATCGGATTCCATTTTATGTGGCGATTCCGCTTTCGACGATTGATTGGAATTTGAAAAGCGGCTTTGACATTCCCATTGAAGAGCGCGCGGAAAGTGAAGTGCTCGGGGCCTGGGGGGTTCCTGAAGGAAGGGAGAAGAGAGAACGGGGAAGGACACCGGGCGGCCGGCGGAAATCTTTGGAACCGGTTTATGTGCGCGTGGCCAATTCCACAAGTGGCGCGTGCAATCCGGGGTTTGACGTGACGCCGCCGGGGCTGATAACGGCGATCATTACGCCGCTGGGAATTATCAAGCCGCGGGAACTTTGGGAACGCCGGCATGAGTTGGGGTTTCGGCGTAACCGTTATAATATCAAGGGCTGAATGAAATCCAAAAAACTGCCTGCAATTTGTCTGCTTGCCGTCGTCGCCGCCGGCATGGCGATCGGTGCGCCAATCAACGTTGAAAAGACAACCGATGGCCTGCTGATTCAACTCAATCCCGTTCAAGTGGAGTTGGCCGCTGCCAACGCAAAGACCTTTCGCTTGAGCGTCTCTCTTAATGGCCCTCCGCAGGCCGCCCCGTCCACTTTCCTGGCCGAAACCAATTTCGACAACGCCGTGCCATGGCAGGAAGTCAAGGAACACGGAATGTGGGGCATCCGGACAACGGCAGGCACATTGCTGATGAATCCAAAGAATGGCGAATGGGCGCTTGAAGATGCAGCGGGCAAAATTTTGATCCCACGCCGCAAAATCGGCAGTTTCCAGACTGCAACGGAAAATTCGTCGCTCCAAATAATCCTTGGTTGGAAAAAAAAGCGGATCTGCGTTTACGGCTGCGGCAACGGCACGAATGCGCTGCAACAGTCCGAAGCCACCACCGGACTTGGCAACGGCCGGGCGACGATTCCCTATTTCTGGTCTGAGGCCGGTTATTCTGTTCTCGCGGTGACGGCGGATGATGATCGTCCCGCGCGTTGGTTGGCCGCGGCCAACGGAAAATATGTGACCTGGATTTTCCCTGGAAGCACCGCCGACCTTTATCTCACGCCGGCGGCGACTTTAAAGGATGCTGCCGGGGATTATGCGCGGTTGACCGGCCACGCCCCCGTCCCGCCAGTTTGGGCGTTCGGTTATCTTCAAAGCCGTTGGGGGTGGACCGACCGCGCGTATATCGAAGATACGCTGAAAAAATTCAGCGATTTGAAAATTCCCGTGGATGCCTTCATCTATGATTTTGAATGGTACACCAAAGAACCGGACTATGCGCTGCCGGCCAACGGATTGCCCGGGTTTGAGGATTTTGGATGGAACACCAATCTGTTTCCGAATCCTGCCAAACAAATTAAAATGTATCAGGAACAAGGCGTCCATTTCGTCGGCATTCGCAAACCGCGCATGGGCAATTCGGACGTGCTGGCCATGATACGGGCCAAAGGATGGAATGCGTTTCCCGCGGGTGACCCCAACCATGTGACGGCCCGCGAAGTGAGATTTGACGACCCGGGATTCCGGGAATGGTATGTCGAGCAGTCGGCGCCATTGCTTGAAGACGGAGTGGATGGGTGGTGGAACGACGAAGGCGAAAGCCGTTTCACGCTCTATTTTTATTGGAACTCGGCGGAGAAGGAAGCGTTTGACCGATACGAACCCGGCAAGCGATTGTGGACGCTCAACCGCGCGTTTTCGCCCGGCTTGCAACGGCTGGGCGCCGCCGCATGGACGGGTGATATTAAAAGTTCCTGGAAGGCTCTGGCCGCCACGCCGCCGAGTCTGTTGAACTGGAGCCTTGCCGGCCTTCCCTACGGTGCCTGTGACATTGGCGGTTTTTTGAGCACTCCCACGCCGGAACTGTTGTCACGCTGGATGGAGGCCGGCGTTTTTTTCCCGGTCATGCGCACCCACTCGGTCATAAGCGCCACCCCGCATTTTCCGTGGCTCTTTGGCGACGACGCCTTGATTGCCATTCGGAAAGCCATTGATCTGCGTTACCGTCTCATCCCCTATTACTACAGTCTGGCATATGAAACCTTTGAGACCGGCGTTCCGCTCATGCGTCCCCTCACGATGGAGTTTCCCGACGATCCAAAGGTTGCCAACATGTCCGACGAATGGCTGATGGGACCATCGTTGTTGGCCGCGCCAATTCTGACGCCGGATGGCAGGCGGTTGATCTATTTGCCGCATGATGATTGGTATCCTTTTGAATCCAACGTCCCTTTGAAAGGGAAACGAACCATTGAAGTGACTGTCGGACTGGATGAGATTCCGCTTTATGTCCGCGCGGGGACGATCCTCCCGCTGGCTCCTGTCATACAACATACCAGCCAGCTGCCTGGCGGTCCGTTGGATTTACAAATTTATCCCGGACGCAATGCGACATTTACGCTGGCGGAAGATGACGGAGAGACCACCAATTATTTAAGCGGACAAACTCGCCGCACGACTTTCAAATGGAACGATGCGACGAGCCGATTGGACTGGGACATCAGTGGAGATTACGACGGGACAAATGTGTTCAGGAACTTTCATGTGACTGTATTTAATCCGCATGGGAAGCTTGAGGGTGGCGGGACGCTCGATTCGAATGGCTCGATGACAATGGCCGCGGAAGGCCATTGACAGGCCCGCCGCCGCTGGGCAGAGGCCGTCTGGCTTACCCCCCGGGCCGGAATGAAATCGCGGGGCTGCGGTCTGATGCCTGCTTCAATTCCACGACGACGCTGCGCTGGGTCAACCGCGGCGCGTGCGGCGAATAATGCCACCAGGTTCGAAAATCGTAACGTTTTCCGGCGTCTGCCTTAAAGTCCAGGGTGAACGTTTGATAGCGCGTATTGGGAAATTCATTCCGCCTCACGCTCCGTGAGGCGATGGCCTTGCCCGTGGCGCTTTCCACAATGGAAAGCACGGCCACTTCCGACTGGTCCCAGTTGAAATTATCCACCTTTAATTCAAAGCTCGCGGAACACTCGCCGCTTCCCAGTTCGTCCGTTCCCGGTCCTCGAGTCAGATAACCGGAGGCCCGGTCCCGAACCGGGTCCGCTTCCCAGGCGTTACGGCCGTCCAGCCGTCCGATATCGTGGCCGAGATTGGCCGCCACCCAATTATGCCCGCCGTCAATCGTCACGTCGCTTAGATTCAAGGTGGGTGCGCCGACCGTCTGATTCCAGTGAACGAGGAACTCCAAGGCACCCTCCGTGTTTGTGAAGCCCAGAGCGAAGTCCTGCGGCTGATTTGCGCGCGTAAACGCATTCCATGGAACGTTCGCACGGGTCAGCGGCGTCCCATTTTGCGCGACGGTCAGCGAGACCAGATTGGAAGCGGAAGTGTCTAACGCATTTACGGCCAGCCGAAAATGGACTGTGTGCTCGCCAGCCGCCAACGACGTGAGATAGGGGCCGTATTGCATCATCCCAGCGGGCGTGGAGGGGCCGCATGACCACGCAAGCGTTCCGGCCGCAACGCCGACGGAATGATTGAAGGCCGGATCCCCGGAGCCTCTGGCGAACGGCAGCAGGGAAGTGACCGGTTCAGCCAAAACGCTCAGCGGCATGATGGCTGAAGTTTGACGCCCGGCATCGGCGGAATCGAACGGACCAGTCCACTGCAACCCCAGTTGGTCGGAATCATTGCGGTCGTTGGACCAGATGGACCGGGCGTTGACCAGCAGAAAATTGTAGTAAGCGGGCTGGCGATCCTCGTCATACAGGCAGGCCAGATTGCGGGCAAAAATCCCCTTGAACTCAGGAGCGTCGGGGCCGTCGCCACCGCCCGGTTCTTCGAGTACCCCGTTGGCGGATGTCAGGCTGGCGATGGTGGCGTTCGCAATGGTTTCGGCCTCCGCCAGACAATTTGTGTCGCCGGTAATTTTGTATAATTCCGTCAGGCCGCCGATGACCACGCCTTGGTTGTAGGTCCAGGTGGTCTGGCCGTTATTCTGGCAACCACGGGTGAGGCCGTCGTTGATGAGGTTTTGGTTGTTGATCATGCCACTGTTCTTGAACCAGCTCCACTCGTTGGTGGCCCAATCGTAATAACTTCCCGGTCCACCGTCACCGGGCGTCCTCTGATGAAGCCGGGCGGCCAGGAGGAGGAACAATTCATTGGGAATCGCGTTTTTGTAGGTGCGGTCCGAACTCCACCAGAGGCCGCCGCCGCAATGGCCGTCCCAAGCGTTGGTGAGATCGGCAAAAATGGTCTTGGCCATGTTCAGATACGCGACATTGCCGGTCAAATCGTAGGCGCCATTCCAGGCCTCGGCCCACCAGCCTTCATCATCGTAGGCGCCCGTGATAAAATTGCCGCCTGAATTGCGGCGGAAGGTATATTGGATTGTTCCGAGGTAATTGGTGTCGTTATTGGCAACAATGTCGTTTTCCAGGGCATCCACACAATTGGCGGCGTTCCACCAGCCGACCGTGTGCCAAAGGCCATGTCGGTCATAGTAATGCTGCAACTCGACGACGGCCGCGCGGGTATCGCCGTTGAAATCTGTGCCTGCTCCCTGGGTGGCGGTTCCATCGATAATAAAATAAGCCAAAACGACTGCGGCGACTCGGCTGATAACGCGTTGAACTGACATTTTGGGCGTGAATTTTATCTTGTTGACCTTGCGTAGGCGAATAAAAACGAATTTGCGGTGCGCCCAAGTGGCCGCTTTATGCCACAAAACGGCTCCCGTTTCGGCACGACGGCAACGCGGATTTCGTCACGCCCTGGTGGCCGCGGCTCACGCAATGGGCGGAGTATTTGAAAAACTATCTTTTCGCAACCGAACGGCTGCAGTTTTTCTGAAATGGTCTGAAATTCTTGTCCGGTTTCGCCTTTGGCGGGCCTTTATGGATGAATTCCGCCGATGGCTTTGCGGAGAACGCAGTGCTGCCGTTGCGCTTGTCTCCTCCGGCTGTTTTATTTCTTTTGGCGTCCCACGCCCTTCGCTAAATTGCCGCATGGCTCTGGATACCCCGTCCAATGGAAAAAAAATGCAGCGCGTCTTGATCGTGGACGACGATCCCGGCCAGCGCAGCCTTCTTGACTCCTTCCTCCGCACCCAGAATTTTGAAACCATCACCGCGGAATCCGGCGAACAGGCCCTGGAGTTGTTGCGCGGCGGAAAATTTGATTTGATGATTTCGGACGTGCGAATGCCGGGACTTTCCGGCCTGGAAACCCTCCGGCTGGCGCGCAAGGAACACACCGCCCTCCCGGTGCTCCTGGTGACCGCATTCACCGACATCCGCGACGCCGTCGCCGCCATGCGTGATGGCGCGGTGAATTATCTCGCCAAGCCGATTGATTTGGACGAATTGCTGGCCACTGTCCGCCAGGCCCTCGGCATTTCCGAATCCAGGCCGGCGGGTGTCGAACCGTTGGACCTGCCGGAGCATCTGGTCGCGCGCAGTCCGCTCATGCTCGCGGTGTTGCGCGATGCCTCGCTGATTGCCCCGTCGGAAACCCGCGTCCTCATCACGGGCGAAAGCGGCGTCGGCAAGGAAATCCTGGCCGATGTCCTCCATGCCTGGAGCGCCCGCGCCGCCGGGCCGCTGGTCAAAGTCAATTGCGCCGCCATTCCCGAAACGCTCCTGGAAAGCGAATTGTTTGGACACGAACGCGGCGCCTTTACCGGCGCGCATGAGCGCCGCATCGGACGTTTTGAAGAAGCGGCGGCGGGCACGATTTTCCTGGATGAGGTTTCGGAAATGTCCCCGGCCCTCCAGGCAAAATTATTGCGCGTGACCCAGGGCGGGCGTTTCCAGCGCATCGGCTCCAACCGCGAGATTCAAACGAATGCGCGATTGCTCGCGGCGACCAATCGAATCCTGGAGGACGAGGTCAGGAGCGGCCGCTTTCGCGAGGATTTATTTTATCGGCTGAACGTGGTGGAACTGAACATTCCGCCGCTGCGCGAGCGGCGCGAGGACATCTTGCCGCTGGCCAGCCGGTTCATCGAGGAATTTGCCAAGGGGCGCGGGCGTTTCTCGGAAACGGTTGCGGCGTGCCTGGAAAATTATCCTTGGCCGGGCAACGTGAGGGAGTTGCGCAACGCGATGGAACGCGCCGTTTTGCTCTCACGCAGCGAATTAATTTTGCCGGAGCATCTGCCCACGCGTGTGCGCGAGGCGGGCGGGCAAACCCCGCCCGCGCCGACCGCCTTTGATTCGGCGCGGCTGGAGGAAATCGAGCGGCAGGCCATTATGCAGGCATTGCAGCAGCATAATTTCAATCGAACCGAAACCGCCAGGGCCTTGGGCGTGAGCCGCCGCTCCTTGCTCTACAAATTGCAGCGGTTCCGGGAATTGGGATTCAAGGTGGATTAGGGATAAGCACTACCCCCTGTCGGCTCGTTTTGACTTTCCCGTCGGTTTTTTATAGGCTGTCGTGTGAAAATCGTCCGTTATACCGACCAGGATTTTGCCGCCCAAATTCGCCAAATCACCGCCGCCGGCAGCCTTTTCAACGAGGAAATTGAGCGGCAAACCCGTGATATCTTGCAGGCCGTCTTCATCCGTGGCGACGACGCGCTCCTGGAATTCACCGGGAAATTCGACGGCGCAAAACTTTCGGCCAGCCAACTCGCCGTCACCCAGGCCGAATTGTTGGCCGCTTCGCTCAAGGCCGACGGTCCCTTGCGCCGGGCCGTGGCCGAGGCGGATAAAAACATCGCCGACTTTGCCAAAAAATCGCTGCGCAAAAATTGGCAGATGAAAAATTCGCATGGCGCGACCGTCGGCGAAAAATTCGATCCTTTCCAGCGGGTTGGGGTCTATGTCCCCGGCGGCACGGCGCCGCTGGTATCCACGGCGCTCATGACCATCACGCTGGCCAGGGTGGCTGGCTGCCGGGAAATCGTCATCGCCACGCCGTGTGGGCGCGATGGCGGAATCAATTCCGCCTTGTTGTTCGCGGCGAGAACAGCCGGGGCCACGGAAATCTATCGCGTGGGCGGGGCGCAGGCGATTGCGGCAATGGCTTTCGGGACCAACGCCATCCGGCGCGTGCAAAAGATTTTCGGGCCGGGAAACGCCTACGTCGTCGCCGCCAAGCGATTGTTGGTGGGCCACGTGGCGATTGACCTGCTCCCGGGGCCGAGCGAAGTGCTGGTGTTGGCGGATGAAACCGCCAATCCCAGATTCGCCGCCGCCGATTTGCTGGCCCAGGCCGAACACGGCTCCGGTCATGAGCGGGTCTGGCTGGTGACGACATCATCGAAAATTTTGCGCGCGGTCCAGGCTGAAATCGCCCGGCAGTTGCCAAAACTCGCCCGGCGCGAATTCATCGAGCGCGTCTTGCAAAACTACGGCTGCCTTATTCAGGTGAAAACGCTGGACGACGGAATTGCGCTGGCGAACCAACTGGCGCCGGAGCATTGCGAAGTAATGACCCGCGCGCCGCGAAAAGTTTCCGGGCAAATTCTGACCGCTGGCGCAATTTTTCTCGGCGCGCTTTCGCCGACGGTCCTCGGTGATTACGTCGCCGGCCCGAGCCACACGCTGCCGACCGGCGGCGCGGGGGCGTCGTTTGCGGGACTGACCGTTGACCAATACCAGCGCCGTACCAGCCTCGTTGAATATGGCCGCGCGTCTCTTAAAAAGGCGTTGCCGGCGGTGAAAAAATTCGCCGAACTGGAAGGCCTTGGGGCGCACGGGCGAAGCGCCGAAGTTCGGATTGCGAAATGAATCCTAAAAACCTGATTCGTCCGCTGGTGCGCGAGTTGCAGCCTTACGTTTATGGCGAACAACCCAACATCAAGGGCCTCGTCAAACTCAACACCAACGAAAATCCCTTTCCCCCATCGCCAAAAGTTTTGCGCGCCATAAAACAGGCCGCGGATGGACGGCTGCGGCTGTATCCAAATCCAACCGCGCAGCCCTTGCGTGAAAGGCTGGCGAAACTGCATGGCTGCCGACCGGAAAATATTATCGTCGGCAACGGCTCCGACGAATTGCTCGCATTGGCGGTGCGGGGATTCGTGGAACCGGTTTCCCGGCCTAAAGCCCATGGCCGGCGCCTCGCGAAGACAATCGTGCAATTCTTTGCCCCGAGTTATTCCCTGTACCCGGTGCTGGCCGACATTCATGGCGCGGAGAAAAATCCGGTGCCGTTAAAACCGGATTTTGATCTGCCCGCCGTCGCCGAATTGAGGCGGGGAAAAACCTGGAATTTTGACGCCGCCCTGACGTTTGTCACCACGCCCAATGCGCCGAGCGGGCGCGGTTATAAAACATCCGATTTGGAAAAACTCTGCCGCGCGCAACGCGGCGTTGTCATCCTCGATGAGGCATATGTGGATTTTGCGGAGGAGAACGCCATGGCGTTGGCCCTGAAATTTCCGGGGGTCATCGTCGCCCGGACTTTTTCCAAGGCTTATTCACTTTGTTTTCAGCGTGTCGGATATTTTGTCGGAAATGCGGAGCTTATTTCCGCCCTGCACAAAATCCGCGACAGTTACAACGTCAACGGATTGGGCCAGATTGCCGCGGAAGCCACCCTCGACGATTTGAATTATTATCGCGCAAATTTCAAAAAAATCATTTCCACGCGGCAATGGCTTTCTGAAGCGCTGACGCGTCTCGGCTTCGTCGTTTTTCCCAGCCGGACAAATTTTATCCTGGCGCGGCCGCCAAAATTTTCCGCCAAAGAGTGGCGGCAAAAATTACGCGCCAAAAAGATTCTTGTCCGTTGGTTCGATTTTCCGGAAGTTAAAACCTGTTTGCGCGTCACCGTTGGAACAGCGGGGGAGGCCGCGGCGTTGGTCCAGGCGGGGCGCGAAATTTTAACACCTTGATCGCTTCAAAGCATTTTTTTCGACACCTTGACGGCCGGCCGGCAACCGTTTTCCGGACGGCATGGGTCTTGAGCGCCATGCTTTTTTGGGCGGGAGACAGCCGGGCCCAGATCACTAATGGCGATCCGAATTTACCGGCAAAGCGCGTCTTGATGATTTTCAGCGAAACCCGTGACTTGCCGGGGAATGTCCTGATGGAACAGGGAGTGCGCGAGGAGATGCTTAAGGAAAGCACCAACCGGATTGAATTTTTCACCGAAAATCTCGATTCAGGCCGGTTTCCCAATCCGAACCATTACGACGTTTTCAGAGATTATCTGAAAAACAAATATGCGGGGCAGAATCTTGACCTGGTCATGACGTTTGCCGCGCGCAACTTCACCCTGGCGCGCGAATTGCCCGCCGTTTTGGGCGCCAACTTGCCTTCAGTTTTCGTGGTGGCCAATGACATGAATGTCCCGGAAGTCTCGAGCAACGCTCCGTTCACCGGCATCTTCCAGCGTTTCGACGTGCAGGGGACCATAAAATTTATCCTTCATTTGCAGCCGGAAACGCGCCGGATCGTCGTCATTGGCGGTGTCTCGGCAGCCGACCAGGCTACGATGGCCCAGATCGCTGAAACCGCGCGCTCCGTGGATGGCGTGGATTTTGAGTTCTGGACGAACCGCCCTGTTTCGGAAGTATTTCAAGCCGCCAGGACGTTGTCCGCCGGTACGGTGCTATTACTCGGGCCGGTGCAACGTGACGTAACCGGCCAGACTTTCTACACTTCCCAAATTGCGAAGGTTCTCGCTCCTGACGCCAGTGTGCCGGTCTATGTGCTGGGAGCTGGCTCGATCGGCGGCGGGGCTCTGGGCGGCAATGTCGTTGACCTTGAAAATCTTGGCGCCACCGCGGGCAAGCTGGCGTTGCTCGCGCTTAATGGGACCCCGGTAAATCAAATTCCCATCATCGTGCGGTCAAACGGAACGCCCATGGTCGATTGGCGCGTACTCGAACGTTGGCATATCAAACCCTCCCGCCTGCCGGAGGATTGCGTGGTCCTCTACCGGCCGCGGTCGCTTTGGGAAGACCACAAAACTCTCATTTTCCTTGTGGGTGCCGGCCTTTTGGCGCAGGCGCTTACCATTGTTGGCTTGTTATTACAACGGACACAGCGCCGTCTCGCTGAAGCGGAAATTCAACGCCAGCAAACAGAACTGGCCCACGTCGCCAGGGTTTCTACCATGGGACAATTGACGTCCGCCCTGGCCCATGAATTAAATCAGCCGCTCGGCGCCATTTTGCGAAATACCGAGGCGGCCGAAATTTTTCTGCAAAATCCTCAACCAAACCTCGCCGAGGTCCGGGCAATCCTGGCCGATATTCGAAAAGACGACCAACGGGCGGGAGCCGTCATTGACCGCCTGCGAAGCCTGCTCAAGCGGCGGCAGTTGGTGTCGAGCCGTCTGGATATGCGGGAAGTGGTGGAAGACACCGTGGCCCTGGCGCGAGCGGATGCCGCGGCCCGCGAGGTGAAATTGACCCTCGAACTTCCCGCGCGCCTGCCGCCGGTCATCGGAGACCGGGTGCATTTGCAACAAGTGTTGCTGAATCTCATCTTGAATGGGATGGATGCCATGGCCGCCAAACCCAGGGAGCAGCGGCTGCTGACGGTGCAGGTAATTGAAGCGGGGGGCGGAAATCTGCGGGTGGCAGTCAGTGATCGCGGGACAGGCATCGCGCCCGAGCATGCCGCCCATATCTTTGAGCCGTTCTTTACCACCAAGCCCGACGGCATGGGCATGGGTCTGGCCATTTCCGGGACCATCATCGAGGCGCATGGCGGCAAGATTTGGACGGAAAGCAACGCCACGACCGGAACCACCTTCGCTTTTACCCTCCCGCTCTTGGAGCGGAACAATAATGGCGGCTTGCCAACCGCGCCTTGAAATTTAGATTAAGGCCATGAACGATAAGCCTTTTGGCAATCCGCGCACGGTCTTTATCGTGGACGACGACGTTTCCTTCTTAAAATCGCTGTCGCGCCTGCTCTCCGCCGTCGGCTATACCGTGAGAACTTTTGGCTCGGCGCGGGAATTCCTCGATCAGCTCGTTCCGGAAATGTCCGGATGCGTGGTGGCGGACTTGCAGATGCCGGGCTTGGATGGATTGGAATTGCAGGCTGCCTTGGGAAAGACCGAAAATCCAATGCCGGTTATTTTTCTGACCGGCCAAGGGGACGTTCCGACGAGCGTGCGGGCAATGCGAAGCGGGGCGGAGGATTTTTTGATGAAACGCGCGCCGAAGGAAGAGTTGTTGGCAGCCGTTGAGCGCGCCTTGGTACGCGATGCGCGTGAGCGGCAACAACGTGAACGACTCGCGGATTTGCGCCAACGCTTCGGAAAACTCAGCGCGCGGGAACTGCAAGTGTTGGAGTTTGTCGTGCGGGGAAAAATGAACAAGGAAACCGCCGCCGACCTCAACATCAATTTGCGCACCGTGAAATTGCACCGCACAAGCCTTACCCGAAAACTCCAGGTCCAATCCGTGGCGGAACTCACGCAGTTGGTCAATGAGGCGGGGCTTTTCAAAACGCCGCGTACTCCCCAATTAGACTGATTCTTAAATTGCATCTGCCCCTAAGGGCAGTTGTGGGACTTGCGCGTTCCGCGGTATCTTCAGCCCGGCTAACGTCATATCAGCAAACGACATACTTGAATGAAGAATCATCCGTTGACTGCCGTGGGCTCGTCTGGTTCTATGCTCGAAGAAACGGGCAGCCTCTCCCCGTTTGTCGTCGAATTCTTCACCGTTCAGGTTTTTGGCTTCAAATGCATGGCCTATCGCGACCGCGACGGAAAATGGCGCCGCGCTTTTGATAACATTGAATTGCCCGGATTTGTCCGCGTTTTGGAATAATCAATGACGCCAATTCCGCATGGATTTTTAAATGCCAACCCTGCCCAATTAACCATAAAATCAGGAGCCAAGCCATGAAACGCGATGTGAGCACAAAAAAACCGGACTGGCAGAAAAATGCCCGGGTCCGTTTCCATGAAGGAATGCGTTTCATCCTCACGGACTGGGACCTTGCGATGCACAATCAGAAGTGCAGATCCCTGGCCGGGGAATTCGGTTACAATTACACGTTTGACCGCGAACTCGGCTTTGCCTTTTTCACCCCCAGGAATTAGCGCATCCGACCTGGTCTTGCCGCCGAACCATCATGAAAAAGGGCATCTTGATTGTCGCGGCCTTGGGGGCGGTGGAGTTTTCCGGGCGTGCCCAAAATGCCGCTCGCTGTTTCAATGATGGGCATGTCGCCGGCGGCCTCACGCAGGGAATCCTTGCCGCAACCACTGTCCCGTCGGTTTTGGTCTTTGCCGCGTTGGGCGTCGCCAGTTTGTTGCTTCTGCGCCCTCGCGGATGATCTGGCTCCCGTCTCCCATCATCGCGTTTTGTCTTCCGGTCCGGCCTCAAACCTTTGGTTGGCATCCAGTGGCAATATTTGGTAAAAGCCTCGCGTGTATCTTGAATACTACGGCTTGAAGCAGGCGCCGTTCGACCTCACGCCGAACCCGCGTTTTTTGTTTCATAGCGGCAAGCATCGCGAGGCGTTAAACCATCTGCTCTACGGCATTCGCGAGCGCAAAGGTTTCGTGCAGCTTACCGGCGAGGTGGGCGCTGGCAAAACCACCCTCTGCCGCGCGCTCCTCGAACAACTTGATGGCAAATTTTCCACCGCGCTCATCTTGAATCCAATTCTGAATCCGAATGAACTGATCAAAGCCATCGCCACCGAATTCGGCCTGCCGGTAAAAACTTTGGACCGTCTGGATACGGTGGCCGCCATCAGCGAATTCTTGATCCATCAGGTCGAAGCCGGCAAGGAAACCGTCCTCATCATTGATGAAGCGCAAAATCTTACGGAGGAATTGCTGGAACAAGTGCGGTTGCTTTCCAACATCGAAACCGATGACCGCAAGTTGCTGCAAATCATCCTCCTCGGCCAGCCGGAGTTGCGCGACCGCCTGAACAGCCCCCGCCTGCGCCAGTTGCGCCAGCGCATCACCGTGCGTTATCATCTTTCCCCCCTCACGCGGTTCGAGGTCAGCCAATATATTCAGCACCGCCTGCAACTCGCCGGCGCCCACGGAATTCCTTTCTTTACGCAGCCCGCGCTTTGGCGCGTTTTCGGATACAGCCACGGCATTCCACGCCTGGTCAATGCCGTTTGTGACAAGGCGCTCTTGGCCGGATATGTGGAACACAGCGACCGCATCACCCATCGCATGGTGGGGCGCGCCATTCGCGAGCTGGAGGGGGAAATCCATCTGTGAATTTTGAATGGTCCTTGAATCATGAGCTTGATCAATGATGCGCTCAAACGCGCGCACGAATCGCAGGGCGATTCTCCGCCGCCGGCGCCCCCGTTATTTCCCGCGGCCGGTCCGTCGGATGCCGGAAGGGGGTGGGCATTGCCAACGGCGATTGTGGTGCTGTTGGCCGCTGCCTCTTTGTTGATCTTTTCGGCGCTCTTTGGTCATAAATCATTGAAGCAGGTCGCGCCATCGGCCGCCGCCGTTGCGGCTGCGCCGTCCCCACCCCCTGAACCGGCTCTAGCCCAGGCCCCTTCTTCCGCTCCTGCCGCCCGCGCTGTCTCCGCTGCCTCTCCTGTTCCTGCCGCCGCCCCCGCACCGGCGTCAAACGTT
>DATJSQ010000029.1:0-28720 GCA_035503995.1 Verrucomicrobiia bacterium | reverse complement strand
ATTCCGCCGCGGAGAAATTGCGCAGCGAGATCGAGACGGGCGCCGCGGAGGTCTTGCGCGGCGAGGATGAAATCCGCCAATGGCGCGAGCGCCTGACAGAATTGGAACACGAAGTATCGGCGCAACAACAGCGCGGAATGGAACTGAAGGCCGAGATTGAGCGGCACGAAAGCCGGATTCAATTTGACGAAGAGCGATTGCGCGAACTTGAGGCGCAAAATGCCTCGGCGCTCGGCGAGATTGCGCAGGCTGAGGAACGTTCGCGCGCGGCCCAGGAAGAATCCGCCACCGTCCGGCAGCACTTGTCCACATCCGAAGCCGCGCTTGCCGGACATCGGCTGGCCCTTGAGGGCAAACAATCCGTCTTCAGCCAGGTCGAAGACGACTTGAAACGCCTCCAGGAGCAACTACGCGCAGCGCAGTCCGGCGCTTTCGCCGCCGCCCAGGAGTTATCGCGCCTGCACAACGAAGTCACCGCACTCGATTTGCAGAAGCAGGGCAACATTGTCCGCCTCGAAAAGCTTTCCACCGAAAAAGTCCAGCTTGAAGAGGAACGATCCCGGTTGGATGCCCGGCTGGTCGAATTTACCGCCAGCGTCGAGGCCGGAAGAGTCAACGCCCAAACCACGCGCGGTTCCGTCGAGCAACGCCAGAATCGCTTGCGCGAGTTGCAAAACGAGTTGCAGGCCTCGTCCACCGAACAGGACGTTCTCTTGCAGCATCAGGCCGAGAAACGCTCGCGCCTTACCGTCATCGAACAGCTCGAACATTCACGCGAAGGCTTCGATGCCGGCGCCGTTGCGGCCTTGCGGCAGTCCCGGTCCGTCATCGGCTCGCTCGCCGACCGCATCCGCGTCCCGGAGAGATTCGTCATCGCGGTCGAAAACGCGCTCGGGCACCATTTGCAACTCGTCCTCACGGAGCAGCCCGAATCCGCCCAGGAAATTCTGGCTGATTTGAGCGCCAACAAGGTGGGCCGGGCCAGCGTGGCCGCCCTTGCCATCCAGCACCAGGACGACAATCAACTTGTTTTTCAGGGCGACCTGGCGCCTGCCAGCAATTCCTCCGGGGAAAAGTACCTTGCTCCCGGACAGATTGTTCCCGCGCTCAGCGTTGTCGAATCCGATCCCTCGGTGGACAAACTGTTGAAATCGCTCCTGGGCCGCACATTCATTGCGTCCGATTTGCCGACAGCCACGGCGCAGATTCAGAACGGGCACGCCGGTTGCGACTTTGTGACACTCAACGGCGACGTGTTGAGCCGGCACGGCATCTATACTGGCGGTTACCTGAACGGGAGCGGCAATCCCAAGGCCCCCGCCTCGATTCTGGGCCGGAAAAATCAAATCACGGAACTGCAGAATGAGCTGACGGAAATCCAGGATCGGATCGCCGAGGCCAGCCGCAAACGCGGCGCGCTTTTGGCGGAACAAACCGAATTGCAGGCCGGCCTTCAGCAGGCTCAAACCGAATTGCGTGAGCAGGAAGTCGCCATCGCCACGCGCGAAGGCGAATTCAACGCGCTGCAAAATTCCTCAAGGTTGCTGAATCAAAAAATCGAAACCGTGGTTTTCGAGGTCCAGAGTCTGGCCGCGCAGGGGCAGGAAGGGTTGCAAAAGCGACAGGTCCTTGCCACACAGTTGGGCGAACAGGAAATCCGCGAGCGCAACGAGCAGGAGAACGTTGCGGCACTCGCCGCGGAATTGGAGAATTCACGGCAGCAACGCGATGCCGCCACCGCCGCCCTCACCGAGTGCAAGGTTGCGCTCGCCGCCGAGGAGCAATTGCTGGCCTCCTTCCGCCAGCAGCAGCAGTCCCTGGCCCGACGGCTTGAGGAATTGACGCAGGTCGCCGAACAACGGCGCGCCGAAATTTCAACCGTCGTCGCCCGTCGCCAACAGGCCGAGTTGGAAATCATTGAATCCCGCACGCAAATCGAAAGAATTTCCCACGAACGCGAGCAGGTCAACGCCCAGGCGGCCGAGTGGCTCGGCCAAAGAAATTCGCAGGAAGCCGGCGTTTCTTCGCGCGAGGAAGGGCTGCGCTCGCAGCGCAACCGGCTAACCGGCTTGCAAAATGAGCGCGGCGCCATCGAGGTGGAACTGGCGCAGAAAACCATGTCCGTCCAAAACCTGCGCGAAAGAATCCAGCAAAAATATCATGTCAATCTGGATGACGTCCGCAGCGAGTGCATTACGATCACCCTGGCGGATGAAGGCCCGGCAAAAGTCCAGACGCTCACGCCGGAGGAAATGGCGGCAAGCGGCGCCGCCACAGATTGGAACGCCGTCGCGCAACAGATTGAAGCGTTGCAAAAGCGGCTGGATGAGATCGGGCCGGTCAACTTGGTGGCGATCGAGGAGTATGAAGAAACCGAGCACCGCCATCAATTTCTGACGAAGCAACACGACGACCTGGTCAACGCCAAAGCGCAATTGCTCGAAGTCATCAACCGGATCAACACGCAGACGCGGCAGATGTTCCAGGAAACGTTCGAGAAAATTCGCGAGAATTTCCGCGTCATGTTTGTCGAGGTCTTTGGGGGCGGGAAAGCGGACCTGATCCTCCTGGATCAGAACGATGTTTTGGAAAGCGGCATTGATATTGTGGCGCGACCACCGGGCAAACAATTGCAGAGCATTTCCCTTCTCTCCGGCGGTGAACAAACGATGACGGCCGTTTCGCTGCTGTTTTCCATCTATCAGGTCAAGCCGAGTCCGTTTTGCATCCTGGACGAATTGGACGCTCCGCTTGACGAGGCCAACGTGGTCCGTTTCGTAAAAATCCTCCAGCGCTTCCTGGCGAAATCGCAATTCGTCATCATCACCCATAACAAACGCACCATTGCGATGGCTGACGTGCTTTATGGTGTGACGATGGAAGAGCACGGCGTGAGCAAGATCGTCAGTGTCAAATTCCACAAAGGCGACGTGGAAGAGGAAGCAGGCGAAGCAAAGGCGGCGAATTAACCGCTTGGAACAAACCGTTTGCAATCGCCCGGAAAACTGATATTCTGCGTCTTCATTTTTATTGAACGTTTAACCAAAAGAAATTATGTCACAGCATCGCAGTCTGCGCGCGGCGGCCACCCTGGGCGGCAAACGCAATGTTCTCAAGCGCTTCGAGCGGGTGGAACTCCTCAAGAAACGCGGCCAATGGAAGGACGGCAACCGGATTACCGGTTTGCGTAAAACCAAGCCGGATGCCTAATCCATGCGGAGTGTGGACATTCAGCTTTGCGGATACCCTTGAGCGTTCGTCTCCAAAAATTTCTGGCTGAGGCCGGTGTGGCTTCGCGGCGCGCGGGCGAACAGTATATCCTGGAGGGGCGCGTGGCGGTCAATGGGCAGGTGGTCCGGCTGTTGGGCAGCAAAGTAGATCCGCTTCATGACAAGGTTTTGGTGGATGGCAAGCCGGTCCGCGCCCGGAAGAAGATTTATCTGGCGCTGCACAAGCCGCGGGGCTGCGCGTGTTCGCGGGCAGACGAACTAGGTCGGCCGACGGTTTATGATTTTTTGCCAATTGAATGGCAAAATGTGAGCACCGTCGGTCGTCTCGATTTCAACAGTGAAGGGTTGATTTTTTTGACGAATGATGGACAATTCGCCTTGCGCCTCACTCATCCGCGTTACGGTGTCCGCAAAAGGTACGTTGCGACGGTGGGGGGCGAGGTGGCACCGGAAATGCTCCACCGTTTCATCCGCGGCATTTTTGATGGCGGCGAGAAATTACAGGCCCTCACGGCGAGGACGATTCTGGCGAGCCGCGCTCGCAGCGTGGTGGAGTTGGAATTGGCCGAAGGCAAGAACCGGGAAGTGCGGCGGCTATTTGAGTCGCAAAACTTAACGGTGAAAAAATTGCAACGGACAGAAATTGGAAAGATTAAATTGGGCGAACTCAAGCCTGGGCGATGGCGAATATTGACAGCGATAGAAATAAGAACTTTACTTTCAGAAACATGAAAACAATGAGATGGACAGTTGTGGCGGCGATGCTGGCGACGAGCGCCGTCGCCCAAGACAATACAAACGCGCTGCCGGCGATTCCGGCACCGGCCACTTCGCCGGCCACGGAAACGGCGCCCGCAGTGGCGCCGCCGGCTGAAACCGCGCCCGCGGAAACCAATGCGGCGCCAGTGGTCAAACCCAAGAGAAAACACGTCGTGCATCGGCACAGAATTAATGAGCCGACGGTCACGCTGCAGCCCGGACCGGCGGAAGTCGCCGCTGGCAACATCAACGTCCGCGGCCAGGCCGGCCTGAAGGGCGAAGTCATCGCCCATCTGTCCAGAGGGGACACGGTGAACGTGCTCGAACAGATCAACCTTGCCAGACATACGCCGGACGAGCCGGCGCAATGGGTGAAAATTTCGTATCCGACCAATGCGGGCGTCTGGGTGAGCGACAAATACATTGACGCAAATGACACGGTGACGACTGCCAAATTGAATCTTCGCGCCGGACCGGGAGAAAATTACAGCGTTGTCGGCGTTCTTCAACGCGGCGATACCGTCAGCCAGATTGAAACCCGTGGCCATTGGATGAAAATCGAGCCGCCGACGAATTCGTACGCGTTCGTTGCGGCGATGTATCTTGCGCAAGTGGCGCCCCCAGTTGAAACCGCCGAGGCCACGCCGACGCCGACACCGACGGAAGTACAGCCGACGCCCCCGCCGACGCCTGAAACCACTCCCCCGGTGACCGAGCCTAACAATCAGGTGGCCACAACGACTCCCGAAGCCGCGCCGGCGCCTGAAACGACGCCGGAGCCGACGTTTAATCCGAACGTTCCGAGAGTGGTCAGCCATGAAGGCGTAGTGCGCCACGTTGGCAGCATCATCGCGCCCACGACGTATGAATTGTATTCGACGGCCACCGATGAAAATATTGATTTTCTTTACTCCACGACGACCAATCTCGATTTGGGCCGTTATGTCGGAATGCGAATCATTGTCAGCGGAGAGGAAGACCTTGCTCAACGGTGGGCGACGCCGGTCCTGACCGTCCAGCAAATCATCGTCGTTGACACCAATGCCATCCCCAACAACATTTATTACAGCCCAAGACAGCAGCAGGAACATCATCATTGATGGTCGCGCCATCGCGGGACAGATTCTTTGCGAGCAAGCCGGGCGGGTGGCTGAATTAAAAAAGAACGGCGTAACGCCCGGCCTCGCCTTTGTCCGCGTGGGGGAAGACGCGGCCTCGAAAGTGTATGTCGGCCGGAAGGAAAAGGCCTGTGCCGAACTGGGAATTTTTTCCGAAATGCACGTGCTGCCGGAAGAGGCTTCCGAGGGTGAATTGCTTGCGCTGATCGGCACATTGAACGCGAATTCCCGTCTCCATGGTATTTTGGTGCAGGCGCCCCTTCCCAAACATATTTCCGAGGCCAGAATCTATTCCGCCGTGTCGCCGCAAAAGGACGTGGACGGATTTCATCCGGTCAACGTGGGCAAACTCATGCTCGGCGACCCGACCGGCTTTCGTCCCTGTACGCCGGCTGGAATCGTCCAATTGCTTGCCCGCTCAGACGTCAAAACCGATGGCGCCGAAGTCGTCATCCTGGGACGCGGCAACATCGTCGGGAAACCGATGGCCGCCATGCTTTGCCAGAAGGGCAAGAGCGCCAACGCCACGGTCACCATCTGCCATTCCGCGACGCGCGACATCCAATCCCATTGCCGTCGCGCCGATATTTTGATCGCGGCGATGGGGGTGGCGAATTTTGTGAAGGCCGACATGGTTAAACCCCGTGCCACGGTGATTGACGTGGGCGTCAATCGCGTGGAAGGAAAGATAGCAGGCGACGTGGATTTTGCCGCCGTCAAGGAAGTCGCCGGGAAAATCACTCCCAACCCTGGTGGCGTGGGGCCCATGACGATTGCGATGCTGATGTCCAACACTGTGGCTGCCGCTCGAAAGGAATTTTAATCAAAATGAATGCAACCCGAATTCTCCCTGATCTTCAGGCCTCTTTGCTTTGTGAAGAAGTGCGGCAGGAAGCCAACGGCAATTTTTTTATCATCGGCGTCGTCAATTTCATTCGCGTCTCGCAATTGCCCATCGTCGCAGGCCGTCTTTGCGTCTTCAACCGCTGGACCGCCGGCGTCGGCCAATTTCACGAGAACGTCAAGCTCATTGCGCCGGACCAGATGACCGTTTTGCGCAAAGGCGAAATGAAGTTTGAATTAAAGGACCCGTCGCTGCATTCAACCAGCGTGCTCGTTTTCGGGAACGTCGAATTCAAAACGCCGGGAAATTATTTCGTCGAAGTCATTGTGGATGACGTGATGAAACTGCGCTACCCGATTCCCGTCATCCAGGCGCCGCCCCAAAGTCAAAGCGCTCCGCCGGCGCCGGAAAACAAAGCCTGATTTTGTCCGCGGATTCAGGCAACCTGTTGCGGGATGAATGCGTTTACGCCTGCTTTCGCCGAGCCGTTCACGCCGCGCGGCGTGGCTGCATTCGCCCGCGCGAAAACCGGCTGGTTGCTCCTCACCCAGACGGTCGTCGCCCTCGTCGCCGCCGTGTCCCTCGCCTGTTTTCTGGACGACAACTGCTATTCGGTGATTCACGAGGCGATTCTCAATCTGCCCGACGCGGGCAAAATCGCCGCAGGCAGATTGGACTGGCAGGGCCATTCGCCGCAAATGCTCGCCGAAGGCAGGCTGTTGGCGTTGGACGTTGACCTGGGCCACAGCGGCGCCGTACGGTCCACTGCCGACGTACAGGTTGAGTTCGGGCGCGATTCCCTTCGAATTTACTCCATTCTTCCGGGATATTCGGAATTTTTCTATCCCGAGTGGCCGGTGCCCTTCAACCGTCTGGATCTGGAGCCGTTGTGGAATGCCTGGGCGGTTGAAATTCTCTTTCTCTCGGGCGTGACGGCCTTCGTGGTCCTGTTGTTGATTTGGGTGGTTCTCGCCACCGCTTATTTTCCACCCGTCTGGGTCGCCGTTTTTTTTGCCAATCGCGATTTGAACCTGTGCGGATGCTGGAAATTGTCCGCTGCGGCACTCCTACCCGGGGCCCTGCTGATGATTGCCGGAATCTGGCTTTATAATTTTGGGCTGCTGCGTTTGGTTTCGCTGACGTTTATTATTGCCGGCCATTTTGTCCTCGGCTGGATCTATATCGCCGCCGCCCTGATTTTTCTGCCGCCGGTGTCCAGGTCCACTCCGAAAGGCAATCCGTTCGGCCGGTCATGAACCGGAAGGTAAAGAATGGCGGTGTAATGGATTGGAATTGAAGTGGAGAAGGTTTTTAGCCTTTCCTTTTTCCTTGCGCCCGACTCCCGCCTTGTTAAAGTCACTGACAATTCTCCGCCGATTGCGGCGGATTTCTTTTTTACCAGAATTTAACATAGTGAAAATTTTCAGCGGCACCGCAAACGAACCTTTGGCCCGCGCCATCTGCAAATCCATCGGCGTTGAACTGGGTAACTGTACCATCAAACCCTTCCCCGACGGGGAGACCTTCGTAAAAATCGAGGAAAACGTGCGTGGCGAGGAGGTTTTCATCATCCAACCGACGTCGCCGCCCACGAATCATAATTTGATGGAGTTGTTCATCATGATTGACGCCTTGCGTCGCGCGAGCGCCAAGCGGATCACCGCGGTGCTGCCGTTTTACGGTTACGCGCGCCAGGATCGCAAGGACCAGCCCCGCGTACCCATCACCGCCAAGCTCATTGCCAATCTTCTGGTAGCGGCGGGAGCGAACCGTGTGTTGACGATTGATTTGCACGCGCAGCAAATTCAGGGCTTTTTCGACATCCCCGTGGATCATCTCTACGCGGCGCCGGTGATGTATGATTATTTGCGGCGGAAAAACCTGAAAAATCTGGTTGTGGTTAGTCCGGATGTGGGCGGGTTGAAGATGGCGCATGCGTATGCCCAGGTGCTCGAAGCCGGGCTGGCGATCGTGGCCAAAAGGCGCAAGAGCGCCACGGAAGTGGAAAGCATGGCAGTGATTGGCGATATCAAGGGAAAAAACGTGCTTTTGGTTGATGACTTGACGGAAACGGCGGGGACCCTGACCGAAGCGGCGGGTTTATTGAAGAAAAAGGGTGCGAAACAAGTTCTGGCCTGTGTTTCCCATGCCATTTTGGGGGAAACGGGCATTGCAAGATTACGAAAATCTAAGATTGACGAATTGATAACAACTGATACAGTCCAACGCCCGCCAATTGACGGTGTGAAGATTACCACGCTGTCGGTGGCGGGACTATTGGGCGAAGCGATCAAACGGATTCATAGTAATTCGTCGGTGAATTCGCTGTTTGAGTTTAAAGGCGGGCGCACCAGTTAGCGCCCCCGCGACTAATTTAACAACATGAAATCAGTTCCGCTGAAGGCATATCCGCGCTCGCTGTCGCGCCGCGGCCAGGTAAAACAATTGCGCGCCAACGGCCGCGTTCCCGCGGTCATTTATGGCCGGCAAACCAAGCCGCAAAACCTCGAGGTCAACGCCCGCGAAATCGGCGATCTCATCAGCCATTCCGTTTCGGAGAATTTGCTTGTGGATTTATCCGTCGAAAACGACGCCCGCGCCAAGCGGTTGGCATTGGTCCAGGAAATCCAGCATCACCCGATTGATGGAAAGGTCTTGCACGTGGATTTCCATGAGATTTCCGAGACTGAAAGGGTCACGGTCCAGGTGCCGGTCGAGACGGTGGGCGAAGCCGCCGGCGTCAAAAACGGCGGCGGCGTGCTTGAGCACGTCTTGTTCAAATTGAAGGTCCGCTGCCTGCCCAAGGATTTGCCGGAGCAAATCAGCATAGACGTCACGGCGCTGGAAATCGGGAAATCCATCCACATCGGGGAAGTGAAAGCGCCAGAGGGCGTCGAAATTTTGGGTGACAAAAAAATTCCCGTCGTGTCGGTGGCCCAGCCACGCGCGGAGGAAGAAGTTGTTACAACGGAGGTCAAAGCCGCCGGCGACGTGGAAATGACGAAGGAAAAGAAAGAAGAAGGCGAAGAAGGGGAGGCGCCGGCCGCCAAGCCCGGGGAAAAGGCCCCTGCCAGGGGCGAAGCCAAGGCCCCCGAGAAAGGCGAAAAGAAAGCCGAGGCCAAAGCGGAAGCCAAGCCTGCCGCCGAGAAAAAGAAGTGATTTTTGCGGCGAACGCCGCTTTCCCCGCGCATGGAAAATGTCTTTCTCATCGTGGGTCTGGGAAATCCGGGCGCCGAGTACGCCACCACGCGCCACAACGCCGGTTATTTGCTTGTGGAACGGCTGGCGGCGGATTGGAAATGCGGCTGGGCAAACGAAAAAAGATTTCGCGCCCGTATGGCCAGGATCACCCGCGAGGGCAAACGGATTTTACTTTGCGAGCCGCAGACATTTATGAATTCAAGCGGCGAGACGGTGGGGGCGCTGGGCGCTTTTTATCGCCTGCCGCTTGATCGGATTTTGGTGGCGGCGGACGACGCGGATTTGCCGGTGGGGACCATCCGCCTGCGGCCGGGCGGCAGCAGTGGCGGCCACCACGGGCTGGAGTCCGTCGAGCAGCATCTGGCATCGCCGGCGTTCGCCCGGTTGAAGATTGGAATTGGACGCAAAGATAATTTGCGCGAGATTACGGATCATGTTCTCGGCCAATTGGATTCGGACGAGAGGGAATTGATGGAAAAAGTTTTGGAACGCGCGGCCAGACAGGTCGAGACCTGGCTGGACGCGGGTGTTGAAAAAGCAATGCAATTAAACGGGGCTATTGCTCCGCAACTAGAAACGAAGAAAAAGTGAAACGATACGAAGGTTTGTTTGTCTTAAACACCGCGGGACGCGAAGACGGCGTGAAGGACGCGCTCGACAAGATTTCCGCGGAGATTGCCGCTGCCGGCGGCAAGGTCGAGACGGTGCAAAAAATGGACCGGAAACATTTTGCGCGAGTGACCGACAAGAAATACAACGCGGGTTTTTACGCCAACGTGATTTTTTCCGGCACACCGGCCATCATCACCCAATTGCGCCACAAGCTGGCGCTGAACGAAGAGGTGTTTCGCGTGATGTTCACCAGCTCGCCTGAGCCAAAGGCTGAGAAATCATCCGCGAAATAACCGGGCGCACAATTTAAATCCAAACCCTCAACCCAGGAAAATCCATGGCCAGTTTTAACAAAGTGATCCTTGCGGGAAATCTCACGCGCGACCCGGAGTTGCGCTACACGCCCAAAGGCACCGCCATCGCGCGGCTGGGCATCGCCTGCAACCGCAAATGGAAGAGCGAAACCGGCGAGATGAAAGAGGAAGTGACCTATGTGGACGTGGACGCTTTCGGCAAGACCGCGGAGACGATCGGCCAATACCTGAAAAAAGGCCGGCCCATTCTCATCGAAGGGCGCTTGCGGTATGATACCTGGGAGGACAAACAATCCGGCCAGAAAAAGAGCAAGCTCGGCGTGGTGTTGGAAAACTTCCAATTTTTGGATTCCGGAGGTGGCCGCGGAGACGGGGACGCTCCCCGACCCCGTGCCGCCGCCGCCGGCGCCGCTCCCGCCGTTGAACCGCCAGAGGCTGACGCGCCACCGGAAAGCGACGACGTTCCCTTTTGATCAATATCTTACTTTTGTTGCTAGGCTCAACCATCAACCGTCAATTTAATATCACCCATGGCAAAGACCGAAGTCATTCTCACTCACAACATTGTCGGCCTCGGCGGCGAGTCCGACCAGGTGCGCGTCGCCGCTGGCTACGCTCGCAATTATCTTTTTCCCCAGCGATTCGCGATTCCGCTGACGGCTGCGAACAAAAGGCAGATTGAGGCGCTGAAAAAACGGCGCGCGGAACGCGAGGCGCATGAGTTCAACGCCATGAGCGAGCTTGCCAAAGGCGTTCAAAAGCTGATTTGTGTCATCAAGGTCAAGGCCGGCGAAGACGGCAAAATGTTCGGGGCGGTGACCGCGGGAATGATTGCTGATGAATTAAAGCACCAATTCGACATTACCCTCGACAAAAAGAAAATCCATTTGGAACATCCCCTCAAAATGGTTGGCGAGCACGAAATCGAACTCCATTTGCATGCGGAGGTCAAAGGCACGCTCAAAGTCCGCGTGGAAAGCCTGACCCCCGTCACGGTCCCGACCGCGGCGGCCGTCGAGGCCAAACCCGACGAGGGAAGAAGGCCCAGGACCGAGAAACGAGGATTTGGCCGCCGGCCCGAAGGTGAAAAAACCGAAGCCGCGCCGGAAGAAAAGAAATCCCGCCCGGCGAAAGCCGACAAGGGGGAAAGGACCGACCGAGGCGAGAAACCCGCAAAGCAAAAAGCGGAGAAAAAGTCGAAGGCTGAATAATTTCGAGACCGATTCGACGAAGCCGCGGAATTCGTCCGCGGCTTTTTTATTGGCGCGCCGGCGCCGCGGTTGGTATTTCTTCGGCGTGAAAGTTTTAAATAACGTTTTGGTTCCGCTTTTTCTGGCAATGCTTCTTTTTCAACAATCATTGCTTGCCCAAGTCAATGCGTCCACGACGGAAGCCCCGAACCCAGCCGTGATTCCGGTCTCGCGCACCGGCTCGGCCCTGGCGCGGCAAACGTTCGTGCTGGAACGCGCCCGGGAAAATCCCGGCGAATACGACATTGAATTCATCGGCGATTCGATCACGCAATTTTGGGAAAGAGCCGGCTCAAACGTTTGGAAACAATATTACGGCAAGCTCAAGGCCATCAATATGGGAGTCAGCGGCGACCAGACGCAGCACGTTCTCTGGAGGTTCGAACACGGCCAACTGAACGGCATCAAGGCCAAGGTCGCCGTCGTCATGATTGGGACCAATAATTCGAAGACCAACCAGTTCACCGAGGGGCAAATCCTCGAGGGTGTCACGGCAGTGGTCCAACAAATTCGCGAGCGCCAACCCAATACGAAAATTCTGCTGCTCGCCATTTTCCCCAGGGGCGAGACATTCAGCGAACAGCGCGGAAAAATTTTACAGGTCAACGAAGCCCTGGCAAAACTCGATGACGAAAGCCACATATTTTATTTGGACATCGGCGCGCTATTCATCGAAAAGGGCGGGTCCATCTCAAAATCCGTAATGCCGGATTATCTCCACCCAAATCAACGCGGCTATGAAATCTGGGCGGCGGCCATGGAGCCCAAGCTGGAAGAGTTGCTCGGCGAAAAGTAAAAATCACGTTCCTTCGGGATTTGTTTCCGTTTCTGCTTTTCTCCGCGCCGCACCTCTGTTTTGCTTTAGGGCGGCAGAATGAATTCCGAGTATTTTTATCCTGTTACGATTGCCCTTTGTCTGGCGGTGGTCATTGTGGCGTATTTTCTCAACAATCCCTTGAACCATAGCGGCTGGTTTTTGACGCGCCGATTCATCAATTGGTTTCCTTTGGGAATGACCTACGCCTTTTTATGCATGGGACGCTACAATATCATCGTTGCCAAAAATGCCCTCGGCACCCTCATGTCCAAGGAAGACCTCGGACTCATTTTTGGCGCCGGCACACTCGTCTATACCCTCTCGTTTCTGGTCAATGGACCGCTGATTGACAAAAAGCTCGGCGGAAAAGCCGGCATGATTATTTCGGCCGTCGGCGCGACATTCGCGAACGCCGCCTTGGGCGTTCTCACCTGGCTGATTGTCGCCAGGCATTCGAAAGTCAATCTTCTTGCCGCTTATTCGCTCCTTTATGGACTGAACATGTATTTTCAAAGTTTCGGCGCCATGTCCATTATCAAGGTCAAGGCCTATTGGTTCCACGTGCGCGAGCGCGGGGTCTTTGGCGCCATTTTTGGGTCGCTCATTTCCATTGGAGTTTATTTCGCATTCGATTGGGGCAGTTCAATCATTGACCAGACCAAGGCCAATGGCTCAGGCCCGCTTCATAACTTTTTTGTGCCCGCCGGCCAGACGGTGGATGCCACTTGGGCGGTGTTTTATATTCCGGCGGCGATTTTAGTTTTCTGGACCCTTTTGGATTTGTGGCTCATCAAGGATTCGCCGGAGGAGGCGGGCCTTCCGGAGTTTGATACGCATGACGCGTCGTCCGGCCAGATGCACATCGAGTTTAGTGTGCTGGATCTCTTGAAGAAAGTTTTCACAAGCCCGTTGATGCTGTTGATTGCCTGCGCGGAACTAACCGGCGGGGTCTTTCGCTACAGCATGACGGAATGGTATCCAATTTTTGGAAACGAGATAAAACAGACCGGCGCGGAATTCATTTCGCAGCATTGGGGCTGGTACACTGCGATTTTTGGAATTATCGGCGGCTTTTCCGGCGGACTGGTCTCCGACAAGCTGTTTCATTCCCGCCGCGGGCCGCCCACGGCGATGCTGTGCGGTTTTGCGTTTTTGCTTGCCGTCGTGATGGCTGTCTTCTTGTATTCGCAACCGCTCGTTGTCGGTTGGGCTGCCGTCTTCATTGTCATGGTGTCCATCGGCATCACCTCATTGATGTCGGGCACGGCGGCCACCGATTTTGGCGGGCGCAAGGCCACGGCCACATGCATGGGCATCGTGAACGGGTTCGCATATCTTGGCAGCACTATTCAATCCGTCAGCCTGGGCTTTCTACTGGCGTCGCACAACGGCGTCACCCATTGGATCTGGATGCCGGTTTTTGTGACGCCCTTCGCCATCATTGGCACTCTGATTTCGATAAAAATCTGGAATGAATTGCCGGCGGCGACACGAAAATATATTGCTGAGGTGGAAGAAAAAAATAAATCCGGAATGGATCGCATCGGAAACACAACCGCTTCGTAGGATGCAACGCCCGCCGGCATTCCAGACCCAATCCGTCCTATCCGTCCCATTCGTCCTAATTTCCGCAGGCCAAGAAATGTCGTAAAAATGGCTAAAAATGAGGCTTGACTGGACGGGTAATGCCGCTAGAATCAATCCGTAATGTTGAAAAACGTCTCACAAGCCGTTAATCTGGCAGTCGTCGT
Organism: Verrucomicrobiia bacterium; assembly: GCA_035503995.1. Classification (GTDB taxonomy): domain Bacteria; phylum Verrucomicrobiota; class Verrucomicrobiia; order Limisphaerales; family UBA11358; genus UBA11358. Next base: position 14,824 of record DATJSQ010000029.1, on the reverse strand, counting down.
AGTAAACGCCGACGCCGTTGGCGCTTGTTGAAATTGGACAAATTTAACAAGACCCGCGGCTCGTAAAGGTCGCGGGTTTTTGTTTTAATCCGCGCCAACAGCCGCATCAACAAAAAATAGTATGAGCAAAATAACTGCAACTCCCAAATCCGCGACGAAGACGGCATCAGCGCGGCAACCCAAACCCTCCCGTGCGCCGCGCGCGGAAGTCGGCCCGGCGATGTTCGGGCGCGATATTCTGGTGCAAGCGTTGGAACGCGAAGGTGTGGAAGTGATTTTCGCGTACCCCGGCGGCGCGAGCATGGAAATCCACCAGTCGCTCACCAAATCGAAAATCCGCACGATTCTCCCGCGGCACGAACAGGGCGGGTCGTTTGCGGCTGAAGGTTACGCGCGCGCCACCGGCAAGGCTGGGGTGTGCATGGGTACCAGCGGACCGGGCGCGACCAACCTGGTGACCGCCATTGCGGACGCTTACATGGATTCCTGCCCGCTCATCGCCATCACCGGCCAGGTGACCACCAACATGATTGGCCGGGGCGCATTCCAGGAGACGGACATTATCGGCGTCACGTTGCCGATTGTGAAGCATAGCTACTTGGTCACGGACGTGAATGATATCCCGCGTATCGTCAAGGAAGCCTTTTACATTTCGCAGACCGGGCGGCCCGGGCCGGTGGTGATAGACGTGCCGAAAAATATACAACAGGCCAGGACCCAGCCAGTCTGGCCGACGCTCGACGAAATCAAAAAGGGGTTGCCGGGCTACACGCAGCCGGATCTGCGCGCGGACGACCTGGCGCTCAACGAGATCATGGGCTTGATCGAAAAGGCCGAGCGCCCGGTGATTTATTGCGGCGGCGGAATTATATCCAGCGGGGCGTCGGAGGAATTGAAGAAATTTGCGGAGGCGACGAACATTCCCGTGACGACGACGCTCATGGGAATTGGCGGCTTTCCGGAAACGCATCCGCTCTCGTTGCGCTGGCTCGGCATGCACGGTGCGGCGTTTGCAAACTGGGCCGTCAACGGCGAATACGCCCATCGCAAAACATTCAATGACCCGATGGTGAAACTCAAGGACGGCGCGGATTTGTTGCTCGCCCTGGGAGTGAGGTTCGACGATCGCGTCACCGGCAAATTCGACGAGTTTTGCAAGCACGGCACCATTGTCCACATTGACATTGACGCGTCGGAATTAAACAAGAACAGGAAGGCGCATCTGCCCGTGACCGGGGACATCAAGGACGCCCTCACGCGATTGAACAAAATGGTCGCGACGCGCGCCAGCGTCAAGAGGCATGACGCCTGGCTGGCACAAATAGCGGAATGGAAGGAAAAGGCGCCGTTTGCCTACCGCATCACCAGCGAGATTGCCGGGAGCGACCACATGAAGGACCACATGCAGGGACATGAAGACCAGGTGATTCTCCAGCAGATGGTCGTGGAGGCGCTCTATGAATTGACAAAAGGCGAGGCCATCATCACCACCGGCGTGGGCCAGCACCAGATGTGGGCCGGGCAATGGTATAAATACTCGTGGCCGCGCCAATTCATCACCAGTGGCGGCCTGGGTTCAATGGGCTTTGGCTACCCCGCCGCGCTTGGCATCAAAGTGGCGCATCCGGACAAGGAAGTCATTGACATTGACGGTGACGGCTCGTTCCTGATGAACATTCAGGAACTGGCGACGGCGCATGTGGAAAGGATCGCCGCGAAAGCCATCATCTTGAACAACCAGCATCTCGGCATGGTCGTGCAATGGGAGGACAATTTTTATGCGGGGAATCGCGGGCATACGTACCTGGGCGATCCGACGGAACGGGCGCAGATTTATCCGGATTATCCGAGGGTCTGCAATTCGTTCGGTGTTCCGTGCGAGCGGGTGATGTTCAAGAGAGACTTGCGTCCGGCGATTCAGCGGATGCTGGACGCCAAGACGCCCTACGTTTTGGACGTGGTGACGCCGTATTCCGAACATGTGTTGCCATTCATACCGGCCGGGAAGACGGTGGCGGACATGATTTGGAAGTAGGACCCCGATCGCCAACACGTTCATTGTCCGGCCGCCTGTAATAGAGTCAAAATGCTCACGGTGTCCCCCTCGAATGCCGTGAAGATACGGCGCTGCCCCTTAACGTCATAAACAATCACGAGCACCTTATTATAGCCGACGAACGGGTCAGCCTCCAAAAAGCCGGGATGCACTTCAAAGCTGGTATTCTGGTGAAGCAAATCTCTAACTCGATGAGTAACGTCAGCGAAATTTGTATATTCACCATAGACTGCCGAAACGACCTGAACTGGACTTTTGCCATCGGCAGATCGCAAGGCACTTGCTTTCGTAACGACGAGCATTTTGAGCGAAACCGTGTCCGGTTTTAGTCCAAGGCCCAAGCCGGCAAGCATTTTGCCCAACGCAGTTTGACTGATCTCCCCGTTCAGCATTCGCGATTGGGTTTCCGAACTCCAGGGAATAGAAAAATCATAAAAATTCGTCAGGCCCGTTTCATCCACCACGGGAATTCTGAAAAAACGATCCAACGTATCTGCCAGCACGGACACCGGCAGGTGGGTGAACTGGAGTTTGGCGTCCAGGAAATTGATATTTGGTTGCTCGTCCTCGCCGCTTGCCGCCAATCCGGGTAACTGAACGTTCACCACCTTCAACGCTAGCACCTGCGTGCCGCGCGTTTCGGTCTGCGCCATGTAGCCCGGATTCCGACCGATGAGCTGCTGCAATTGCTGTCTTTGATTGTCCGCAGTCGTCACCAGAAAATCAAAACGGCCTTCCGTCGCATCTGAAGGCATGACCACCCGCGAAACGTCCTGATCGTAGGCCACGGCTACGACATCCCCCAGCGGCGCGTTGCGTCCCATGATCCATTGCCCCTGCGCCCCCTTGCGCGAGGGCGAAACCGACAGGATTCCTTCGTCACGCAAAAATGGAAAATGGGTCGGACGCAAAATAATCAAACCTGCCGGCGCCTGCAGCAAACTGCGATAGTCCATTGCAAAATAGGCATTCTTGACCGGTGGGAAAAACACCTCCTTGATCACCAACGCCGCCACGACGAGAAGTAAAACAACCACGCCCACCAGCGTTTTTGGCCTCGTCCAATTCATAGATTTCGATTTTCCATCCGGCGCTCCGGGTTTTTCAGAATTTTAGTTCGGACGTGTCGCGGGCGGCGTCCAATTCAAGTGCCAGTAACATTGCCAGAGATTTTCGAGCTTGACCAATTCGACGTGCCCGTCAGCCATGCCCATGTTTAACGCCCCGGGCAGACGCAGGCTCGTATCAAAGACGCGTGGCGCGTTGGCGGGATTTCCGGCTGCGTGCCGGTCAATGGTGCAACGCGGCATTCCCGAGTCATCGGGCGAGCCGTAGTAAAGATCGTCGGAAGGGGGGTCGGTTTCCAGGGGCCATAGGTCCACCCAAACGGCATCGCAAAAGACCGGTGTCTGGGACGGCTTTAGAATCATCGCTTGCTTGCTCATCATGAATTCCGGGTGCGCCGCGCCGCCGTAAGTCGCCTTGTCATACAGCCAACCGTTGAATGCATAACTGCCGACATAAAGATTTGTCCCGTCTTCCCAGGCCCAAGGGAGGTCCGCGGCGCCGGCGCTGAATCCCGGCGACGCAGGCGAGGGTTCGTGAGTCACAGGACACATCAAAATCCGCCTTTGATTGCCATACTCGCCCATGCCCATCCATAAATGGCCAAGATTGTTGGTGTAATCGTAATGGGCGAGCGAACTGGTGTCTGTGGCGTAAATGAAACTGGCCAGGGTTAATTGCCGGACATTGTTCGCGCACTGGACGGATTGCGCCTCCCTTTTGGCCGCCGCCAAGGCCGGCAAAAGCAGCGCCGCCAGTATCCCAACGATGGCGATGACAACGAGCAACTCGATCAGGGTAAAGCTACTCGTTGCGCCGAGGCCATTTGGTTCATCCGGCTTCATTTGCCAGACCAATCAGATTGGAAACTTTTGGCCTTAACTTGACATTTCGCATCTGGTTTGCGGCCCACGACCCGCGTGGGCCTTTTTCGTGATTCTCTTCCCGCTCCACCGGTTTGCAAGGACTTTTTTCCAGTCCGCCATTTGACCTTTGCACCCTGCCTCCTTTCCATTAAAACGACCCCACGAAAAACCCGCCAATGGTTCTCGTTTTGGAAGTAAATCCGAAGGGGGACACCGTCCGGGAATTCAAACTCAAGGACGGCCTGCCGCCCGGCATTGGATTTTCCGGAAGCCAGAGTTGCGTTCGCCTGGCGAATGGCAACACCATCTTTTGTTCGCGCGGCAATGGTGGCAGGACCCCCCAGTTGCTGGAAGTCGCCCCGGACAGGAAGGTGTTTGGGTCCTCAATGACTGGAAAGACCTGGGACCGGCGACTGCGGTCCAGATTTTTGACCAACCCGGCATCCCCGAAAATCCCGGCGACCTTGAACGGTAAGTTCCGCCGCCCTGGTCAAGTGACACGGTGCTTGCCTGGGTCCGCCGATTTTAGGAAGCTGCTGAGCGCAGGTTTTTGCCTCCGCAGATTATGACGAAGCTGATTCAACGGCTGGAGCGGTGCTCCCGCGCGTCCCTGATCCTCATCGCCCTCGCGTTCCTTGCGGTGGTCGGCGTCCTGGATTATCTCACCGGGTTCGAAATTTCCTTTTCGGTTTTTTACCTCTTAAGCATCGGGTTCGCGGTATGGTTCGTCGGCAGGGGCTTTGGCTTCTTCATCTCGGTGATGAGTGTCATTGTCTGGGAGATGGGTGACCTCGCGGCCGGAGCGCATTATCCGAATATTTTTATTCCGATTTGGAATGGCCTGATTTTGACCGGGTTTTATTTCATCGTAGTCTGGCTGTTGGCCAATTTGCGCGCCGCCCATCATGAGTTGGAACATAAGGTGCGACAAAGAACATCGGCCCTGACCATCGAAATCGCGGAACGGGAGCGTCTCGAGAAGGAAATCCTTGAGGTCAGCGAGCGCGAACAGCGTCGAATCGGACACGATCTGCATGACAGTTTGTGTCAGCACTGGGCCGCCACGGCAATGGCCGGTCAGGTCTTGGGTGAAAAGCTGGCAGCGCGGTCGTTGCCGGAAGCCGGCGATGCCAAAGGCCTCGTGAAACTTGTCGAGGACGGTATCACGTTGACGCGCAACCTGGCGCACGGCATCTCGCCGTTGGAAATGGAATCGGAAGGGTTGGTGACGGCGTTCCGCGAGTTCGCGTCCAATATTTCAACGATCTACAAAATCAAATGCGTTTTTGAATGTGATTCGCCGCCGATCATTGAGGATCCGGCCACGGCGACGCATCTGTATCGTATCGCGCAGGAGGCAGTGAACAACGCGTTGCGGCACGGCAAACCCAGGCAGATCGTCATCAGCCTGTCGAATCGCAAGGGGCGCGTGGAATTGACCGTGGAAGATGACGGGACGGGTCTGGCGGATGATTGGCAGAAAACCGGGGGGTTGGGAACCCGCATCATGGCGCATCGGGCCGCTATGATCGGCGGGGTGTTGTCCATAGAACCCAATCCGACGGGCGGCACGTTTGTCAGCTGTTTGATGAAGAACGAAAAATGAAGAATATCGAACGCAAAAAATTAACGCAAAGGCGCAAAGGCGCAGAGAACAGATTTGCCGTCGCGCCAGAACATGACGAGGGCGGAAACTGCGAAAGGCACGAAACACGCGAACAGAAATTTTTAAGATGAAACCGGAATGAAAAAAATTCTCCATGTCCTCTGTTCCCCTCGTGCCAGGATTGGTTGAAATGACGAATTCGTTGAATAAAAAGAAAATTTTTCTGGTGGATGACCATCCGCTGGTGCGCGAGTGGCTGACGAATTTAATCAATCAACAGCCGGACATCATCGTCTGCGGCGAATCCGAAAACGCAGCATCGGCCTTGTCGGCCATCAGCAGGGCGCGTCCCGACCTCGTCATTGCGGACATCAATTTGAAAAATTCATCGGGAATCGAGTTGATCAAGGATTTGAGGCGGTTGCATCCGGGCATTTTCGTCCTGGTACTGTCCATGCACGATGAATCGCTTTACGCGGAACGGGTCTTTCGGGCCGGGGCCCAAGGATACGTCAATAAACGCCAGACGGCGGAGAAGATGGTGGAGGCCATCCGAAGGGTACTCGGCGGAAAGCTTTATGTCAGCGAAAAGGCGGCCGAAATCCTTGCCGCCCAGGCGGTTCGCGGAGGCGCGGTGGGCCGGTTGTCCGTGGGGAATTTGAGCGACCGCGAGCTGGAGGTGTTCGACAGGCTCGGCCAGGGAATTGGGACCCGCCAGATCGCCGAGGATTTCCATGTGAGCGTGAAGACGGTCCAGGAATATTGCGCGCGCATCAAGGAAAAGCTCAGGCTCAACAACGCCACTGAATTGCTTCGCGAAGCCGTCCGCTGGCACGACGCAAAAACTTCAGATTAGCTTCAAAAGCTGCCCGCGACATCAGGACGGCGTCGCGTACAGTCTATCCGCATTCGTCGTGTCGGATTTTGCCCGACAAAAAATAAGGGCCCGCCTGACAGACAGCGTAGGAAATTCCGGGCAACTTCCCCGGATGAAACTTCTGGTCTCAATGAACGCAGCCGCCCGCCCGGCTTTGGCCGCGGTAATTTTTACGGCATTCCTGCTCTTGCAAGCGGGATGCAGCAAGGTGGAAGGGGCTGCGGATGCGTCGAATTCCGCCACCAATGCGCCGGCGGAAACGACGGTGACCTTGTCCGGGGACCAGTTGAACGCGATTAAAATCGGGACGGTTGGGACTGATACTTTTACGGTCGAAAAAGAAGAGGTGGGGAGTGTCAGTTTCGATGAAGACCCGGCGACTGTTCAGGCTGAAGCCACATTGCTGGCGGCGGCGGGGACGGCCGAGGTGAGCAGCAATGAATTGGTGCGCGCCCGCGCGCTTTCTGGAAAGAACGGGATTTCACAGCGGGAAATGGAACAGGCGATAGCGGATGATGAAACCGCAGAGTCCGCACTTAAGGCCGCGCGCGATGCCGTCCGTGCGCTCGGGGAATCAAACGATGACATTGATCAGATGCTTGCTGTGGGCAGGATTGAGGCGGGGCAGGGGATTCATCGTGTGCCAAAATGGGTTGAAGCCAACGTGGTTGAAGCGGACACGCCGGCGATTCAAGAGGGGCAACCGGTCAAAGTCAAAGTGACGGCGTTTCCAGACACCGTATTTGACGGCACCGTTTCAAAAATTTATTCGACGGTGGATCCGAACACTCATTGCATGGAGGTCCGTTGCGGTGTGGATGATCCCAAGGATGTGTTGCGCGTGGGAATGCTGGCGACGGTGGTGATTGAGATTGCCAAGCCGGTGGAGGGGACCGCGATTCCCGCCAACGGCGTGGTCCGCGAAGGCGACGGCACGATGACAACGTGGACGACGACGGACCGCCAACATTTTACGCAACAGGTCATCAAGGTGGGCCTGCAAAATGGCGGCATGGATCAGGTGGTGGATGGGTTGCAGCCGGGAGAAGGGGTGGTGACGGATGGGGCAATTTTTCTCGATAACATGGTGAATGCGGTGCCGGATGATTAGAAGGGATTGCCAATTGCCAATGGGCGATTGGAAAACACGACCGTAAGATGCTCAATTCAATCATCGCTTTTTGTTTAAGCAGGCGCGCGATTATCGTGTTTGGCTTGTTGTTGTTTGCCGCGGCAGGGCTTTTCGCGTGCCGGGAATTGGATATTGAAGCTTATCCGAATCCATCGCCGGTGGTTTTGGAAATCACAGCGCAGGCGGGCGGTTTGTCGGCCCGGGAAATGGAGCGCTATTATACCATCCCCATCGAAAACGGCCTTTATACCGTACCGGGTATTTCGGTCATCCGGTCCACTTCGTTTTACGGTCTGTCGTTTGTGCGCGTGGTTTTTAAATATGGCGTGGATTACGACTTCGCCTACGCGCAGACGGTGATTGCGCTGCAACAAAACGTCACGCTGCCGGGCGGGGTAGTCCCGAATGTGCAGCAGAATAGCGGCACCGGCGAGATTTTGCGTTACCAGGTCATCGGGCCGCCACATTTCGGCATCACCAACCTGCGCACGGTCCAGGATTGGATTGTGCAACGGCGGCTGCTGCAAGTCCATGGGGTGGTGGCGGTCAACAGTTGGGGCGGCCCCACGAAGGAATTCGAGGTGGAGGTGGACCCGCACAAATTGCAAGCATACAACCTCACCTTGCCCCAGATCATTACTGCGCTGGGAAACGCCAACGTGAACATCGGCGCGCGCGAAATCAACATCGGGCAGCAATCCATCAACATCCGCGGGATTGGGCTGATTGACGACGGCGGCGACGAGAATCTGGCCCAGGGTTACAAGGTTGGCGACATCGAAAATGTCGTTTTGGCGCAGCAAAATGGCGTGCCCGTTTTGGTGAAGGATGTGGCCACGGTGAAGGTCGGCTATCGTCCAAGGCTCGGCATCGCGGGAAGAAATTACGATGACGACATCGCCTTTGGCATCGTGGTGATGGGGCGGACGTATCAGACGGACAAAGTGTTGCCGGAAGTGGAGGCGGCGATTGACCGGATGAACCACGACGGCAGTCTGCCGGCGGGCGTTCAGGTCAAGACGTATTATGATCGCGGATGGTTGATCGGCGTGACGACGCACACGGTGCTGCACAATTTGATTTTCGGCTGCCTGTTGGTGTTCCTGATTCAATGGATTTTTCTCGGGGATTTGCGCAGCGCGATCACAGTGGGGTTGACCATTCCTTTTGCGCTGCTGTTCGCGATCATGATCCTTGTGGTTCGCGGCGAGAGCGCGAACCTGCTTTCGTTAGGCGCGGTGGATTTCGGCATCATCGTGGATTCGGCGGTGATTTTGATGGAGAATATTTTCCGGAATTTCCAGAAGCCACGAGCAGAAAGGGAGAGTCTGCTGCAGCGACTGGCGGGCGGCGCCTGGGGACCGGACCCGACCGCGGGCGGCCACCATGCTTCGCCGGCTCACGGGTGGACGGACCGCTTGCGGTTGATTCTGGTGAGTGCGATGCAAATTGACAAGGCCGTGTTGTTCTCAGTGCTAATCATCGTGTCGGCGTTTGTGCCGCTGTTTACGCTGCAGGGGGCGGAGGGGGCGATTTTTGGCCCGATGGCGCGCACTTATGCTTACGCGCTGACCGGGGCATTGATCGCCACGTTCACCGTCACGCCTGTGCTGGCGTCGTTCCTGCTCCCGAAACAGGTCAAGGAATACGAAACCGCAATCGTCCGCGGGTTGCACCGGTGCTACAATCCCTCATTGCGTTACGCGCTGAACCATCGAGCGCTCGTGGTTGCGGTCGGTGTGATATTTCTGGCGGTGGGGGCGTTCTTTTGGACTCGTCTGGGGAGCGAGTTTCTTCCTGCATTGAACGAGGGCAATCTATGGATACGCGCTGAACTGCCGATGACGATGACGCTGGACGATGGCACGGCGGCCACGCGGACGATGCGGCTGATTCTGATGAAATTTCCGGAGGTGGTGACTGTGGTTTCGCAACACGGCAGGCCGGACGATGGCAGTGACGCGTCGCCATTCTCGAATGTGGAGTTGAACGTGCCGCTGACGGCGCCGAATCAATGGCCCGGAGGAATGACCCGGGACAAGTTGATTGATGAAATTCAGACGCAGTTTGAAAACGCATTGCCGGGCGTAAGCTTCAATTTCTCGCAATATATTCAGGACAACATCGAGGAAGCGATGTCGGGCGTGAAAGGCGCCAACTCGGTGAAAATCATCGGGCCCAACCTGGAGACATTGACCAAGCTGGCCGGGGAGGTCCGCGACCAGATGGCGCAGGTTCGCGGGATCACCGACCTCGGCGTGTTTCCGGTTTTGGGGCAGCCGGATTTGGACATCACGATTGATCGCGCGAAGGCGGCGCGATACGGGTTGAACACGGGGGATGTGAATACGGTGATTCAAGCCGCGCTGGGCGGGGCGGTGGCGACGGAAGTATTGGAGGGCGACCGCTCGTTCGACCTGGTGGTCCGTTACCCGGAGGAGGACCGCGACAGCATTGAAAAAATCGGCAATGTAAAAGTTGGTTACACGACAAGCACCGGTGTGAACGCGTACATTCCCTTGAAGGAAGTGGCAGACATCAAGATGGAAACGGGTGCGGCATGGATTTACCACGAGAGCGGGGAGCGGTTTATTCCGGTGAAGTTCAGCGTGCGCGGACGGGACCTGGGCGGAGCGGTGGCCGAAGCGCAGGCGCGCATCAAGGCCAACGTGATACCCCCGCCCGGCTACCGGATGGAATGGTCCGGCGAATATGGCGAACTTCAGGCCGCGAAAGCGCGTTTGGAAGTGATTGTGCCGGTGAGTCTGGCGCTTATCATGGTTTTGCTTTACAGCTTGTTCAATTCGCTGCGCGAATGCCTGCTCTCGCTGGTGGGAATTCCGTTCACCGTGGCCGGTGGCATAATTGGACTTTATTTTTCCGGTCTCAATTTCAGCATCTCCGCGGCCATCGGGTTCATCTCGCTCTTTGGCGTGTCGGTGATGATCGGAATTTTGCTGATAACGTATTACCACCGGGAGCGGGCGAGGCACGCGCCGAACGATGCGATGTTTTTCGCGACGTCGGGTCTAATGCGTCCGCTACTGATGATGAGTCTTTCAGCGGGCATCGGACTGTTGCCGGCGGCGCTTTCGACCGGGATCGGCAGCGAGGTGCAGCGTCCACTCGCCACGGTGGTGGTGAGCGGCATGTTGATTGGCACGTTCATGCTGCTTCTCGTCGTGCCGGCACTGACGATGGTTTTTCTGGGGCGTGAAAATGGGGCGGCGCCAAAGGAGGGGGCAAAATGAACCCTCCGGACTCTCACCTCACCCCGACCCTAACGCGGTGGACGGGTGTCGAAGAAATACGATTTCGGCTCGCTCTAAACGCTTTGATTGCAATCACTGGATTGGCATTAACGTGCGGAACAGGATATGCCGATCCTTCAGGAGGGAATGGTGTTGGCACCGCCCGACAGGAGCCGGCGAAGGCGGCGCGGCATCCTGAGCAGGGACAAACGTCCGGACAAGGACAAGCCGGGAAGCCTATTGAGCTTGCGGGAAGCGGAATCCCGGCGCGGGCGGGAAACCGAACAGCCGATCTGCACACGATGACCCACACCCTCGCGATTTCGCAGCCCGGGGTCATTCAACCTGCCGGGCCATTGCTCAAGGAACAGAGTAATCGAGGACGATCCCCCGCGGTCATTGGCGGGCCGGAAAAAATTGAAACAGTTGCGGCGATCAACGGAACCGGGATGAAACGCAAGCCATGAACGCAGTAACATTCAACACTCAATCCCCCAAAGCGGCACCGAATACCCTACGGAGCGCCAGGCGCCGTCTTGGCGGCTGGTTGGTGAACGTTGGATGTTGGATATTTTGCACGGTGCTCGCCGGTTGCGCGTTGGGGCCGAATTTTAAAAAGCCCGCCGCTCCGAACGTAAGCGGATACACGACGACGCCTCTTTCGACGACCGTTGGCGTCGCGAGTATTCCCGGCGGCGGGGCGCAGCATTTTAAGGAAGGGCTTGATATTCCGGCCGAGTGGTGGATGGTGTTCCATTCCAAGCCGCTCAACGATTTGATTGAGCGTTCGCTGACCAACAATCCCGACATAAAAGCGGCACAGGCGGCGTTGCAGGTGGCGCGGGAAAATGTCCTGGCGCAAGGTGGCGCATACTATCCGGCGGTCACCGGCAGTTTTTCGGCAAGCCGCCAGCGACAATCAGAAGTGCTGGCGCCCGTGCCTAACTATCCCGTGGTGTCCAGCGAATTTACGTATGATCTATTCACTCCACAGGTGAGTGTTTCATATACACCGGATGTTTTCGGGCTGAATCGTCGGACGGTGGAGTCATTGAACGCGCAGGAGGAGCAGGCGCGTTTTGCCGTGGTCGCGACGCGTATCACTCTGAGCGCGAATATCGTCGTTGGGGCAATTCAGGAGGCGTCGCTGCGGGCACAGATTGACGCGACGCGGCAGATTATCGAGCTGAACTCAAACGCGCTTCGGATCTTGCGCGCTCAATTTGCGAGAGGTTATGCGAGCCGGTTGGATGTCGCCGCGCAGGAATCACAGCTTGCGCAGGCCAGCGCCACGTTGCCGCCGTTGCTGACACAATTGGCGCAACAGCGGGACGCATTGGCGGTGCTCGCCGGCGGTGTTCCCAACCAGGGGCCGATTGCGGAATTTGATCTTTCCAGCCTGCATCTGCCGGAGGAATTGCCGGTGAGTTTGCCGTCGCAATTGATCGAGCATCGCCCGGATGTGCGCCAGGCCGAGGAGAACATGCACGCGGCGAGCGCGCAAATCGGCATTGCGGTCGCGAATCGGCTGCCGAACATCACGCTGACGGCGGACGCGGGCAGCACGGCGCTGGCGATTGACCAGGTGTTCAGCTCGGGGACGGGCTTTTGGGGGTTGGGCGCCACCGCGACGGCGCCTCTCTTTGAAGGCGGCGCTTTGTTGCACAAGGAACGAGCCGCCAGGGCCGCGTATATTCAGGCGGCGGAGCAATATCGCAGTACCGTCCACACTGCGTTCCAGAACGTCGCTGACACGCTCAACGCGCTGGAAGGGGACGCGAACGCCGTTAAGGCCGCGGCGGAGGCCGCGGATGCGGCGAGGGTGACGCTGGACATCACGCGGCAACAAATGCGGATCGGTTACGCGAACAACCTGGCATTTTTGACCGCGGAACAAGCGTATCAGCAAGCAGTTGTAACGCTCATTCAGGCGGAGGCCAACCGCTATTCAGATACTGCGGCGTTGTTTCAGGCGCTGGGCGGAGGGTGGTGGAACCAAGGAAATGCACAATGACCCATGGTCGCGCCTCGCCATCCAGCCCGCCACGCTCGCAGTCCCTGGCCCGATCTATTTTAAACAGGCTCTAAAGATTTTTTGCGACGGCGTTCCAGTCTATCACATTCCAAATAGTTTTGAGATAGGCGGCGCGTTTGTTCTGGTGTTTGAGATAATAGGCGTGTTCCCAAACATCCACGCCAAAGACGGGTTTGCCTTCGCAACCGGCGATGGCCTTGCCCATGAGCGGATTGTCCTGGTTGGCGGTTGAGCAAATCTCCAGTTTTCCACCGTTGGAAACCAGCCACGCCCAGCCACTGCCAAAACGTCCCAAGCCGGCGGCCTCGAATTTTTCCTTGAAGGCATCGAAACTGCCGAAGGCGGAGGTGATGGAGTCACCGAGCTTGCCCGAAGGAGCGCCCCCGCCTTTGCCGGACAAAATTTTCCAAAAGAACGAATGGTTCCAGTGGCCGCCCCCGTTGTTGCGCACGGGACCCCGGATATTGTCGGGCACGGACGCGAGATCGGCGATGAGAGCGTCGAGCGATTTGTTTTCGAGCGGCGTGCCAGCGACCGCCTTGTTTAGGTTGTCCACATAGGCTTTGTGATGGCCGCCGTGATGAATTTCCATCGTGGCCTTGTCAATGTTCGGTTCCAGGGAATCGGACGGGTAGGGAAGCGGAGGTAATACAAATGGCATAATTAATCCTTTCGTTTTGCAATGTTCACTTGACGAAGGACAAATTGCGCCGCAAATCGGAAAAAATCAAGCGAATTGAGTTTGCCCGGGAGGAAGACGAGGCAGATCCCGCCAATGGAAGGGGTTAGGATTCAGTCGGCGCCGGTGCAGAATTGACGCCATATATGCCTTGTCCCGGTGTGGAGTTGGTGGTCGAGCAGGTCGTTGGTCATTTTATAAAATCTTGCGGATGACGTTGCGTAGAGAGGAAATCATTATTTCCAACTGCCCCGGAGTGGTGCAATACGGTGGCATAAGGACGATGACATTGCCGATGGGGCGCGTGAGCACACCACGGGCGGCCAGGCCCTCGCAAACGCGGATGCCCACGCGCTCGCGCAAGTCAAACGGCTCGCGCGTGCGCCAGTTGCGAACGAGTTCAATACCTGCAACCAATCCCACTTGCCGGATGTCGCCGACGTTCGGAAGAGGCCAAAGGGATTTCAGGTGGTCGCACAATTGAACTTCCAGCACCTGCCGCGCCCGGATGGTCTGTTTGTTCTGCAAAAGATCAAGGCTGGCCAGGGCGGCGGCGGCCCCAAGTTGATTGGCGGTGTAGCTGTGTCCGTGAAAAAAGGTTTTGAATTCGTGATATTCCCCGAGGAAGGCGTCATAGACTTTTTGGTTGGTCAGGGTTGCAGCCATGGGCAGGTAGCCGCCGGTAAGGCCTTTGGCGAGGCAAAGAAAATCAGGTTGGACGTTTTCGTCGTGAGAGGCGAAAAGAAACGGGGACGAAGCGCCCGTGCGGCCGAAACCCGTCATCACCTCATCGGCGACGAGCAACGCGCCGTGGCCGCGGGCAATTTCCGCCGCTTGTTTTAGCCACCCGCTCGGCTGTGGAATCATCCCGGCGGCGCCTTGAATCAGCGGCTCGAAGACAAAGGCGGCGTAGGGATTTCCCTTCCGCTTTTGCGCAGAGAATTTTTGTTCCACCTTGCCGACGCATTCCCAATTACACTTGCGATAATTGCGCGCGTCATCGCGTTCCGGTTTGGCGCGGTTAAACGGGCAACGGTAACAATAGGGAGCCATGACCTGGTCCGTTCGAAACAGCAGTCCGGAAAATGCCTGGTGGAACAGGTCAATGTGACCGAGGGAAACGGCGCCGACGGTGTCGCCATGGTAAGCGCCGGTGAGTGAAAGAAACTCCGGCCTTTTGATTTTTCCCGACCGGCGGGAAAATTCGTAGGCCAGTTTGAGCGCCACTTCGAGGGCGGTTGAGCCATCGTCGCTGAA